>NZ_CP080383.1:2188830-2501520 GCF_019443325.1 Cryobacterium sp. PAMC25264
CTGGGCCTACACCGACGGGCTCGACCCGGTCGCCGCGCACACGTCGAGTTTCTTCGAGTGCTATCCGTACACGACCCTGGTGGGCGCCGCGGAGTTCGGCTACGACGCCGTGCGGCCGCGGTACAAGCGGATGGGGTCGGCGTTGCCGATAGTCGAACGCCGAGCCGCCAGGGCCGTCGTGTGCGACGACCTCATCGAACGGATGTGGCGACTCGGCACGGCCACTCCCCCGCTGGACCTGAGCACACACGAGGCCACCGACCGGTTGGTGACCGAGCCGACGCCCCTTTCCGATGCGGCGTACAAGCACCGCGAGGATCTCATCGACGCCCTGCTGAGCGCCTGGACGGCCTCGCTCTGGCACCGGCACGGTGTGGCGCGCAGCCAGGTGCTCGGCGCGGCCGACCCGCTGGTGGTCGACGGCCGCCGGGGCACCATCATCGCGCCGGCCCGGCCGGAGCAGCGCCGCGGCGAGGACCGGGAGCGGGCGATAGCGCTGGCAGCGACCGCGGGTGTCAGCGCACCGGCAGCCAGCGCCCCTTCACCCGTTCGGTGACCAGCCAGGTCACCGGGGCGGCCACCCGCCGGGTCGTCGCCACGACGTGCTCCCCGATGGCCAGCGCCAGGTCGCCGTCGTCGGCGGTGAACCGCACGGTGGCGCGGGCCGAGCCGGCCACCACGGCCAGGTCGGAGGCCTCAACGCTCGTGAGTTCCGCGGCGGCGGCGGCGGCAGCGGGCAGCACGGCATCCGGCCGCACCCCCGGCTGCAGGGCCCCGATGGTCATGGTCACACGATACGACGGCATCAGCCCAGCGTAGGGCCGGCGCCGGATGCCCACGAGAGGCTGCGAGCTAGAAGCGGATGTCCTGCCGGGACCTGGTCACCGTCGCCAGGACGTCGGGCAGCACCTCGACCCCGGTGCCCGGTCCGGTGGGTACCCGCAGGTGCCCGTCCTCGAGCACGAACGGGGCCGTGAGGTCCTGGGCGTAGTACCGGTCGGATGCCGAGGTGTCGCCGGGCAGCACGAAGTTCGGCAGGCCAGCCAGCGCCACATTCGCGGCGCGGCCGATACCCGTCTCGAGCATCCCGCCGCACCAGACCGGTACGCCGTGCGCGGCCGCGACGTCGTGGATGCGCCGGGCCTCCAGGTAGCCGCCCACCCGCGACGGCTTGACGTTGATGATGCTGCAGGCGCCGAGGCGGATGGCCGCCGCCGCGTCCGCCGCCGACTCGATCGATTCGTCCAGGCAGACCGGGGTCTGGATGATCCGGGCCAGGGCCGCATGGCCGAGCAGGTCGCGTTCGTTCAGGGGCTGCTCGATCAGGAGCAGGTCGAACGGGTCCAGCCTGGCGAGGTGCCGGGCGTCCGCGAGGGTGTAGGCGGTGTTGGCGTCCACCTGCAGCAGCAGCTCGGGGCCGAACCGCTCCCGCACGGCGCGCACCGGGGCGAGGTCCCAACCCGGCTCGATCTTGAGCTTGATGCGCAGGTAGCCCTGCGCGAGGTAGCCGGTCACGGCCTCCAGCAGCTCGTCGAGCGAGTCCATGATGCCCACCGAGACGCCGGCCGGCACCCTGTCGTGGACCGCGCCGAGGTAGCCGCCGAAGGACTGCCCGGCCGTGCGCAGTTGGGCATCCAGGATCGCGGCCTCGAGCACGGCCTTGGACATCTGGTGGCCCTTCACCGGGGCGAGGGTGCGGCCGACGAGCTCGGCCGTGAGAGCATCGCCCGCGGCCTGCAGCCGGGGTATCAGGTGGTCGCGAATGACCAGGTCGCTCGCGTCGATGAACTCCGAGCTGTAGAGCGGGCGCACCTCGGCTGCGCACTCGGCCCAGCCCTCCGCATCGGCCGTCGACACGTGCACCAGGGTGATCTCGCGTTCGGTGATCGTGCCGAACGAGGTGCGGAACGGCCGCACCAGCGGCAGGCTCACGCGGCGCAGCTCGATGTTCTCGATTCTCATGAGCGGAGTCTAGCCAGACGGAATTTGGGGGCGCATCCCCAGCCATCCGCCCGGATGCGTCGATTAGGGTTCGAAGAATGAGTCGTTTTGCAGAGAGCAGGGTGGCCCGGGGCTTCGTGAACAGTTGGCGGTCGCACCTGCTGGTCACCCTCTCGGGCAATGACGAGGGCCGACCGGCCTGGGTGGGCACGATGGAGAAGGGCGACGACGCCGGCTTCTTCGGACCGGGGTCGGCCTCCTGGGCCGTGCACGGCGGCATGGCCACCATGGTCGCCGGAATCCGCGCGCTGCTTATGCAGACCTTGCACCCTGGCGCCATGGCGGGTGTGCACGACTGGTCGCGCTACCGGGAGGACCCGCTCGGCCGGCTCAGCGGCACCATCCAGTGGCTGGTCACCGTGACCTTCGCCGCCACCGAGCAGGCCGAGCAGGAGTCGGGGCGGGTGGGGAAGTTCCACGCCAGGGTCGCGGGCCGCTACGTCGACGCCCGCGGCGTCGAACGGGAATACTCGGCCGGCGACCCCGAGCTCTTGTCCTGGGTGCATGTGGTCTTCACCGACGCCTTCCTGGCCAGCCACCGGCTCTGGGGCGGCCCGATCCCCGGCGGCGCCGACGCCTACGTGCGGGAGTGGGCCACGGCCGGCGAGCTCGTGGGGGTGCAGGACCCGCCCCGCTCGGACGCCGAGCTCGCCGCGCAGCTGAACGCCTTTTCCGGCGCCGGTGTGCTGATGGGCGGCGACCGTGTCGCCGAGGCGGTGCGATTCATCCGCAAGCCACCGCTCCGACGTGGCATGCTGCCGTTCTACCGCATCATGTTCGCCGGCGCCGTGGCCTCGATCCCGGTGGAGTACCGGCGGATGCTGGGCCTGCGCCGCAGCCCGTTCCCGGTGGTGTGGGCCACGGGCGCCGTGCTCGGCCTGGTGCGCGTGCTTCTCGGCGCCTCCTCGACCTCCGAAGACGCCGCCCGCGCCCGGATCAGCCGCCTGGAGTCCGCCGGTTCGGTTGCAGGTTCGGCCGGAGCGTGACCGCGGTGGCGAGGGCCGCGGCAGCCACCAGGGCGGCCCCGAGGGCGAGAACCAGACCGCTCGGCCGCACGATCGACTCACCGGCGAGGGCCTGGCCGGTCACCAGCACCAACACCCCCAGGTAGAGACCCACCAGCACCCGCAGAACACCGCGGCGGGCGAGCGGATGCGCCAGCAGGGTGATCCGTCGTCCCAGGACTTCCAGCAGCAGGGCCACCAGCGGCAGCACCTGCAGGGCGTGCATGCCCACGAAGTGCGGGATCCGCAGGTCACCGGCCACCGTGCTCCAGCCGAGCACCGGCAAGCCGGGCCCGCCATCGGCGACCCCCACGGTGTGCGCGCCCACGATGCCCTGGTAGTCGTCGAGCTGGGTCGCGGTGGGCCCGGTCATCAGGAAAGCCAGGCCCATGCCGACGAGGGCGATGATCAGGCCGGAGCGGACGGCCAGGGCCCTGGCCGGGTCACCGAGGTCGGCACGGAACAGCAGAACCGCGATGGGCACCGCGGCGACCCAGACCGTGACGATCGATGCCGCCATCACCGACCACAGGGCCGCGTGGAACGGGGTCGAGACGTTGAAGTGGCTCGTGAGGCCGCCGGCCGCGGCGCCCACGATGATCACCATCTCCACGAGCAGGAAGACCGCGGCCGCCGTGCCGGCCCACCAGGCCAGGCGACGACGGCGAGCGAACGTGCCGGGCAGCAGCCCGATCAGCCAGGACAGGGTCACCGCGTAGATGCCCACCGAGAGCGCGAACTTGAGCGGCTTGGCCCAGAGCGGCGCGCCCGTGACCGTGCGTGGATCGACGAAGAGGCCGATGAGTGCGACGACAGCGAGGCCGGCCATGGCCAGGGCCAGCCAGAGCAGCGGGCGATGCCAGCGGATGGCCGGGGGCGCGGGGGTCATGGCGGTGCTCATCGCGGGCCTGGCGCGTAACGCGTCGAGGTGACGTGCTCCTGGGCGGCCCGACGCAGCCCGGCGAAGAGGGCGTCGCCGAGCACGGTGCCGATGACCACCATCTCGGTCTTCGACTCGCGGTCGTCTCGGACGTCGATCTCATCGAGGTCGGCCTCAGCCACGGCGAGCGCCGCCGCCGCATAGCCGGGCACCCAGCCGCTGAGGTCGGGCTGGCCGAGCTCGGCGAAGGTCTGCAGCACCCGGGCCGCGGCCAGCCGGCCGGGGTTCTCCGGTGACACGTGCCATCCGCTCAGCACCTCGTCGACCTGGGCAACGGCGTCGGCCGAGAGGGTGGCCGGGTCGATCAGCGGCGACACCGTGCGCTGGGCGACGTCGAAGGTGTGCGCGAGGCCCAGGTCGGAGTCGATGGCATCGATCACCTCGTGGGCATCGGCGACGCTGAGGCCGCCCACCTCGAGCAGCCCCCGGATGACGCGCAACCGGCGCAGGTGCTCTGGCCCGTACAGCGATTGGTTCGGGCCGCTCCTCTCCCCCGCCGGCAGCAGTCCCTCCCGGAGGTAGTACTTGATGGTTGCCACGGGAATCCCGCTCGTGGCGCTCAGCTCTGCCATTCTCATACGGATAGTGTAACTATCCGATAGTGTCACTGTCTATAGCTGAGATCGGCGACTCGGCGCATCCGGCCCCTGCGATTACAGTTGCACAGTGCCCCAACGCCCCACCCCCGCCACCAGCTCCGCCACCGCGTCCATCCCCACCCCGCCCACCGTGCGTGCCACGCTGCGCAGCCCGAAGGCGCTCAGCGTCGAGGTGCTCGCCGGCGTCGTGACCACCCTGGCGCTCATCCCCGAGGTGATCTCGTTCTCGATCATCGCCGGAGTCGACCCCAAGGTCAGCCTCATCGCCTCCGTCGTGCTGGCCGTGTCGATGTCGTTCCTCGGCGGCCGCTCGGCCATGATCACGGCCGCGGCCGGCGCCGTCGCCCTCGTGGTCGCCCCGCTCGTGAAGGACCACGGCGTCGAGTACCTGCTGCCCGCGGTGCTGCTGGCCGGACTCGTGCAGATCCTCTTCGGTGTCACGGGCCTGGCCCGGCTGATGCGCTTCATCCCCCGGTCGGTGATGATCGGCTTCGTCAACGCGCTGGGCATCCTGATCTTCGTCGCCCAGGTGCCGCATCTCGTGAACGTGCCCTGGCTGGTCTACCCCCTGTTCGCCCTCACAGTGCTGATCGTGCTCGGCCTGCCCCGGTTCACCAAGGTCGTGCCCGCGCCCCTCGTGTCCATCGTGGTCGTCACCGCGATCGCCATGCTCGCCCACCTCGCCGTGCCCACCGTCGGCGACCAGGGCGACGTCTCCGGCGGTCTGCCCGGCATCACCCCGCTCCTCGTACCGCTGAACCTGGAGACCCTGCAGATCATCTGGCCCACCGCCCTGAGCGTCGCGTTCGTGGGACTGGTGGAGACCCTCCTCACCGCCAAGCTCGTCGACGACATCACCGACACCCGCTCGGCCAAGGGCCGGGAGGCCTGGGCCCTCGGCATCGCCAATATGCTGGCGGGACTCTACGGCGGCATCGCCGGCTGCGCCATGATCGGCCAGACCGTCGTGAACGTGAAGCTCGGCCGGGCCCGCACCCGCATCTCCACCTTCGTCGCGGGGGTCTTCCTGCTGCTGCTGGTCACCGCGCTAAGCGGCCTCATGGAGCAGATCCCCATGGTGGCCCTAGCGGCCGTGATGATGATCGTGGCCATCACCACCGTCAACTGGCACAGCGTGCGCCCGGCGACGCTCAAGCGGATGCCCGTGCCCGAGACCGTCGTGATGGTCATCACCGTCGCCGTCGTCGTGGCCACCCACAACCTGGCCATCGGCATCGCGGCGGGCGTGGTGCTGGCCATGGTGCTCTTCGCCCGGCGGGTGGCGCACGTAGTGACGGTGGAGCGGGTTCTCGCCGGCGATGGCCTGTCGGTGCGCTACGCGGTGAGCGGCCCGCTGTTCTTCGGCAGCAGCAACGACCTCGTCGAGCAGTTCTCCTACGGTGTCGATCCCGCGGTGGTCGACGTCGACCTCGCCCAGGCGCAGATCTGGGACGCGTCGACGGTGGCCGTGCTCGACTCGGTGGAGACCAAGTACCGCCAACACGGCGCCACCGTCACCTTCCACGGGCTCGACGAGCGCAGCCGGGCCATGCACGGCCGGCTCACCGGGCAGCTGTAGAGCGAGCGGCTACGCCCCGGCGAAGAAGGCCGTGATCGCCGCGGAGAGCGAGAACGGGTCGTTCACGTGCGCCAGCTCCCTGGCCGAGTGCATCGACAGCAGCGGCACACCCACGTCCACGGTGCGGATGCCCAACCGGGTGGCGGTGAGCGGCCCGATGGTGGAGCCGCAGGGCACCGTGTTGTTCGAGACGAACTCCTGGTACGGCACGCCGGCGGCGGCGCTGCAACGCGCCCAGAGGGCCGCGCCCGCCGCATCCGTGGCGTAACGCTGGTTGCCGTTGATCTTCAGCAGCGGGCCCCGCCCGGCCAGGGGCAGGTTCGCCGGGTCGTGCCGCTCCGGGTAGTTGGGGTGCACCGAGTGGCCGGCGTCGGCCGAGACGCACCAGGAGTCGGCGAAGGCGCGCAACCGCTCGGACACCGTGGCGCCGAGGTCGTCGCCGATACGGCTGAGGATGTCCTCGAGCATCGGCCCGCTCGCGCCGGAGCGGGACTGCGATCCGAGCTCCTCGTGGTCGAAGGCCGCCAGGACGCTGATCGCCTCGTCGTTCTCGGAGACCTCGAGCAGGGCGGTGAGGCCGGCGTGCACCGAGGTGAGGTTGTCCATCCGCCCGGCGGCGAACAGCTCGTTGTCGAGCCCGAACCGGGCCGGCGGGTTGGTGTCGGCGGTGAGGATGTCGTAACCGGCGACATCGGCGCCGTCCACCCCGGCGAGCGCGGCGAGGTGCCCGATCAGGTCGGCCTGGCGCAGGTCGCCCACGCCGAAGACCGGGTTGAGGTGCCGCTGCCGGTCGAGGCTGAGCGCCTCGTTGGCGGTGCGGTCCAGGTGCACGGCCAGCTGCGGGATGCGCAGGAACGGGCCGGTGCGCACCAGGTGCTCCACCCCGTCGGTGGTGACCAGTCGGCCGGCGAGTTCGAGTTCCCGGTCGAGCCAGGAGTTGGCCAGCGGCCCGCCGTAGACCTCCACGCCGACCTGAAGCCAGCCGTAGGAGCCGGTGGTGGGCTTGGGCTTGAGCTTGAACCCGGGCGAGTCGGTGTGCGCGCCGAGGATGCGGAACGGTGTGGTGGGCTGCGCCCCGGTGGGCTGCACCCACGCGACGATGGCGCCGTCCCGCACCACGTAGTACCGGCCGGCGCGGCCGGGGCCCCGGCCAGGGTCGACCTCCGACCAGTCGTCGGCCTCGTCGCGCCGCACAAATCCGGCGGCGTCCAGCCGGCTGGCCGCCTCTGCGGCCGCATGGTAGGACGAGGGCGACGCCGTGATGAAGCCCGCGAGGTCGTCGATGTATGCCGAAAGCGAAGTCATTCCTCTATCCTCTCGCAGCTTGGCCGGCCGCACCTCGACAAGGTGCCTCAGTGGTGCAACTCTCAGGAGCGTGAGGGCATGACTGGAGGCTGACTTGTACGAAACGGACCCGTGGGTGCTCTGCTTCGACGGGTTCGACCCCGCCGCAGAGGGCCACCGCGAGGCCCTCTGCACGCTGGGCAACGGCTATTGGGGTACCCGGGGTGCCGCGCCGGAGGCCCGCACCGATGCCGTGCACTACCCCGGCACCTACCTCGCCGGGGTCTACAACCCGCTGAGCACCGAGGTGCACGTCGGCGAGGCCGTCGGCGACGTCCTCAGCGACACCCTCGGCACGGCCGGCGGGCCGGGCATCCGCACCCCGTTCGAACCTCCGGCCGAGGGCCCGGCGCCGGGCGGGCGGGCCGCCCACGTGCGGAACGACGAACACATGGTGAACGCGCCGAACTGGCTCCCGCTCTGGTTCCGCACCGGCGGCGGCCCCGGCAGCAGCAGCGTGGGCGACTTCTCCGCCCCCGACTCGGGCTGGTTCCATCCGGAGAGCGCCGAGTTGCTCGAGTACCGCCAGGAACTGGACCTGCGCCGGGGCCTGCTCACCCGGGTGCTGCGCTATCGCGACACCCGCGGCCACGTCACCCGGGTGCAGAGCCGCCGCTTCGTCTCGCAGGCCTCCCCGCACGTCGCCGTGCTCGAGACCACCTTCACGGCGGAGGACTGGTCGGGGCCGCTCACCGTGCGCTCGGCCATCGACGGGCGGGTCGCCAACCGCAACGTGGCCGCCGACAGGCTGCTGGCCCACCTGCACCTGATGCCGCGCACGGCCCGCGAGCTCAACGAGGACTCGGTGCTCCTCGAGGTCGAGACGACCCGGTCGGGCATCCACATCGCCATGGCCGCCCGCACCCGGGCCTACGCCGGCACCGGCGCCGGGCAGGTGCGCCTCGAACCCGCACGCCGGTTCCTCACCGACTCCAGCCGCTGGGTTGCGCACGAGTTCGACCTCGCCCTCGAACGAGGTGTTCCGCTGCGGGTCGAAAAGGTCGTGGTGGTCAGCACCTCCCGGGACCGGGCCGTGGTCTCGGCGCCCACGGCCGTGGCTACCTGGCTGGCGCGCATCGATGAACCGGCCTCTCTGCTGGCCGCGCACGAGCGTGAATGGCAGATCCTCTGGGACGAGTTCGCGGTGCACCTGCACAGCGGGGCGCACCAGTCGCTCGCGCTCAACCTGAACACCTTCCACGTGCTCCAGACCGTGGCCGCGGTGGATGCCGACCTCGACGCGGGCGTTCCCGCCAGGGGCCTGCACGGCGAGGGCTACCGCGGGCACGTGTTCTGGGACGAGGTGTTCGTCTACCCCATACTCACCCTGCGGCGGCCCGACCTCAGCCGGGCGCTGCTCGGGTACCGGTACCGGCGGCTCGGCGAGGCCCGGGCTGCAGCCAGGGCGGCCGGGCACGAGGGCGCGCGCTTCCCCTGGCAGAGCGGCATCGACGGGCGCGACGTCACCCCCACCGAACTGTTCAACCCTCGCACCAACCGGTGGATGCCCGACCACTCCGGCCTGCAGCACCACGTGGGACTTGCCCTGGCCTACAGCGTCTGGGGGTACTACCAGGCCACCGGGGACGTCGACTACCTCATCGAGCAGGGTGCCGAGCTGCTGCTGGAGATCGCTCGGCTCTTCGCGAGCCTCACCGAGTACGACGAGACCGACGACCGCTACGACATCGGCGGCACCATGGGGCCCGACGAGTTCCACGACGGCCTCCCCGGGCACCCCGGCGAGGGCCTGCGGAACAACGCGTACACGAACATCTTCGCCGCGTGGGTGCTGCGCCGGGCCGTGGACACCGTCGCCCTGCTCGAGGGCCGCTCCTGCCGGCCGCTCTGGAACCGGCTGCGGTTGCGCCCGGACGAGGTGGACACCTGGGAGACCATCGGCCGCCGGCTGCGGGTGCCCTTCCACTCCGACGGGTGATCAGCCAGTTCGAGGGCTACGAGGACCTTCCCGAACTGGATTGGGAACGGTACCGGGCCCAGTACGGCGCCCACGACGGGTCGCTCGGGCGCCTAGACCTGATCCTCAACGCCGAGGGTGACAGCACCAACAACTACCGGGTCGCCAAGCAGGCCGATGTGCTCATGCTGCTCTACCTGTTCTCCGCCGAGGAGCTGCGGGAGCTGGTCGAGGAGCTCGGCTACTCGCTCTCGGCCGACCTGATCCGGCGCACCGTGGACTTCTACCGCCAACGGTCCACGCACGGATCTACGCTGAGCAACGTCGTGCACTCCTGGGTGGACGCCCGTGCCGACCGGGAACGGTCCTGGACCTCGCTCTGCAAGGCGCTGGACAGCGACATCGGCGACATCCAGGGCGGCACCACCCACGAGGGCATCCACCTGGGCGCGATGGCCGGCTCCGTCGACATGGTCGTGCGCTGCTACACGGGCCTGGAGATCCGGGACGACATGCTCTGGTTGCACCCGGCGCTGCCCACCCAGCTGGACAAGATCGCCTTCGGCATCAACTACCGGGAGCAGCCGATCCGCCTGGAGGTCACTGCGGGCAACCTGCGGTTGCAGCTGCCCAGTGGTGGGGCGCAGTCGATCAGGGTGCGGGTCGAGGGCCGCCAAGCGCAGCTCTACCCTGGCCAGACCCAGGACTTCCTGCTCAGCGGACCAGAAGGCGCTGTCAGCGGCCCCCGTTAGCCTGAGGGCATGGCCAGAAATATCGCGACCTCCACCACCGTCCCCCTGTCCGAGATGCTCGCGTTCGTGCGCCCCCGGCACCGGATGCTCCTGGCCACCACCCGCAGCGACGGCCGGCCGCAAATGTCGCCGGTCTCCGGCGGGGTCGACGACGAGGGCCGCATCGTGATCTCCTCGTATCCGTCGCGAGCGAAGACCCGCAACGCCGAACGTGACCCGCAGACCTCGGTGCTGGTGCTCTCGGACGAGTGGGACGGCGCCTGGGTGCAGGTGGACGGCACGGCCGAGATCCTCCACATGCCCGAGGCCGGCGACGGCCTGGTCGACTACTTCCGCTGCATCGCCGGCGAGCACCCGAACTGGGACGAGTACCGGGAGGCCATGATGCTGCAGAACAAATCGCTCATCCGCATCACGCCCACCAGGTGGAGCCCGGTCTCCTCCGGAGGCTTCCCGGCCGACGTCGCAGCCCGGCTCGACGCGCTGTGACTGACGGCACTGTGACCGGCAGCTCCGTGACCAGCAGCTCCGTGACGGCGACCAGGACCGCCGCCCTCGAGATCCTGCGCACCCTCGTCGGCCGGCCGGATGCCGACTTCCACGAGGGCCAGTACGAGGCCATCGAAACGCTCGTCGACCACCGGCGCCGCGCCCTCGTGGTGCAGCGCACCGGTTGGGGCAAGTCGGCGGTCTACTTCGTAGCCACCCTGCTGCTTCGCCGTCAGGGCGCCGGTCCCACCATCTTGGTGTCGCCACTGCTGGCCCTCATGCGCGATCAGGTGGCCGCCGCCGCCCGGGCCGGCGTGCGCGCCGTGTCGATCAATTCCGCCAACGCACACGAGTGGACCGACGTGCTCGCCGCGCTTCGCGCCGACGAGGTCGATGTACTGCTGGTCTCTCCCGAGAGACTGAACAACCCGTCCTTCCGCGACGAGCAACTGCCGGCGCTGCTCGAGCGGGCCGGCCTGCTCGTGGTCGACGAGGCACACTGTATCTCCGACTGGGGCCACGACTTCCGGCCCGACTACCGGCGGCTGCGCGACCTCATTGCGGCCATGCCGGCCGGGGTTCCGGTGCTCGCCACCACGGCCACAGCCAACAGCCGGGTGGTGACGGATGTGGCAGAGCAGCTGGTCTCGACAAGCTCGACCCAAGCGACAGGCTCGACCAGCGAAAAGACCGACGTCGTCACCATCCGCGGCCCGCTCGCCCGCGCGTCGCTGCGCCTCGGCGTGCTGCGGCTGCCCGACTCCCGGGCCCGGCTGGCCTGGCTGCTCAGCCACCTGGCCGAGCTACCCGGCAGCGGCATCATCTACACCCTCACGGTCTCCGCCGCCGAAGACACCGCCCGGCTGCTGCGGGAGGCCGGGCACGCCGTACGGGCCTACACCGGCCAGACCGACACCACCGAACGCGAGGAGTCCGAGGGGCTGCTCAAGGCCAACCAGGTGAAGGCCCTCGTGGCCACGAGCGCACTGGGCATGGGATTCGACAAGCCCGACCTGGGCTTCGTGCTGCACCTGGGCGCCCCCAGCTCCCCCGTCGCCTACTACCAGCAGGTGGGTCGCGCCGGCCGCGCCACCGAGAACGCCGACGTGCTGCTCTTACCCGGGGTGGAGGACGAGGCGATCTGGCAGTACTTCGCGACGTCGTCGATGCCCAGCCAGAACAAGGCCGAGGCCGTCCTGGCCGCGCTGCACGCCCACGGCGGCGCCCCACTGTCGACCCCGGCCCTCGAGGCCCGGGTAGACCTGCGCCGCTCCCCGCTGGAGCTGCTGCTCAAGGTTCTCGACGTGGACGGCGCCGTGCGCCGGGTCAGCGGCGGCTGGGTGGCCACCGGGCAACCATGGGTCTACGACCGGGACCGGTACGAACGCATCGGCGCGGCCCGCCGTGCCGAGCAGAACGCCATGCTCGACTACGAACGCATCACCGGTTGCCGCATGGAATTCCTGCAGCGCGCCCTCGACGACGACACCGCCGTGCCCTGCGGCCGCTGCGACAACTGCACAGCGCCCTGGTATCCCACCGATGTGTCGGCCTCGGCCGCGAACACCGCCGGGTCGGCGCTCGACCGGGTGGGCGTGGCTCTCGACCCCCGCGCCCAGTGGCCCACGGGAGCCGACCGGCTGGGCGTGAGTGCCAAGGGTCGCATCGACCCTGGAGACCGGATCCTCGGCGGTCGTTCGCTCGCCCGGCTCACCGACCTGGGCTGGGGCAACACCCTGCGCGACGTGTTCGCGCCCGGCACCCCTGATGCGCCCGCCTCGGCGGCGCTCACGGCTGCCTGCGTACGGGTCCTCGCCGAATGGGGCTGGGCCGAGCGGCCCGTGGGCGTGGTGGCCATGCCGTCGCGTTCGCATCCGCAGCTCGTGGCCTCGGTGGCCGCCGAAATCAGCCGGGTGGGCCGGCTGCCCCTCCTGGGCTCCCTGGACCTGGTCGGGACGGGACCGACGGGCGACTCGGGCGGCAACAGCGCCTACCGGCTCTCCAGCGTCTGGGGCGGCTTCGAGGTGGGCGCAGAGCTCGCCGCGAGACTCGCCGTGGCCACCGGTCCGGTGCTGCTGGTCGACGACCTCGCCGACAGCCGTTGGACCCTCACGGTGGCCGGGCGGCTGCTGCGGCGCGCTGGGGCACCCGCCGTGCTCCCGTTCACGCTGGCACTGCGGTCGTAAGGCAGGTGAGACGCACAGGCGCCTCACCTCACGACGTGGAGCCGAAAGCTCTCCCGTTCGCCCGCGTCGTTGGTGTCGTGGCCGTGCGCGGCGAGCACCGACAGCCGCACGAGGTCGGCCCCGCGCAGCCCCGGCCAGCCCTGCACCAGGCGGCGCCACTCGCTCGGCACCGCCGCCATGCCCCACCGGGCCGCCAGCAGGGCGCCGGCGATGCCCGCCACGGCGTCGGTGTTGCCGCCTCCGCGCACCGCGGCCTCGACGCCCTGGCGATAGTGGCCGGCATCCGAGGAATCGGTTCGCACGATGGCCGACCAGGCGCCCTGCAGCGCCTGCACCACCCAGCCGTTACGGGTGAAGTCGCGCGGCTCGCGGCGTTCGGCGTGTCCGATCCGTGCCGCCCAGAGCTCCCGCCGGCCCGGCGAGAGCGTGCCAAGCCCCACGCGCAGGTCGAGTTCGCCCTCCAGGACGGCGTGGCGGATCGCGAGGCCCCAGAGCACGCAGGCGTCCCCGGCATCCGTCTCGCAGTGGGTGAGTTCGCTCAGCCCGCGAGCGGCGTCGGCGAGGGCGTCGGGGTCGTGCAGATAGGCCAGAGCCACCGGCGCGGTACGCAGCAGGCACCCGTTCCCGGCGCTGCGGCCGATGCGGTCGTGCTGGTCGCGGGCGGCCCGGCGCACCGCCTCGGCGGTCGGCTCCGAGTTCCGGCGCCCCGAGTCCGGGCGCCCTGATTCGGCGGACAGGGCGGCCGCCAACTGGATGCCGGCGAACGGGGCCGTCGTGGACCAGTCCACCCACTCGGCCACGATGAGATCGAGGGTGGCCTCGTCACGCAGGTCGAGGCCGTCGGCCGCGGCCCGCGCCACGGGGACCGCTAAGGCGGTGTAGTCGGTCCACTCCCCGCGCGCCCAGTGCGCGCCACCGCCGCCGCGCATTCCCACCGCAACGGTGGGAGCCAGTGGCCCGGCGAAGTCGTACCCGGCGCCCAGGGCATCGCCGCAGGCCATGCCGAGCAAGACCGCTGACGAACGATCGTGTTGGGGGATCGACAGTTTCATGCGTACTCCTTCGGGTTGAGTGCGACCGCGGCAGCATATGCCCAAAGCCGTTCCCCCGACAGGTGCCCGCCTGCGCCAGAACGGGGGCCACGGCTGTCATGCGGCGACATCGGAATATCACCGGGGCCGCCGGACTTGTTAACCTCGACGTATGCCTTTCCGGCCAGAACAGCGCCGGAAGCGGCACCTCGACCAGAGCCAGCACCAGCACCAGCACCACCGCCACCAGCAGGCCACAAGCCAGCGATCAGCAATTGGATGAACATTCACATGAAGCGCCACCTCGTCTCCGCCACCGTCCTCACCCTCGCCGCAGCGGTAGCCCTGGCCGGCTGCAGCGCCTCAGCGGGTGACTCCGGCGGCGCCTCCGGCTCCACGACCGGCACGGACGACTCGCTCAGTTCGGTTCTCGAGTCCGGCACGCTCACGATCGGCACCGAGGGCACCTACCGGCCGTTTTCTTTCCACGCCGACGGCTCCGGCGACCTCACCGGGTACGACGTCGAGGTGGCCACGGCCGTCGCCGACCAGCTGGGCGTCAAAGCGAAGTTCGAAGAGACCCAGTGGGACGCCATTTTCGCCGGCCTCGAGGCCGGCCGGTTCGACACCATCGCCAACCAGGTCTCGATCACCCCCGAGCGTGAGGCGGCCTACACCTTCTCCGCGCCGTACACCTACTCCACCGGCGTCATCGTGGTGCCGTCCGACAACACCTCGATCACCTCCTTCGACAGCCTGAACGGCAAGACCACGGCCCAGTCGCTCACCAGCAACTGGTACACCCTGGCCACCGAGAGCGGCGCCACCGTGCAGTCGGTGGAGGGCTGGGCGCAGTCGGTCGCTCTTGTCGAGCAGGGCCGGGTGGACGCCACCGTGAACGACAAGCTCACCTACCTCGACTACAAGAAGCAGACCGGCGCATCCGGCCTCAAGATCGCCGCCGAGACCACCGACCGGTCGGAGAGCGCCTTCGCCTTCGCCCAGGGCGGCACGGCCCTGGCCGACGCCGTGACGGATGCTCTCGCCACCCTGAGTGCCGACGGCACCCTGGCCGCGATCTCGGACACCTACTTCGGGGCCGACGTCTCGAAGTGAGCCAGTCCACCTGGCAGTTGATGCTCGATTCGCTGTGGCCGTTGCTCCACGGTGCCATCACGGGAACCATCCCGCTGGCGCTGTCGTCGTTTGCGATCGGGTTGGTACTCGCCCTCGGGCTGGCGCTGATGCGTCTGTCACGCCGGCGCTGGCTCTCGTCGATCGCCCGCGTCTACATCTCGGTGGTGCGCGGCACGCCGCTGCTCGTGCAGCTGTTCGTGATCTTCTACGGACTGCCGTCCCTCGGCATCGTGATCGACCCGTGGCCCAGCGCCATCGTGGCGTTCTCGATCAACGTGGGCGGTTACGCGGCCGAGGTCATCCGCGCCGCGATCCTCTCGGTGCCCAAGGGGCAGTGGGAGGCGGCGTACATGATCGGCATGTCGCACCGGCGCGCCCTCACCCGGATCATCCTGCCGCAGGCGGCCCGGGTGTCGGTGCCTCCCCTGTCGAACACCTTCATCAGCCTGGTCAAGGACACCTCCCTGGCCTCTCTGATCCTGGTCACCGAGCTGTTCCGTGAGGCGCAGCAGGTGGCCGCGTTCAGCCAGCAATTCATGGCCCTGTACCTGGAGGCCGCGCTGCTCTACTGGGTGATCTGCCTGGTGCTCTCCAGTGGCCAGGGCGTGCTCGAGAAGCGATTGGACCGCTATGTCGCCCACTGACCAGAATCTCCTGACCGTCCGCGGCCTGCAGAAGAGCTTCGGCGCCAACCGGGTGCTCACCTCGATCGACCTCACGGTGGCCCGGGGCCAGGTGCTTGCCCTGATCGGGCCGTCCGGTTCGGGCAAGACCACGGTGCTGCGCTGCTTGAACGGGCTCGAGGTCGCCGACGGCGGCCGCATCGAGATCGCCGGGGCGGATGCGGCGGCCACGGCCATCGACTTCGACGCGGCGACCGCCGCGGGCAAGCCCGTGCCCCGGAAGGCTCTCGGCGCCCTGCGCGACCAGTCGGCCATGGTCTTCCAGCACTACAACCTGTTCCCGCACAAGACCGTGCTGGAGAACGTGATGGAGGGTCCCGTCATCGTGCAGCGGCGCCCGCGCGCCGAGGTCGAGGCCGAAGCCCTCCAGCTGCTCACCCGGGTGGGCCTGATCGACAAGCGCGACAGCTACCCGTTCGAGCTCTCCGGTGGCCAGCAGCAGCGGGTCGGCATCGTTCGGGCCCTGGCGCTGCGCCCGGCCCTGCTGCTCTTCGACGAACCCACCAGCGCCCTGGACCCCGAGCTCGTGGGTGACGTCCTGCGCCTGATCAAGGAGCTGGCCGCCGAGGGCTGGACCATGGTCATCGTGACCCACGAACTCGAATTCGCCCGGGAGGTGGCCAGCGAAGTCGCCTTCGTCGACGGCGGCACCATCGTGGAACACGGCGACCCGCGCCAGATGCTGCGCAACCCGCAGCACGAACGCACCCGCCAGTTCCTGCACCGGCTGTTGTTCCCGTTCTAGCCCCGTCCAGCCGGGGGCGGCTGGGTCGGTGCCCTAACCTGAACAGATGAGTTCTGCAGCCCTCGCCGAGGCCCCGATCGACCGCCGCCCGACACCCACACGACGCACCGTCGGACTACTGCGGATCATCCTGGCTCTGGTGGTGCTCGCGGCGATCGTCACCCAGATCAGCGACGAGCTCCTGCACGACGCCTTCGACCCGGCCGCCTACTTCGGCTACTTCACCATCCAGTCCAGCCTGATGAACGTGGTCGTCCTCGCGGTCGGCGGCGTGCTCGCCCTCCGCCTGGCCGCCGAGCCCGAACTGCTGGCACGGGTGCGGATGTCGACGCTCAGCTACGCCGTGATCACCGGCGTCGTCTACAACCTGTTGCTGCGCAACCTGCCGGCGGACGGCAGCTACGTGGGAATCAGCTGGCCCAACGAGGTGCTACATGTCTGGGCGCCCGCCCTGATCCTGCTGGACTGGCTGTTGGCTCCCGGGCGCCCGGCCCTGGCCTGGAAGCGCATCTGGTTCGCGCTCATCTACCCGCTCGCCTGGCTGGCCTACGCGCTGCTGCGCGGCGCCTTCACCGACTGGTGGACCTACCCGTTCCTCAACCCCGGCGAACCCGGCGGCTGGTCGTCGGTGCTGCTTTACATCCTGGTGATCGCAGCCGTCATCATCGGCATCTCGGCCGGCGCGATCGGCTTGAGCCGGCTGGGACGCCGCGAGGGCACCCGGTTGGCCCCCGACCTGGCCTGATCCGCTCGGTCTTCACCTCCCGTTCACCCCGTTGGGGCAGACTGTCCCGATTCGCACGTTCGTGAACTTCGGGAGGGCATCATGACCAGTCCAGTCACAGACTCCGGCCACATCGGCGCCGACGGCGCCTACGCCGACCTCATCGCCCACAACGGCCACCTGCTCGCCGGAGCCGTCGCGGTGATAGCCGCCGGCGAAGGCCCGCTCGTCGTGCACGGCCCCGGTGCCGAGCACCACACTTCTCTGGTGCTCGCCCTGGCCTTCCTCGCCGCCGGCGTACCCGACGACGAGGCCGTGGCGGCGGCGCTCACCGCCGAACCGCATCCGGCTGCGCTCCGCCAGGCCCTGGCCGATGTCGCCGCACTCGGCGGCGTAGAGCCGTACCTGTTGCGGAACGGACTCACGGTGACCCATTTCCTTGCCCTCCGCGAGCGTTTCGCGGGCGACGACGCCGGTTTCGCGGCGGGAGATGTGAGCTGAGGGCTACCGGCTGAGCACCAGCCGGCGTTCCCTCAATGCGAGGAACAGCGGGAAGACGAAGGCGAACGCCGTCACCAGGCCGAGCACGACGTAGGCCCAGCCTGCCCGCATGCCCAGGCGGCGCGCCTCGACGATGATCAGGATGCTGCCGGCGATGGCCGTGACCAGCAGATCGGTGGTCAGCGACGAAACGGCCGGTCCGCTCATGGTCCAGTCGCCGATGAAGTCGCTGGCCTCGGCGATCGCCTGGATGTTCCAGGTCCAGGTGCCGATCAGGCCCACGACGGCCAGTGCCAGGTAGACGAAGACGAGGGTGGTCCAGCCCGCGCCGGCTGGTCGGACGGTGGGCTCTGAGTGTGGGCTGGTCATGAACACAGTGTGCCGTGATCTGGGTCAGACCGCCGGGCCGTCGATGAGCGTGGCGGCGGCGCTGTGCGTCGCGCCCGAGACATCCACCCAGTCGATGGTCACGGTCGCGCCCGGGGTGTCGGTGTTGACCCCGCCGGCCGCCGCGGCGTCGATGGCGTCCACGATCTCGAGGGCGTCCTCGATCGGGATGGCGTAGCCGGTGATGGTGGTGCTGCCCGAGGAGGCGGCGGTGTCGATGCCGACCACCTCGCCGTCGGCGTCATAGAGCGGCCCGCCGGACTCACCCGACTCGATGTCGGCATCCACCTCGATGAGGCCGGTGAGGTCTTCGGCGTTCGTGCCGTCGGAGTTCGTGCCGTCGGAGTCCTGTGCGGTGATGGACTGCTCAAGGCTGAGCACGGTTCCCGGGGCGGCCGTGAGGGTTCCGGTGCCGCCGGCGTTGCCCACGCCCGTGACCGCGTCGCCGACGGCGACGTCGCCGGAGGTATCGAGATCGGCCGTGGCGAGGCCGCTCGCGTCGACGAGTTCGAGCACGGCGATGTCTTCGGTGGCGTCGGTGCCGACGACCTCCGCGGTGTATTCGGTGCCCGTGGAGACCACGGTGACGGTGATGCTGGTGGCGCCCTCCACGACGTGGTTGTTGGTGAGGATGCGGCCGTCCGAGGTGAGGATGAGCCCCGTGCCTGCGGCCTCGGAGCTCTCGTAGCCGAGCACGGTGTCGATGACGACGACACCCACGGACTGCGCGGTCGTGGCCGTGGTGGTGTCCAGAGTGGTGGACCCTCCCCCGCCGGAGCGGACCGACGGGCCACCGGAGCCCTGGGCGCCGTACCCCTGGCCGCCGTATATCTGGGTGGCGGGGTCCTGGGTAGTGGGGTCCGGGGTGGTGGCGGTGCTCTCCGACCGGCTGGTCGTCTCGGCCGCTGCGGCGGTTCGCTCGATCGCGCGGGCGGCCGAGTACAGGCCGGTTCCGGTGGCACCCACTACGAGCGCCGCCGCCAGGCCCATGGCGACGATGTCGCCGGTGCGCCAGCGCGCGCGGTGGGAGGGCTCGGGTGCCGGGTGGGTCTCGATTGCCGGATGGGTCTCAGGTGCCGCGTGGTTCTCGGGTGCCGTGCCGGGCTGGCTCATGACTGTGTCCTTTCCTGGGGCGACCGGGAACCGTTCGCGTCTGGACTCAGACAAGCCGTCGAAGCTATGGAGGAGCTATGACACAGCCACGGAGGTCCTGTCGATCTCGCTGTAGCCCTGGGGCGTCACCCGGATCTGCAGCTTCGCCGGGATCTGCTCCTTCATCGACTCGACGTGGCTGATCAGGCCGATGGTGCGCCCGCCGGCACGCAGGCTGTCGAGGGTACTCATGGCCGTCTCGAGCGTTTCGGCGTCGAGGGAGCCGAATCCCTCGTCCACGAAGAGGGTGTCCAGGGTGATGCCGCCGGCCTGGTTGGAGACCACCTCGGCCAGTCCGAGGGCCAGGGCGAGCGAGGCCAGGAAGGTCTCGCCGCCGGACAGGGAGTGTGTGGCCCGCGCACGTCCGGTGTGTTCGTCGCGGATCGCCAGGCCCAGCCCGGCCTGGCTGCCGCGGTACTGCAGGGCGTCGTCGTGCTCGAGGGCGTAGCGGCCGCCGGTCATGGTGCGCAGCCGATTGTTGGCGGCCGCGATGATCTCTTCGAGCTGGGCCGCGAGCACGTAGGTCTCGAGCTTCATGCGCTTGGTGTTGGGGTCGTCGCCGTGCACCACGGCGGCGAGCTGGCGCACCTGCGCCTGCGTGGCCAGCAGGTCGGCGGCCCTCTCCAAACGGGCGCGCGCATCCGCCACCAGAACGGTGAGCGACGAGCGACGCTCCCGCAGCGACTCGCGCCGGGTCAGGGCCTCGTCGCGTCGGGCGGCGGCTGCGTCCCGGACGTTCCGCAACGGCTCCAGGTCGATGGGGTCCTCCGGCAGCCCGGCGAGATCGGGTTCGGCGAGCACACCGCGGGTGGCGGCGAGCTCGTCGTCGTAGGCCCGGATGCTGCGCTCGTGCCGCTCGACCGCTGCGGGTGCCAGGCGCGCGGCCACGGCCTCGGCCTCATCGGTGAAGCCCTCCTCGCCGAGCTGGCGGCCCAGGGCGTCGGTGGCGGCTCGTTCGGCGCCGCGGGCGGTGCCGGCGGCGGCCAGAGCGTCGGCCAGTGCCCGGGCGGCGTCGAGTTCGACCTGCAGCCGGGCGGACCGGTCGGTGACGCTGTCGAAACCGGCCCGGTGCAGGCGCACCCGGGCGGCCAGGCTGTCCCGCTCGCTGCGCTGCCCGGCCAGGTGCACCGTGGTCTCGTCTCGCGCCAACTGCAACGGGGCCAGGGCGGACTGGGCCTGGTCTTGGGCGGCGCGGAGCCGGGCGAGTTCGGCCTCGAGTCCGGGAATGCGCTCGCGGTGGCCGGCGGCCGTGGCCAGGGTCTCCCGTGCGGTGCGGAGAGCGCCGTCGAGGTCGTCGGAGTCGCGGGTTCCGGCGCGCGTCTCTGCCTCGGTGAGCAGGGTCGCCACGGCCTGGGAGGCCGCGCGGGCGTCGTCGACAGCAGCCTGGCGCTGAGTCATCAGGCGCCGGGCTGCGGCCAGGTCGGCCTCGGTGACAGGCTCGGTCTCCTGCGGCTTGGGCGCGGGGTGTTCCGTCGACCCGCAGACCGTGCACGGTTCGCCGTCGACGAGTCCGGCGGCCAGCTCGACGGCAAAGCCGCCCAGCCGGCGGTCGACGAGATCCTGGTAGGCCTGGGCGGCGGCCGTGTTCGCGGCCACGGCCTCACGCTCGGCCCGGTGCACACCCACGAGCTCGGTGTCGAGCCTCTGCATGTCCTCGGCCGCTGCGAAGGCTTCCGTCGCCCGCGCCACGGCGGCCTCGGCGCTGGAGACCTGCGCGCCGCCGAGACTGGCCACGGCGAGGGCGTCGGTGGCGGCCACGATGCGTTCCGGCAGGGCCAGGAGTGACAACCGGGCCTGATCGAGGGCTTCGGACTGCTCGGCCGCCTGCTGCTCGAGGGCGCTGATCTGCGCTTCGAGCTGCGGAAGCCGAACCTCGTCGGCGAGCACGTCGGCGAGGCCGCCGAGCTGGCGGAGCCTGTCGTCGATCACCAGAGTCAGAGCGGCGGCATCGCCACCAGTGTCGGCATCCGCATCGCCAGCAGCATCCGCGAGCAGTCGTCGCCAGGCCGACCGTGCTGTGGCCTCGATGCCGTCGGCCGCGGTGACCTGCTCCCGCGCATCCGCGAGGGCGCGCACCTGCGGCCAGACGCGGGCGGCCCGCTCGGCCAGGCGCAGAGTCTCGCGCACGGCGGCGATCTCGCCGGCGCGTTCCTCGAGGGCGGCCAGGGTGCGCTCGGCGGCGTCCCGGCGGTCCTGGCGGCGGCGTCGGTCCTCGGCGTCCGCGCAGTCGATCGTGGCTGTCGCCAGCGCGGCGGCGGCGGTCTGGGCCCGCCGGGTCGCCGCGGCGAGGCGGGTCTCCACAGCGTGCAGTCCGGCCACGAACCAGTCCAGGTCGGGCCGATCGGGGCCGGATAGATCAGCGGCGTCGGTGTCGGGATCGTCGGCGTCCGCAGGGTCTTCCGCTCGGTGGAGCTGGCGCAGCGCGGACTCAACGAGGGCGCCGATGTCGCGGTTCACGGCGGCCAGGTCGTCGTCGAGTACCTTGCGGCGCGAGATGAGCACGGCCTCGAGCTGTTGGAACCGCAGCGTGCCGAACAGGGTGCGGAGCACCGTCAGCCGGTCGTCGGTCTTGGCCAGCAGGAACCGCTGGAACCGGTTCTGCGCGAGCAGGATCACTTGCAGGAACTGGTCTTTCCGAAGCGGCAGGATCAGGTCGAGCTCCTGGGCGACGTCCACGGGCTTGGCCGCCAGGCCCTCCCAGCCGTCGGCGCCGAGCCGCTCGAGCCGGGCCTCAGGTTTGGCCGGCGTGGTGCCCGTGCCGCGCTTCTTGGGCTTGTCGTAGGCCGGGGTGCGGTAGAGCCGATACGTCTGGGCGCCGAGGGTGAACTCGACCTCCACGAAGCTCGGGTCGTCGGGCTCGCAGTGGTCGCTGCGCAGGCGCAGTTCGCTGCCGTCGAAGCGGGGCACCGACCCGTAGAGGGCGAAGCAGATCGCGTCGAGGATGCTCGATTTGCCCGCTCCGGTCTTGCCGGTGATGAGGAAGATGCCGTCGGCGTCGAACGTGGTGAAGTCCACGTGTTGCTCGTTCTTGTACGGCCCGAACCCGGCCAGGCGCAGCCTGGTGATCTTCACGGCGACGCCACCTCGGCCAGCACGTCGGCGACGAGGTCGTGCTCGAACTCGGTCAGGCCCACCCCGTTCCGAACGAACTCCAGGAACCCGTCCACGATGTCCCGGTCGCTCTTCTGGTGCACACGCGCGGCGTAGCTGGACGCATCCGCCGTCACCTGCACCGTGGGCCGGTGCTCCAGCGTGACGCAGGAGGGGAACCGCTTCTGCAGGGTGCGCATGCCGTCGAGGGGACGCACCCGGTCGGTGAGCACCGCGGCGACCCAGTCCTGCTCGAAGGCGGCGAGGGTCTCGTCGGTGACAAGGTCTTCGAGGTCGCCGGTGAGCACTCTCAGGCGGCGGGGCACCGGCAGGTCCACCCATTCCACCTCGGCCAGGCCGGCCGCGTCGAGGTCGACGAGCCAGCCGCCGCGGGGCTTGTCGGCCTCGGCGAAGGAGTAGTGCAGCGGAGCGCCCGAATAGCGCACCCGGTCGGTGATGCGGGCGCGGCCGTGGATGTGGCCGAGTGCCACGTAGTCGGGGCCGTCGAAGACCGCGGCCGGCACCAGGTCGAGGCCGCCGGCGCTGATGTCGCGCTCCACGTCGCTGGCCGACACACCGGCGGCGAAGCAGTGCGACAGCACAACGGAACGGCCGCCCCGTTCGGCCAGGTCGGCGCGCACCTGGCGCATGGCCAACCCCAGCACCTGCTCGTGGGTCTTGAGGAGTTCGTCGGGGTAGTGGTGGCGCACCAGCGCCGGTTCGAGGAACGGAATGCCGTAGAAGTGCACCGGACCGTGCTCGTCGTCGATGCTGACGGGCGTGCGGTACTGGTCGAACCGGGTGATCACGTGGATGCCGGCCAGCGCGGTCCACTCCGACTGGAAGCCCAGGCGCGTGGCGGAGTCGTGGTTGCCGCTGGTCATGACGACGCGAGCACCGGTCGCGTGCAGCTTGGCCAGGGTGCCGCCCAGCAGGGCGTAGCTGTCGGCCGAGGGCATCGCCGAGTCGAAGATGTCGCCGGCGACCGCGACCACGTCGACGTGCCTGTCGCGCACGATGTCGACGAGGGCGTCGAGAACGACGCGCAGGTGGTCGAGGGTCTGGTGCGTGTGGAAGGTGCGCCCGATGTGCCAGTCACTCGTGTGCAGGATCTTCATGTCGTCCACGCTACCGCCGGCCACCGACACGGGCCGTCCGGCACGGCCCGTCCGGCACGGCGGGGTGGCCGGGCACGCGTGTACATTGCCCGGCAACAGGACAATACCGACAGGAACAGGACCGAGAGAACAGGGAGGCAGCACCATGGCGCGTGTCAGCGGGAAAGTCGCACTCATCAGTGGTGGAGCACGCGGGCTCGGCGCCGCCATGACCCGGCGCCTCGTGGAGGAGGGCGCACGGGTGGTCGTGGGCGACGTGCTCGACGAGGAGGGCGGGGCCCTCGTCGCCGAGCTCGGCGACGCCTGCCGGTTCGTGCACCTCGATGTCACGCGCGCCCAGCACTGGGACAACGCCGTTGCGGCGGCGGTGTCCGAGTTCGGCGGTCTCGACGTGCTGGTCAACAACGCCGGCATCGTGAACTTCGGCTCGATCGAGGAGTACACCCTCGAATCCTGGAACAGCATCATCGCGGTCAACCTCACCGGGGTGTTCCTCGGCATCAAGGCCGCCGTTCCGGCGATCATCCGCTCGCCGGCGGGGTCGATCATCAATGTCTCGTCGACCGCCGGGCTGCAGGGCTACGAGGCCCTTCCCGGCTACGTCGCCGCCAAGTACGGGGTGCGCGGGCTGACCAAGGCCGTGGCGCTGGATCTCGGCAAGTACAACGTGCGGGTGAACTCGGTGCATCCTGGCGCCATCGCCACCCCCATGACCGAGGGTCTGAACCTGCCGCAGAACCACGTGGCGCTGCACCGGGTGGGCCAGCCCGTTGAGGTGGCAAACCTGGTGCTCTTCCTGGCCAGCGACGAGTCGAGCTTCTCCACCGGTGCCGAATTCCTCACCGACGGCGGCGAGCTGAGCGGCCTCTCCCACTACGAGTAGCGCCGTCACGGGTAGCGCCGTCACGAGGTCCACCCGCGGTCCCGCAACCGACGGGCGATGCGCGCCACCAGGGCCGCCGGGTCGTGCAGGTCGTCGTCGGTGAACTGCAGCACCTGCCAGCCGTTGTCTTCGAGGCGTCCGATGCGGCGGATGTCGGAGCGCCACTGCGCCCGATCGGTGCGGTGGTGGTCGCCCTGGTACTCGAGGAACAGCTTGTACTCGGGATAAACGAGGTCACCGCGGCCCAGGAACCGGCCCTGGGGGTCGAACGCCCGGTAGTTGCACTCGGGTTCGGGCAGGCCGGCGAGCACGATGATGACGCGGAGCACCGACTCGCGCGGCGACTCCGAGCGGGTGCGCAGCAGCGGCAGGGCGGCCCGGGCCAGGGCCAGGCCCCTGCGGCCGGGGTAACGCGCCAGCGCGTCGGCGAGCTCACCCCGGGTGAGAACCGGAGACTCCCAGTACAACAGGTGGTCACCGACGGCCACCAGTTCCGCCAGGGTGAGAAGCGCCGCGAGATCCAGCCAGGTGCGCGCCGGACCGGTGAGACGCAGTGGACCGCGGTCGACGAGATCGTCCGGATCGATGCGCAGACTGTGGCCGACGACATCGCGCCTGTCCATGGCCGGAGCCGGGGCAGGGACGCCGACATGAACCGCACGCACTCGCGCAAACCGGGACGGCACGGGCAGGCGGAGCAGGAGAGCGGCCGTGCCGTGGGTGAAGAAAGCGTCCGGAGGCATCCGCACCAGGAGCGCCGTGCAGAGCCCAACCCGAAAGGCACGGTCCGCCCAGCCGTTCGGGAGTGGTGTGCGTTCGGTCACCGGTCGAGGGTGCCTCAGATCAGTGCCCTCCCGCCGAAGTTCTCCACACGTTCCAGGTT
This sequence comes from Cryobacterium sp. PAMC25264, assembly GCF_019443325.1. NCBI lineage: Bacteria > Bacillati > Actinomycetota > Actinomycetes > Micrococcales > Microbacteriaceae > Cryobacterium > Cryobacterium sp. PAMC25264. The sequence continues at coordinate 2,213,977 of NZ_CP080383.1, forward strand.
CATTTCGGAAGAAAGCACAGTCGCGGGGCCGTCACACCCTGCAAAGTTCCGAAGTCAGTGCCAGATGCGAGCTGAAACGCACCGAAACGATGCAGGAGAGGCCCCGGAAACTGTCGACCCGCATCCAGAGATCTTTGTTTGTCTGTGTTTCGGTTGACTTTCAAAAACAAACGGGTCTAAAGTCAGGCATAACAACTTTTGGCGCGGTCCCCCCGGCCGCGCGCACCTGAGTTCTCACCGTCGAGGAGGCCCGATGTTCGCCGAAGAGCGTCAGTCGATGATCGCCGAGATGGTGTCCGGCTTGAGTCGGGTCACCGTCAACGAACTCGCCGTCCGCTTCGACATCACGCCGGAGACAGTGCGCCGCGATCTCTCCGTCCTCGAGCTAAGCCGGCACCTGCGGCGGGTGCACGGCGGCGCCGTCGCCATCGACCGGCTGAGCATGTCCGAGGCCAGCCTCGAAGAGCGCCAGACCCAGCGCCACGACGAGAAGGCCCGCATCGCCGCCGCCGCCCTCGACATGATCCCCGCGAGCACCACCGGGTCGATCATCCTCGACTCGGGCACCACCACCGAGCTGCTGGCCGACCGACTGCTCGACTGGACCCCCGCGAACGGCGGCGACCAGCTCCTGGTCATCACCAACGCGCTCCCCATCGCCTACAAGCTCGCCGCCAACGAAGCCATCTCGCTGCAGATCCTCGGCGGCCGGGTGCGCGGCCTCACCCGCGCCATCGTGGGCACCCGCACCACCCAGCAGCTCGACGCCATGCGCCCCGACATCGCCTTCGTCGGCGCCAACGGTGTAGCCGCCGACTTCGGCTTCAGCACCCCCGACTCGGTCGAGGCCGCCGTGAAGACCGCCATCGTGCGCTCCGCCCGCCGCGTCGTCGCCCTCGCCGATTCCTCCAAGCTCGACCAGGAAACCCTGGTCAGGTTCGCTGCACTGAGCGATATCGACGCGCTCATCACCGATGCTCCCCTTCCCCCAAACTTGCCGCAGCCCTGGCCGCGGCGGATGTCGAGGTCGTAATCGCATGATCGTCACACTCACCCCCAACCCCAGCCTGGATCGCACCATCGAGCTTGCCGGCCCCCTGGCCCGCGGCGACGTGCAGCGGGCCGTTGACGCACACCAGGAACCCGGTGGCAAGGGCGTCAACATCTGCCGGGCCCTCGAGGCCTCCGGCATTCAGAGCCTGGCGATCCTGCCCGGCGACCCAGAAGACCCGGTGCTGATCGCACTGGCCGCCCAGGGCATCCCCCACCTCGGCCTGCCGATCAACGCCACCCTGCGCAGCAACATCGCCATCACCGAACCCGACGGCACCACCACCAAGGTGAACGAGCCGGGCCCGGCACTCACTCTCGACCAGCAGAAAGCGCTCATCGAACTGGTCCTCGAGAAGGCCGAGGGCGCCTCCTGGCTGGTCCTGGCCGGATCGCTGCCACCCGGAGTGCCCGACGCGTTCTACGCCGACCTCACCCGGGAGCTCAAGACCCGCTTCGGCGCCAACGCCCCCAAGGTCGCCATCGACTCCTCCGGCGCTCCCCTGGCCGCGGCCGTCGCCGCCGGTCCCGACCTGCTCAAGCCCAACGCCGACGAACTCGCCGAGCTCACCGGCCTCTCCGACCCGGACAGCCTCGAGGCCGATCCGCACCTGGCCGCCCGTGCGAGCCAGACCCTGATCGCTGCCGGAGTCGGCGCAGTGCTGGCCACCCTCGGCGCCAAGGGCGCGCTGCTGGTCACCGCTGACGGCTACTGGTTCGCCACCCAGCCCCCGATCGTCGCGGTCTCCACCGTCGGCGCCGGAGATTCTTCGCTGGCAGGTTTCCTGCTGAGCGACCTGGCCGGGGCATCCGCTCCGGACTGCCTGCGACAGGCCGCCGCCCACGGCGCGGCCGCCGCATCCCTGCCCGGCTCAACCGTGCCGGCCCTCAACCAGACCAACCCCACAGCCGTCACCGTGACGGCATTTGCTACACATCCAAAGGAGGATGACCAGTGAGTGCACTGATTACCCCAGAGCTCGTCGCTTTGGACAAGAACCTCGGTGACGCACCGGCGACCGTGATCCGGCACCTTGCCGAGCTCGTGGCCGGCGCCGGACGGGCCACCGAGATCGAGGGCCTGTACGCAGACGCCCTCGCTCGCGAGGCGAAGACCTCCACCGGCATCCCCGGCGGTCTCGCGATCCCCCACTGCCGGTCCGCAGCGGTGACCGAGCCGACGCTCGCCGTCGCACGTCTGTCCCAGCCGGTCGACTTCGGCTCCGCCGACGGCCCCGCCGACCTGATCTTCATGATCGCCGCCCCCGAAGGCGCCGACCAGGACCACCTCAAGATCCTCTCGAAGCTGGCCCGCTCGCTGATGAAGTCGGACTTCACCGCCGCCCTCCGCGCGGCGAAGAGCCCCGAAGAGATCGTCACCCTGGTCACCGACATCGTCGCGCCGGTCACCGCAGGCGCCGAATCCCACTCCGCGCCGGCCGCCGCCGCACCGACCGGAACCGGCACCACCGGCGCCGCCACATCCGGCACCCGCAGCCTCGTGGCCGTCACCGCCTGCCCCACCGGCATCGCGCACACCTACATGGCAGCGGATGCGCTCGTCGCAGCCGCCAAGGAGATGGGCATCGACCTGCAGGTCGAGACCCAGGGCTCAGCCGGTGCCACCCCGCTGGCCGCCTCGGTCATCGACGCCGCCGACGCCGTGATCTTCGCGGTCGACGTGGACGTGCGTGACAAGGGCCGGTTCGCCGGTAAGCCCGTCATCCAGTCGCCCGTCAAGCGCGCCATCGACGAGCCCAAGAAGATGATCCAGGACGCCCTCGCGGCCGTGGACAACCCCAGCGCCCGCCGCGTCAGCGGTGGCGGCGCCGCGGCATCCGACTCGGTCAGCGAGAACGAGCACCTGGGCCAGAAGGTCAAGCGCGCCCTGCTCACCGGTGTCAGCTACATGATCCCGTTCGTCGCCGGTGGAGGCCTGCTCATCGCCCTGGGCTTCCTGCTCGGTGGCTACAAGATCACCGAGGTCGCCGACACCGTCGTGCTCCAGAACAGCCTGTGGAACCTGCCTGAGGGCGGCATGCTGATCTACCTCGGCGCGGTCCTGTTCAAGATCGGCGCCCTGTCGATGGGCTTCCTGGTTCCGGCGCTGGCGGGTTACATCGCCTACGGAATCGCCGACCGCCCCGGTATCGCTCCCGGCTTCGTCGCCGGTGCGGTCTCCGGCTTCATGGGTGCCGGATTCCTCGGCGGCATCGTCGGCGGTCTGCTCGCCGGTGTCGCTGCGGCCTACATCGGTTCCTTCAAGGTGCCGAGCTGGCTGCGCAGCCTGATGCCCGTTGTGATCATCCCGCTGCTGGCCTCGATCTTCGCCTCCGGGCTGATGTTCCTGGTGCTCGGTGGACCGATCGCCTGGCTCACCGCCGCGCTGAGCGACTGGCTGAACGGCATGACCGGCGCGTCGGTCATCATCCTGGGCCTGATCCTGGGCCTCATGATGGCGTTCGACCTCGGTGGTCCGGTCAACAAGGTCGCCTACTCCTTCGCCGTCGCCGGCCTCGGCGCAGCAACCCTGGCCAACCAGGCGCCGTGGCAGATCATGGCCGCGGTCATGGCCGCCGGCATGGTTCCGCCGCTCGCGATGGCTCTGGCCACCGTGCTCGACCGCAAGCTGTTCAGCCCGGTCGAACGCGAGAACGGTAAGGCAGCCTGGCTGCTCGGTGCGTCCTTCATCTCCGAAGGCGCCATCCCCTTCGCCGCAGCTGACCCGCTGCGCGTGATCCCGGCCAGCATGCTCGGCGCGGCCACCACCGGTGCGCTGACCATGGCCTGGGGTGTCACCTCGAAGGCGCCGCACGGAGGAATCTTCGTGTTCTTCGCCATCGAGAACGTTTTGGGCTTCATTCTGGCCATCGTGATCGGCACGATCATCTCCGCCCTAGCGGTAATCGCGCTCAAGCGCTACGTCCGAAAGGCCCCGACTGCGGAGTCCATCCAGCAGAACAACACCCTGGTGAACGCCTAATATTAGGGGGCACCATTAACGCCTAAAAGCCGACGAATTGAGGAAGTTCCGTGCAGAGTTTCACAGGAGTAGGGGTCAGCCCCGGCAGGATCGTAGGATCCGTCCGGCAGATGCCCAAGGCCGTGAGCGAGCCGCCAGCAGGAGAAAAGCTGGCCTCGTCGACGACGGCAGAGGATGCCGCCGTCACGCTTCGCACGGCCGCGAAGGTGGTGCAGGCCGAGCTCAAAGAGCGCTCGGTCAGCGCCACCGGCGCGGGTAAGTCGGTTCTCGAGGCCACCGCCCTGATGGCGGCTGACCCGATGCTCATCAAGGGCGCCGTGAAGCTGATGACCAACAACGGTACCTCCGCCGAGCGTGCGATCTGGGAGTCCGCGGCATCCGTGGCTGAAATGCTGCACAACCTCGGCGGCTACATGGCCGAGCGGTCCACGGATGTGCTCGACGTGCGCTCCCGCATCGTCGCGGAGCTCCGCGGCGTGCCGGCTCCGGGTATCCCGGCGTCAGACACCCCGTTCATCCTCGTGGCCGATGACCTGGCTCCGGCCGACACGGCCACGTTGAACCCGGCTCTGGTGCTCGCGCTGGTGACCTCCGGTGGTGGCCCGCAGTCGCACACCGCGATCATCGCCCGTGCATTGGGCCTGCCCGCCGTGGTCGCCGCGGCCGGTGTCGAAACCATCAGCGACGGCACCAGTGTGTACGTGGACGGCGCGGCCGGCAGCATCTCCGTCGACCCCGACGCCGACCAGGTCGCCGCCGCCGAGGCGTGGGCCACGACCGCTGCGACCCTCGCCGTGTTCTCCGGCGAAGGCGTCACCGCCGACGGCCACCTCGTGCCGCTGCTCGCGAACGTGGGCGGCGCCGCGGATGCCGTCAAGGCCGCCGCCGCGGGCGCGCAGGGTGTCGGGTTGCTCCGCACCGAGTTCTGCTTTCTGGACCGCGACGAAGAACCCACCCTGGACGAGCAGGTCACCGCGTACCGCGGTGTCTTCGACGCGTTCGCCGGCAAGAAGGTCGTCGTGCGCACCCTCGACGCCGGCGCCGACAAGCCCCTCCCGTTCCTCACCGACGCGTCAGAGCCCAACCCGGCACTCGGCGTGCGCGGCTACCGCACCGACTTCACCTCCCCCGGAGTGCTCACGCGTCAGCTGGCCGCGATCGCGACCGCCGCCGAGGGCACCGAAGCGGATGTCTGGGTGATGGCTCCGATGATCTCCACCGCCGAAGAAGCCGGCGACTTCGCCCGCATGTGCACCGACGCCGGGTTGAAGACGCCCGGGGTGATGGTGGAGGTTCCCTCCGCCGCGTTGACGGCCGAGACCATCCTGGGCCAGGTGCAGTTCGCCAGCCTGGGCACCAACGACCTCACCCAGTACGCCATGGCCGCCGACCGGCAGCTCGGCCCGCTCGCGGCGCTGAACACACCGTGGCAGCCCGCCGTGCTCCGGTTGATCCAGCTGACCGTCGCCGGCTCCGTCGCCGAGGGCAACAACAAGCCCGTCGGTGTCTGTGGCGAGGCCGCGGCCGACCCGGCCCTCGCAGTGGTCCTGGTGGGCCTGGGCGTGAGCACCCTCTCGATGACCGCACGGGCACTCTCTGCCGTCGCTGCGGTGCTCAAGACCGTCACCGTCGAAGACGCCCAGCGCCTGGCCGGCATCGCCCTGGCCGCACCGACCGCCACCGCGGCCCGCGACCTCGTGCGCGCCGAACTGCCCGCCCTGGCCGAACTCGGCCTCTAGCAGACCTGCAATACAGTTGTAATCCGTACCGTTTCAGGAGGAACCATGTCAGAACGTAACGCCACCATCGCCAGCCGCGTCGGCCTGCACGCCCGCCCCGCGGCGATCTTCGCCGAGGCCGTCGGCGCACTGCCGCTCGAGGTCACCATCGCACTCGAGGGTGACCCGGCCGAGGATGCCATGGATGCCTCGAGCATCCTCAGCCTGATGAGCCTGGGCGCCGCAAACGGCCAGGTCGTCGTGCTGCGCGCCGAGGGCGATGGAGCGGACGAGGCTCTCGAAGGCCTCGTCAAGATCCTCGAGACGGACCTCGACGCCGAATAGGCTCGGCACCACCCGCTCAACACCGAACAGCTCGCCCGTGATCCACGGGCGAGCTGTTCTGTGTCTCCCGGTCGAGGCTTCCCGGCCGAGTTCTAGAAGCCTCAGGTGATCTTCAGGTATGGGGCCCTCACCGCAGCTAGGGTGACGACTATCCCTCAATGACGAGAGTAAGGAACACCATGACCGACCAGATGTCCAACACCACCCCGCCCAGCGCCGAACCCGACCTTTCAGGCCCGCCGTCCCGCAGCATCCAGGACTGGACCGACCTGGGCAAGGAGATGTGGTCCTATCTGACCGGCAAGAGCGCGGTGATCGACTATAGCTTCATCGACATGACCGTGGAGGTTCCACGGGACATCGGCCCGGATGCGCCGCGGGCCACCTGGAAGCTCAACGGCACCCTGCGGGTGACCACGAGCGAGGCTCCCGGCGGGGCCGCACCCGCATCCTCCTCCCGCACCGACTAGCCCCGTGGCCGACACCACAACGCGCCTCGACATCGATCTGCGCTTCTCGCTGGACGAGCCTGGAGGGGACCGCGAGCCGCTCGTCGGCACCGTCACCGCGTCCGGCGTGGAGATCGAGGTGTTCCTGAGCAACCCCGAGCGCTTCCTGCACACCCATTTCACGTCGCTGAGCGATTTGCGTACCGTGGCGGCGGGCCTGGCCGAAAAGTCCCTTGTGCTGTCGGTATCCGGACCCGACGGCGTGATAGCCCGGATGGGGGCGGTGCAGGCTCCGCTCGCCCAGCGGATGGTGACCCGCTCGCCGCATCTGATGCTGGGAACCGCAGCGGCGGTGAGCTCTCTGCTCAGGCACTGGCGTCAACCTCCTCCTCCCGAGCAACGCGTGCAGCTGCCACCGACCACCCCATTCCCCTGGTTCCGACGGTCTCCCGCCGCATCAGGAACCGTGTCACGACCACCCATTACACTCCGGGTGCCGGGCGCCCCCGTCTGATCTTCGTCGTGGGTTCAGAGAACTGGGACGGCCGTCCTCCCCGCGAGTTCAACCTGTTGCCCGGCGTCACCCGCATCGGCAGTGGCACCGACGCCGACCTGCGCCTGGACGGGCTCGACCTTCAGCACGCTGAGATCCGGCACGACGAGAACGACGAATACGTTCTGTATGCGTACGGCAGCGTCGGCGGTGGATCGAGCACGATGCGGCCGGAACAGGGGCTGGTCCTGCGTACCGGCGCCCGTATCGAGATGGGGCGCTGGCGCATGGGCTTCTTCCGCGAGGAATATGCCGACCATGGCCGGCCCTACGGCGGCCGGCTCGGCGGGGAACTCTCGGTGCAGAAGCCCCAGCCGGACCGCCGGTCGCAGCCGCGCTGACCTAGCTGCCCGACGCAGCAGGCACCGCGGGCTGCTCGGTCTCCTCCGGACGCCGGGCCGTGAGCCGCAGCGTGGCGACCAGGCCGATGACCAGGAATCCGGCAGCCGCGTACGCCGAGTACCGGGTGCCCTCGCTGAAGGCTTCCTTGGCGGCCTCGGCCACGGCGGGGCTCTGGGCCTGCAGGGCCGGGATGGCCGCGCCGGCGCTGTCGACGACGGCATCGACGATCTGGGTACTCGTGGCCGCAGGCACGTCGAGGTCGGCCAGCTTGGCATCGAGCGACAGACCCACAGAGGTGAACAGCACGGTGCCCAGAACGGCGATGCCGAGGGCCGAACCGATCTGCCTGGCCGTGCTCGAGGTGCCGGACCCCTGGCCGCTCTGCTCGATGGGCACGTCGCCGAGCACCACCCCGGTGAGCTGCGCGGTGGCCAGGCCCACTCCCAGTCCGTAGACGAACAGGAACGGAACGATCACGAGCCACGTCGCATCCGCCGTGATGACGGTGCCCAGGCCCGCGACGCCGATGATCTCGGCGAGGATGCCCACCCGCACGATGGTCAATGGGGTGACCTTGTTGCCGAAGGCTCCGGCCAAGCCGCTGGCCACGAACGAACCGATGGCCAGGGCCAGCAGCACGAAGCCGGTCTGCAGGGCGTCGTAGCCGAGCACGTTCTGCAGCCAGAGCGGCAGCGAGAGGATGATGCCGAACTCACCCAGCGACACGATCAGGGCGGCGATGTTGCCGTTGCGGAACGATGCGATCCGGAAGAGCGAGAAGGCCAGCAGGGTGCTCTTGCCCACGCGCTGACGGCGGATTCCCCACCAGATGAAGGCGGTGCCGGCCAGCAGGGTGATCAGGAACATGATCGGGATGATGGACAGCTCGAACGGCCAGGTCCAGTCGCCGATGGTGGGCGCGGTCTTGGTAAGCCACCAGCCGTAGGTGCGGCCCTCGATCAGGCCGAAGACGAGGGACGCGCTGGTGATCACGGACAGTACGGCACCGACCACGTCGATGCGGCGGGGTTCGCCGGCGTCCTTGGACTCGGAGACGAAGATGAGCACGCCGACGACGATGACCAGCCCCAGCGGCACATTGATGCCGAACGCCCAGCGCCAGGAGAAGTAGGTGGTGAGCCAGCCGCCGAGGAGCGGGCCGACCGCGACCATGCCGCCGATGGTGGAGCCCCAGATGGCGAACGCGATACCGCGGTCGCGCCCCCGGAAGGTGGCGTTGATCAGCGACAGCGTGGTCGGCAGCACCATGGCGCCGCCGACGCCCTGCACGAGCCGGGAGGCGATGAGCAGGTCGCCAGTCTGGGCGAGGGCGGCGAGCACCGAGGCGGCCGCGAAGATCACGACGCCGGTGAGCAGGATACGCCGACGCCCGTAGCGGTCGGCCAACGACCCGAAGACCAGCAGGAGCGCGGCGAAGACCAGGGTGTAGCTCTCCTGCACCCACTGCACCTGAGTGGAGGTGATGCCGAGGTCATCGACGATCGACGGGATGGCGACGTTGACGATGGTGGAGTCGACGATGATCAGGGCAACGGCGATGCTGATGAAGACCAGGCCGAACCAGCGGCGACGTGCGCCGGTCATGCGCGCACCAGCTCGGATGCGTTGAGTCGCCGGGGCGCGGGAACCCGCACCACCACGGTCACGACCACGACGGCGACCACGGCGACGATGGCGGCCACTGCCGTGGGGGTGGAGAGCAGGTCCCCGGTGAGCCGGGCGAAGGCCACCCAGGCCAGGCCCCAGCAGAGGGCGAGGGTGGGGGTGAGCCGGCCTCGGCCGATGACGGCCAGCAGCACGCCAACCAGCCCGGCGACGGCGATCACCACGACTCCCCAGACATCCGGCGACAGGCCGAACCCGGTGAATCCGGCCGCCACCAGCACCGCGGTGATGTTCGCTGCCGTGGCCACGCAGACCCAGCCGAGGTAGAGGCCCAGGGTGCCGTCCACGAGGACGGTCTCGACGAGGGTGCGCGGTCGGGTGTCCTGGACGATCAGGAAGATCCAGACGAGCACGGCCAGTAGCAGCACGATCACGGGCACACTGAGCCAGAGCAGGTCGAACTGCACGCTGAGGATCCAGGCCGCGTTGAGCAGGAGCGACGCGGCGATGGCGTAGCCGAGCCGGCGCTGCCGCGGATCGGTCTTCTGCCGGGGCAGGAACTGCCAGATAGCGTAGAGCACGAGGCCCGCGTAGATCGGCGTCCAGATCGCGAAGGCCGGACCACCGGGGGCGATGGGCGTGGCATCGGCGGCCAAGGCGCCGCCGGAGGCTGTCTGGATGGGCGTGCCGCCCGCGGCTCCCGAGCCGATGAACGATCCCACCAGGGCGAGAATGGCGCTGAGCAGAACGGTGCCTTGGCGAAGCAGGTCTCGGGACGCTGTCATGGGGATCTCCTTTATGCCGACGTGTGTGCGGTCGCGCGCAGATCAATTGATCAGCTAGCTGACTAAACCACGGTAGCAGTACGGTGAAGGGGTGACCACTCCCGAATTCGAATCCCCGGACGCCGCATCCGCCGGCGAGGCGATGGCGCAGTGGCCCAACGGCCGGCTGCTCTCCACCGCGGCCCGACTCGTGGAGCACGCCTGGGTGGAGGCGCTCGCGTCGCTCGGTCTCACCCACGCCGGCCTCATCGTGCTGCACCTGCTGGGCCCGGGAGCTCGCAGTCAGACCGAACTGGCTCGGGAGGCTCGGGTGCAGACCCAGACCATGTCGCGCACGCTCGACAGGCTCGAGCGAGAGGGGCTCATCGCGCGTATCCGGGACGAACGCGACGCCCGCCGCCACCTGGTGACACGCACGGATGCCGGCACCGCGGCCTGGCGGCAGGCCCGCACGCTCGAGGCCGATGTGTTTCCCCCGCTCGAGAACGCCGACGAGCTGCGGGCCGCGCTGTTGCAGATCATCGCCGCGTCATCGGCCCGGCGCTGGTGAGACCGCCCCAGCGCGGCGACGGGGCCAGAGCGACCTGACCATCTTCTCCAGCCGGCGCAACGTCTTCCGGACATCGGCGAGCACCACGTCGACGGTGTCGTCGGGCTCCTCGGTCCGCGCCAACAGTAGCCCGTAGACCAGGGTGTTCTCGCCGGCCTCGTGGGCGGTCTGGCCCGCTCGTTCCACCTCCTCGAGCAGCAGCTGCCTGTCGCGCCGGTCGCCGAGCCGCTTCACGAGGGGCTTGGCGACCCCGGCGATGTCGTCGTACCGGCCGCGGAGTTCGTCGAACCTCGCGGCGGCCTTGTCGAAGGCCTTCGCGCTCTTCCTGGCGGCCTTCTTCGCCGTTTTCTTCGTCGCCGAGATGTCGGGCTCGAGGCGCACCGGCTGTGCCTGGGCCACGGCCTCGGCGGCGTAGCGCAGGCGGCGCGCGGCCTTCCGCACCTCGTGCAGGGCAGGTTCGGGCGCATCCGCCCCGGCCACGGCGTCGGTGCGCTTCGCGAGCGTGCGCACGGCCCCGGCGAGGTCGCGCCGGATCTCGGCCGCGGCCGGGCGGCCGGCCTTCGGTCCGAACGGCGGCCACTCCGCAAACGCGTCCAGGGCGTCCAGCGTCCGGTAATACCGAGTGCTCAGCAGGTAGCCGCGCACGCCGTCGAGGGCCTCCGCGTGCTCGCGCCGCGCTCCCCCGACGAGACGGATATCGGCGTCCACTGTGGAGTGCGGGGCGGCGGCGGCGAGCTCGGCGGCCAGCCTGGCGCGGCGAACCTCGACGTCCCGCACGCGGCCCAGTTCGATTCCGAGGTGCTTGAGTTCGAAGCGCAGCTCGGTGACGGCGGTCTTCTCGAACAGGCGACCGTAGACCGCGAGCACGCTGCGCAGCCGGCGCACCGTCGTGCGCATCTTGTGCACGGCGTCTGGCGCATCCGCTCGCGCCAGGGGGTCGTTGGCGATCAGGGTGGCGGTGAGGTCGCGCAGGGCTCCCACGACGATCACGGCGGCAGACTCCGGGTCGAGCAGGGCGGGCGAGGGCAGCAGGCCCGGCAGCACCGGGCTCACGGCGAGGTCGGTGAGCGAGTCGACGCCCACCGCACGGGCGATCTTGGCCACGCTGGCCGACGGATGCGCGCCCGCCGCCGCCAGGGTCGCCTCGACGGCGTCGAGCAGGCGGGTGCGTTCCTTGCGGGTGTCGGGAGCACCGGCCAGCAGCTCCACCTCCCACTCCCGCCACTTGCGGTAGGTGCCTCCGCGGGCGTCGGAGGCCGCGACCTCGTCGTCGGCGACCTCGGCGAGAGGTTCGGCGTCGGAGCCCAGCAGATGCGTCGTGGTGCGCACGGTCGAGATGCGGGCCAGAGGCGTGAGCGCGCGGTCGCGCACGATGGCGCGCACCGGCTCGAGCACCTCGTCGGGCACTGTACCGGCATCGCCGGGCTCTCCTGACTCGCCGGTCTCGCCGGTCTGGCCGATATCGAGGGGCCAGTGCACTTCGGTGCGTCCTTCGTCGGCGGGGGTCTTCAGATGCCACCCGGCGTCACTTCCGCCCTCCCGGCGACGCAGCACGATGCGGTGGCGTGCGAGGTCCCTGGTGCCGGTGTCGTAGTACACCGCCGTCAGGGTGAACGGGTCGTGCGTCTCGACGGCCGTGACGCCGCGGATGCCCTGGAGTGGAGGCACCTGGCTGCCATCGGCGACGTCATACTTGCGTTCGATCTCGGTCTGTTCGCGCCCAGTCATGATTACTGTCTACTACCTTGGATGCATACGGCGGAACAACGTCGCCGTGCCAGACACGTATTGGGGGACACGATGACGGCGACAGAACCAGAGATCGGTGAGCCGCGCTGGTATGCCGATCCGCAAGGCGGGCCTGGCCTGCGCTGGTGGGACGGTACCCAGTGGACGGCGGCAGTGATGGGTCCGGCCGAGCTGGGTCCCCCGGTGCAACAGCCGTTGCCGGAAGGAACCCCGATCTATACCGCGAGCCTGTGGGCGATCGTCTTCCTGCCCCTGCTGGCGACGGCGGTGTTGCTGTCGATGCCGCTCCGGTTGTTCCCCGCCGACTTCGACCCCACCGCAGAACCGTTCGTGCCGCCGGTGGACCTGGCGGGCCTCGTGCGGAATCTTCTGAGCGTGGCCATCTACGCCGTATCCGTAGGATTGGCGTTCGCCGACCGGCGAGCGTTGGAGCGTGCCGGATACGTGCGCCCGTTCCACTGGGCCTGGTCGTTCCTGTCTCCGCCTGTCTACATCGTCGGCCGGTCTATCATCGTCCAGCGCCGCATCGGCCGCGGGCTCACGCCCATCTGGGTCTGGCTGGGTGTGGCCGTCATCGGACTCGTCGCCACCCTGATTCGCACCGTGGGGCTCTTCAGCCCCGTATTGGGGTGACCTAGCCCCGCAGCGGGGCGAGCGAGAAGACGACTCCGTGGTCGTGCAGCTCGATGCGCAGACGGTCTAGGCTCGGCACGACGAGGTCGGCGTCGAGTTCCTCGGCCGAGTGGGTGCCGACGACACCGATGGTGGCGCATCCGGCGGCTCGGCCCGCGGCCAGGCCGGCCGGCGCGTCTTCGATGACCACGCACTGGCGGGCGTCGATGCCGAGCCGGTCGGCCGCCTCCAGGAACGGGTCGGGCGCGGGCTTGCCCTTGACAGTGTCGTCAATGGTGACCACGGTCGCGGGTGTGTCGAAGCCCGTGGCGTTCAGTCGCACGTGGCAGAGGTCCCGGCTGCAGGAGGTGACGATGGCGCGCCGGCCCTCAGGGATGCTCGCCATCAGTTCCGCGGCACCCGGCAAGATGGTGATGTCATCGGTGTCGCTGAGCTCAAGCTCGGTAACCCGACGAATGGAGGACTCGACCTTTTCGGCGGACACGAGGTCGGCCACCATCTCCCGGGCCGGACGACCGTGCTGCACGCCGGAGAAGAGTGCGCCGAAGCCCATCTCGTCGGCCCAGCGCTGCCATGACCGGTTCACGGCCTTGGTCGAATCGACGAGGGTACCGTCCATGTCGAAGAGCACGCCCTGGAAGACGCGGCCCAGGACCGTGCGGGGGTCTGCGATGGCATCGGGATCCGCGTCGGGGTCTGCGCCTGCGCCTGCGTCCGCGTCAGAGGCAGGCTCGGCCTGAGGGACGGCCTTGAGCACCGAACGGAGAACGGACTCGATGTCGGCTTCACCCGGGGTCTCAGTGCTCGTGGCTGGTGCGCTCTCGGGGGTCGACATGGTGATCCTGATTCCGGAGCACGGTTGTGGTCAGCACCCCGCGGATGCGCACATGCCCCTCATTCGACCCTAACGAAGCCATTCCCGAGCCGGTAATTAACGCGGTATCCGCTTGGTCGAGCACGCCGGCACCGCTGGTCGAGCCCGTCAAGCCCCGGTGGTCGAGCCTGTCAAGACCCCGGTGGTCGAGCCTGTCAAAACCCCGGTGGTCGAGCCTGTCAAAACCCCGGTGGTCGAGCCTGTCAAGACCCCGGTGGTCGAGCCTGTCGAGACCCCGGTGGTCGAGCGTGTCGAGACCCCGGTGGGTCATTCCGTGTTCGGGGGTTTTCGGGTGTGGGGGTCGTGGGCTCGGTGTTGGTTGGGCCGTCGCCATGTGCCGGTCGGGTCGAACCAGTGCGGTGCCTTCACTTGCGGCATCCCGTTGACCATGCGGATTTTCCACCCGGCGGTGTTGATGGTGTGGTGGTGGTACCAACACAGCAGCACCCCGTTGTCGATGTCGGTGCGGCCGCCGTGTTCCCAGGGGATGACGTGGTGGAGTTCGGTCCATTGGGCCGGACTGGTGCAGCTGGGGACGATGCAGCCGCCGTCTCTGGCGGTGATGGCGCGGCGTTGTAGGGGGCTGAAGCAGCGGGCTTTGTTGCCTAGGGCGAGGACAGCGCCGTTGCCGCCGAAGAACACGGGCCGGATACCACCGTTATCGATCATCTGGTTGATCGTTTTCATCGAGATCGGCCCGTCGATGCCGTCGATCCAGCCGACGCCGATGCCGGCGAGGAGGTCTGCGGCGCTGACGTGCACCATCACCGTCGGTGGCATTCCGCCCATCGTGGGGGTGCGGGGGTCTTGGGCGATCTGGGTGAGGATGCCGCGGAGGATGTCGGCTCGTTTCTCGCCGCCGCTGCGGTCGTCGAGGATCTCTCCGGGCACGAGTTCGCCGGCTTCGATACTCTCCTGTTCGTCGGCGGTGGGGAACCGGGGTGCGGTGCGGGCGGACTGGTAGGTGTTGAAGAGGGTTTGGATGATGCCTTTGAGATCCGGGGTGACTCCGCCGCGGAGGGGGTAGAGGCCGTTGCGGAGCCCGCCGAAGGAGAACGTGGACTTCGCTTCGAGGAGGTCTTCGTTGGGGGCGAGGCCGTCGGGGTTCAATGCTGCTTGCCACTGCAGGGCCATCTCGCGAAGCGCGTCAGCGGGGTAGCTGAACCCGTCCGAGTCCCCCAACCGGGTGATCGGGCTCTCGTCGGTGCTGCGGCCGTAGACGGAGCCGGTGGCCGATTCGACCAAGCCCGCCTCGGCCGCGTCGACGTCGGCGGGGTTCGCGTCGAAGCGACCATGGACCTTGTAGTCGGCCAGGCCCTTCACGATCTCCTCGGCCGCGTCCAGACCGAGTTCCCCGGCGGCCAGGGCAGCGGCGACGGTCGGGAACACGGGGTCAAGGACGGTGCCGCCCATCATGCGTGGGGCGATCTTGTCGCCCAACCGTATCCGCCGTTTCATTTCTTGCCCCGACGCCCCGGTCAACCGGGTCAACAGGTCCGTGTGGTGCGACGCCCAACCGCCAGGCCAACGAGTCCCGGCCCAAGCCTGTCCGGGCCCGGTAGTCCACCACGGTCGCGGTTCTCACCCGGGCCAGATCGGTGGGCCGGCCGACCTTCTCGGTCATCTGGGTCAACGCGACCAGTTCCGCGTCGTTGAGCCCGTCGACATCGATCGAGCCCATCACCTCCTGCACCGCCGCGGCGGCCTCGGCCAGGACCTGCAGCTTCTCCCCGAACACACCGGTCTGGGCGCGCTGCACCGCGGGCAGGTGTGCCGGGTCCCGCCACACGGGCTGCGGGGCACCCCGGCGAGGCGGGCGACGCGGCGCGGGTTCTGACTGATCACTGTCGACGCCGTCCGCGCCTGGCGACTCGGCGGCGGCGCGCCTGGCTGCTCTTTCGGCGGCTGGGTCGCCTGCTGAGGACGAGGCATCTGGCGTGTCGGTGGCTGCGTTTACGCTCGAGTCAGCGGTGACGTCGAAGGCGACAGGGACCGGTGCTGGACCGGCCAGGGCGGTGTTCCAGTCCTGCGGATTGCCACCGGTGGGAGTGTCTCCCAGCGGTGCGGTGGAGCCGTTTACGAGCTCTTCGTCCATACCCCCATTCTCCCACGAATCAAAGAATATTGTGAGGAAATGTCAAGTTATGCACAGGGGAATCTCGAGAATATTTGCGCCGGAGTCATTGCAGGTTCATAGGGATGTCTACGGGGATCTCGACAGGCTCGATCAACGACCGGGCACGGTGGACAGCAGGTCGCGGGATCTCCACGGGGTCGGCCGGCGCCCGGGGATGGGTGGGACTGCGCGCGGGACGGGCTAGGTGGCCTCCGCGTAGCGCTGGTAGGCCGCCGCGGCGAGCGCCGAGACTCCGGACAGGCCGGCCGCGACCGGTGCCGTCACGGTGAGCCAGGTGCCGTCCGCCATCAGGGTGACCTGGCACTGGTCATCGCCGCATCCGGCCAACGCCTCGACCCCGGCTGACGGCCATTGGGCAGCTGACTGCCCGGAGAGATCCACTGACTGCATCGGAACGGTGGAGGGGATTGCGGCGGGCGGAGTGGCCGCCCAGAGTCCGCCCGCACCGGGAAGGATTGTGAGCGCAACCCCACTCGCAACAGACTCTCCCGACCACGCGCAACTGACGAGCCCGCCGTGTACCCATGCGGCGACGTGCTGTGATTTCCGGTCGTCGAGCACCAGCAGGTCGCCGCCGGTCGCATCAACGAGGGCTCCGGTCTCGTTCAGGTCGTGCGGGCTGAGAAGCGCTCCGCACTCCGGGCGGGACGACGGCGCTTTCTGCTCGAATTTCAGCGTGCCGAGCGAGTCCACGACCCCGCCGGCGTAAGCAAGGAAGGCGTCCGGATCCAGATCGGGAGATGCGACGGAGATGGAGATCCACGAGGAGCCGATGAGCACCTCAGCACGGCAACCCTGCCATTCGCCATCCCGGCAGGCGGAGTAGCCCTCGTCGCCGAGAGCGGCGGGCAGCATGTTCCGCAACCCGTCGTTCACGTCAGGTTCGACCAGACCGAACTCGGATGCACCGTTCGGCAACACGGACACGCGCACCTCTGGACCACGCTCTTCCAGGGCCGACCCGACGTAGCGGCAGTGCTGCTCCCCCGCCATGCGCAGGGCCGGCGCTGCCATGGCCTCGGCCACAGCCCCGGGATAGGCAGTGACAGTCACGGGCGGATCCTGCTGATCCACGACCGCTGCCGCCGGAAGACCCAGAACACCCGCCGCGGCGTCGAGAGGCACGTAGATGCCGCAATTGAGGAGGACGATCTCATCGCCCACCCCCGCAATCGCGGTCGCCCCGGAGCCCGCGGTCGCCGCCCCGCTGGGGTCAACCACCGGGACTGCCGCGCAGCCGGCCAGCAGAATCAGCATCGCCGCGACCCCCGTCGCTCGGGCCCGCAACCGGCGCCCCTGCCTCACTGTCCGCATCCCGATACTGCACGCACTTCGGCCACCGCACGAACCCCGGTCACCGCACGTATCCCGTCACTGCATTCATCCCGTTGCCCCCTTGCCGGTGTTGCGTCAACTTCACCCTACGGCTCGCTCCCCGACGCAGGTCGACGACCGGAACCCCCGAACAGGGCCCGCATGCCCACGCACACAACCTGCCCCGGCACACGGGACATGCCCACACCGGATGGCTACGCTGAAGGAATGAACCTTCCTCCCCTCGCCGCCCAGAAGCCCACGCGGCGCATCCACCACAATGATGTGTACGTCGACAACTACGAGTGGCTGCGCGACAAGGAGGCCCCCGAGGTGATCGCCCACCTCGAGGCCGAGAACGCCTACACGGATGCCCGCACCGCCCACTTGGAGCTGCTGCAGGAGCAGATCTTCGAGGAGATCAAGGACCGCACCCAGGAGACCGACCTCAGCGTGCCCGTGCGCCGCGGGCAGTGGTGGCACTACACCCGCTCGGTCGAGGGCATGGAGTACGGCATCCACTGCCGCGCGCCCATCAGCGGCCCGGACGACTGGACTCCCCCGGTGATCGAGCCGGTCGCCGGCACCGCGGATGCCGCGTCGGAGCAGACCGCCCGGGCCGCCGGCCTGCCCGGTGAGCAGGTGCTCCTCGACGACAACGCCGAAGCCGCCGAGCTCGACTTCTACTCGCTGGGAGCCTTCGACGTGAGCGACGACGGCACCGCGCTGCTCTACGCCGTCGACGCCGAGGGCGACGAGCGTTACACAGTGCGGATCCGCATCATCGCCACCGGCGAGAACCTCACCGACGAGATCCCCAACACCAGCGCCGGCGCGCTCTTCGACCCCACCGGCCGCTACGTCTTCTACACGACGGTCGATGACGCGTGGCGCCCCGACACCGTGTGGCGTCACGAGGTCGGCACCCCTGCCGACACCGATGTGAAGGTCTTCACCGAGCCCGACGAGCGCTTCTGGGTCGGCGTGGGCCGCTCACGCAGCAACCGCTACCTCATGATCGAGGCCGGCTCCAGCGTCACCAGCGAGACCTACCTGCTCGAGGCCGCCGACCCCACCGGCGAGTTCACCGTGGTGTGGCCGCGCCGCGACAACGTCGAATACGACGTGGAGCACGCCGTCATCGACGGCGAGGACCGCCTGCTGATCGTGCACAACGACAACGCCGTGAACTTCGAGCTCGTCAGCGTGGCCGCGGGCGACCCGCAGGGCGACAAGCGAGTGGTGCTGCCGCACAACGACCGCATCCGCCTCGAGAGCGTCGACGCGTTCAGGGACTTCGTGGTCGTGGAGTACCGCAAGGACGGCCTCACCCAGGTCGCCTACGCCACCAAGCGTGGCGGCGGGCTCACCGAGCTGAGCTTTGACGAGGCACTCTACTCGGTGGGTATCGGCAGCAACCCGGAGTGGAACCAGCCGACCATCCGGCTCGGCTACACGAGCTTCGTGACCCCGTCCACCGTGTACGACTACGTCGTCGCCACGGGCGAGCTGCGCCTGCTCAAGCAGCAGCCGGTGCTCGGTCACTACGACCCCAGCCTGTTCGAGCAGCGGCGCGAATGGGCCGTCGCCGCCGACGGCACCCGCGTGCCCATCTCGATCGTCTACCGCACCGACCTCGTCGCCCCCGGCACCCCGGCGCCCACCCTGCTCTACGGCTACGGCTCCTACGAGATCAGCATCGATCCGTCCTTCAGCATCGCCAGGCTCAGCCTGCTCGACCGGGGCATGGTCTTCGCCGTCGCCCACGTGCGCGGCGGCGGCGAGCTCGGCCGAAAGTGGTACGAGAGCGGCAAGACCCACCATAAGCGCAACTCGTTCACCGACTTCATCGCCTGCGCCGAGCACCTCATCGACTGCGGCTACACCTCCCCCGACCGGCTCGTCGCCGAGGGACGCAGCGCCGGCGGCCTGCTGATGGGCGCCGTGGCCAACCTGGCCCCTGCCCTGTTCTCCGGCATCCTGGCCGGCGTGCCGTTCGTGGACCCGCTCACCTCCATCCTCGACCCGAGCCTGCCGCTCACCGTGATCGAGTGGGACGAGTGGGGCGACCCGCTGCACGACGCCGAGGTGTACTCCTATATGAAGTCGTACTCCCCGCTCGAGAACGTGCACCAGACGCACTACCCGCGCATCCTCGCCGTCACCAGCCTCAATGACACCCGAGTGCTCTATGTCGAACCAGCCAAGTGGGTGGCCCGGCTGCGTGAAGTGGGTGCGGATGCCCTGCTCAAGACCGAAATGTCGGCCGGCCATGGCGGCGTGTCCGGCCGCTACGCCGGCTGGCGCGAGCGGGCGTTCGACTACGCGTGGATCGTCGACGCGGCGGGCGCGCATCCGTCTGGAGAAGGCGAGTTGGCCGCCCTCGGCGCGGACGGCAGCACCAAGGCGTAAGCGCCCACACTATTCGTTGGGGCGACGGGCCCATCGACCCTGGTTCAGGGCGGTCGGCTTGCCAGTAAAGTGAGCTGATCGCCCAACGCCGCTGGAATGGCGGGAGCTCCCAGAAGCTCACCTGACGCGACGCAGTGTGTGCTGAGGGGAGCATAGGTGTGAAGCTCGCCTCCCTGACCGCCGGACGGCACCCCGCCCTGTCGCGCACCGATGTGGTGGTGCTGAGCGGCATAGCCCTGGTGCTCGTGGCCAACCTCGTGGGTTTGTCGCTGCACGGCGAGGGTTTCAACATCCTCGTCGACGGCTGGATGGCGCTCGTCAGCGACTGGGCAGCCGTCGTTCTCGTCTGGCTGGCCGTGCAGCAAGGCACGCCCAGGCGAGCAGACGTCATCCTCGCCGCCGCGGCTGTGACGGCGCTGGCCGTGGGCGACACCGCCTACCGGCTACTCCCGGCAGCCTCAGCCGGCGACGTGGTACCGACGCTCTCCGACGGCGCCTACCTGAGCTTCTACCTCCTGATGCTCAGCGTTGTCGCGGTGCTCGCGCGCCGGTCGCTGCGGAAACAGGCCTGGCCGGTGCTGCTCACCAGCGCCGTCGGCGCCCTCGGTGCCTCCTCGGTGCTGGCTGTGCTGCTCAGCCCGGCCCTGGACGGCGCCAGTGGCGCGCCGCTCTCGGCGCCCATCGTGCTGAGCATCGCCTTCCCCATTCTCGACCTGCTGCTCATCGCCGCTCTGGCCGGCATCGCCGCTACGCCCGTGCGGGTGCTGGGCCGGTCTGGCCTGCTGCTGGTGGCCGGGCTGATTCTCTTCGCCACGGCCGATGTGGTCTACGCCCAGCGGGTGCAGTTCGACCCTATTCTGATCGGCACCGCCCTGAACGGCGCGTGGGCCGTCGGCTTCGCCCTCATCACGGTCTGGGTGCTCGTGACGGCCCGCGCCCGCCGCCGGCCGGACCACACCACGGTGGCCTCCGCATCCGACGCCTCGGCCTACGCCGCCACGGCCATCGCCGCCCCGCTCCTGGCCACCGCCGCCGGCCTGGTCGTGCTCCTCGTCGCCAGCCAGATCGAGGTCTCGGTCCTCGCCGTGAGCCTAGCCGGCAGCGCGCTGGCCCTCGCCGCGATCCCGCTGGCCTTCCGGCACCGCCTCCTGCACTCCCTCTCGCGCACCGACGAACTCACCGGCCTGCCCAACCGCCGGGCCCTGGCGATGGATGTCGCCACCCGGCTCCGCGCCATCGACGCGCGCCCCAGCGCCCTCCTGGTGCTCGACCTCGACAGGTTCAAGGAGGTCAACGACAGCCTCGGCCACGAGGCCGGCGACCGCCTCATCGAACGCATCAGCGCCCGCCTCACCGGTGCCCTGCAGGCCGGGGACTTGCTCGCCCGGCTCGGCGGCGACGAGTTCGCCGTGCACCTGCACCATGCCGACCGCATGCGCGCAACGGCCATGGCCCGCAGGCTACGCGCGGTGACCGCCCGCCCCATCGTGATCGACGGCCTGAGTCTGGAGCTCGGGCTGAGCATCGGCATAGCGCTCTCCCCCGAGCACGGCTCAGACCTCAGCGTACTGCTGCGCAAGGCCGACATGGCCATGTACTCGGCCAAGGCCACTCGGATCGGCCAGCGCATCTACTCCGACGGAGACGACAGTCACGACGGGGCCCGGCTGCGCACCCTGCACGAACTGCGCATCGCCCTGACCGACGACCAGCTCGTGCTGCACTACCAGCCCAAGATAGACCTGGCCACGGACACGGTACCCGGCGTGGAGGCCCTGGTGCGCTGGAACCATCCCACCCGCGGACTGCTGTACCCGGCCGACTTCCTCGACGTGGCCGAAAAGGGCGGGCTCATGCGCACGCTCACCCGGGTGGTGCTCGAACTCGCGCTCGACCAGCCGCCGTCTGGCAGAAGCAGGGACGTGAGTTGACCGTCGCGGTGAACCTCTCCTCCCGGTCCCTCGGTGACTACCAGCTCGCCGGGGTGGTCACGCAGATGCTCACGGCCAGGGGCTGCCCGGCTCCGCACTCATGCTCGAGGTGACCGAAGAGTTCCTACTCGTGGACCGTGACCGAGCCCGGAACATCCTGATGCGCCTGCGCAGCGCGGGCGTGCTCATCGCGGTCGATGACTTCGGCACCGGCTACAGTTCGCTGGCCTACCTGCGTGACCTGCCCATCGACGAGCTCAAGCTCGACCAGTCCTTTGTCATCCCCATGCTCGACGACGATCGAGCCTCCGCACTGGTGGCCTCGTCCATCCACCTGGGCCACAGCCTCGGCATGCGCATCGTGGCGGAGGGCGTGGAGACCGCGGAGGTTCTCGACCAGTTGGCGCATTTCGCCTGCGACATTGTGCAGGGCTACTTCGTGTCGCACCCGGTCGCCGCGAACCAGCTGGAGCGCTGGCTCGACGACCGCGCGGTGCTCCCGATCGACGTTCCCGCCGGCCGCTGAGCTCGCCCAGCAGGGCCTCGCCCCGGCCGGGCCGCCGCTGGCGCTGTACCACGGCATGCCGACCGACACCGTGGACGTCACGGCCGGGTTCCCGGTGGCCGGGCCCGCCCACGGCGCCGGTGACGTCGTGGTCACGGACCTGCCCGTCGGCAAGGCCGTGACGAGTATCTACACGGGCCCCTACGACGGGATG
The DNA here is from genome assembly GCF_019443325.1 of Cryobacterium sp. PAMC25264. Classification (NCBI taxonomy): domain Bacteria; kingdom Bacillati; phylum Actinomycetota; class Actinomycetes; order Micrococcales; family Microbacteriaceae; genus Cryobacterium; species Cryobacterium sp. PAMC25264. The sequence goes on from NZ_CP080383.1 coordinate 2,236,147, forward strand.
ACCCGCACCTACGACGAGATCGCCGTCTGGCTGCGCAAGCACGGCCTGGCAACGGGCGCCGACATGTGGGAGGAATACCTGACCGGACCCGACGCGGACCCGGACCCCACCACCTGGCAGACCCGGATCGTGCTGCCGCTCGCCTGAGCGGATGCGGGGCTCTGCCGTCGCGGGGATGTCGGCGGCTGCGTGAGAACATGGACCCATGCCGCCGCCCCTCCCGCCTTCCCGCCGGGCGGCCGGCGCATCCGACTGGAAGGCGGCCGTCGCGGCCCTCAGCGGCGGCCTGACCGCGGACGCGCCGTCGCCCGACACTGTCGCGGACTCCCCCGAGGCCCGCACGACACTGGGCCTGCTCTTCGAGCTGCGCGAGCAGACCCCGCGCAGCGCCGACCGCTGGCGCGGCGCCACAGCCGTGCGCGCCTCCGCCACCCGGCCCCGCGCCGGCGCCTACCGGCTCGGCGTGCGTCCGGTGATCCAGAGCAACTCGGGCAAATGGGTCAAGTCCACTATCACGTGGAGCAACGTGGGCTACCAGCTCAACCGGCTCAACCTCAACGTGGAACAGCACCGCTGGTTCTGCCAGTTCGTGCCGCTTCACCGGGTCGACCGTCCGGTATACAACGGCCAGGACACCGAGTGGCTCTACCTCGACGAGTTCGAGAGCCCGTTGCTCTGGCACCTGCTCGCCGAGGCGGCCCGCCTCGGCATCGGCCTGGCGGGCAGCCACAAAGACGCTCAGGTCACCGTGGGCAGCACCGCGACGGTGCAGCTCGATGCCGCCCTGACCCCCACTGCCCTGACCCTCTCGCCCGTCCTCACCATCGACGGCCGGGCGCATCCGGTGGGCGACGCGGGTAGCATCGGCGCCCACGGCGTGTACGCCTTCGCGCTCGGCGCCGATCCGGCCATCGTGCTCGCGCCCAGCGCGGCCCCGCTCAGCGCCGAACAGCGCACCCTGCTCGGAGCCGCCGGTTCCTCCGGCCTGGTCGTGCCGGCCGGTGAGGTCGACGAGTTCCTGCACGGGTACTACCCCACCCTCCGCCGCGGCGTGCCGGTGACGAGCACGGATGCCTCCATCGAGTTCCCGCCCCCGCCCCCGCCCGTGCTCGTGCACACCGTGAGCTTCGAGCCCAAGCAGGCCGTGCGGCTGGACTGGCAGTGGCAGGGCGACCGCGACGAAGAAGCCGAGACCGAACTGCTGGGCCGGGTGGCCGACGCGGTTCCCGGCCTGCCGGTTCCGGCCGACCCTGACGCCCCCACCGTGACGCTGACGGGCGTGCCCGCCGCCGAGTACACGGACAAGGCGCTCCCCCGGCTCGGCGAGGTGGCCGGGCTGCGCGTTGACCTGGTCGGTGCCAAGCCGGACTACCGCGAACTCACCGCCACCCCGCAGCTGATCGTGACCACTGTGGAGACCGAGAAACGCGACTGGTTCGACCTCGGCGTGCTCGTGAAGATCGACGGCCGCAGCATCCCGTTCGACCCCATCTTTCGGGCTCTGGCGAAGGGGCGCAAGAAGCTGCTGCTGGTCGACAACAGCTACCTCTCGCTCACCCAGCCCGTGTTCGACCGCTTGCGCGACCTCATCGACGAGGCCAGAGCACTGCAGGAGTGGGAGACCGGCCTGCGGATCAACCGGCACCAGGCCAGTCTGTGGTCGGACTTCGAGGACCTCGCCGACGAGACCGAACAGGCCGTCTCCTGGCGTGCCGCCGTGGGCGGGCTGTTGCGGCTCGAGGGCGCCGACCCGGATTCGGCGGGCGTGACCGGGACGGCAGGCGCGGCGGCGCTGCCCGGCGCCACTCCCCTGCCTGCTGAATTGAACGCCACCCTGCGCCCCTACCAGGTGGCCGGATTCGAGTGGCTGGCGTTCCTCTGGGACCACGGCCTCGGCGGCATCCTGGCCGACGACATGGGACTCGGCAAGACCCTGCAGACCCTCGCGCTGCTCAGCCACGCCGTTCAGCACTCGGCGGGCCCCCAGGCCGGCGCCTCAGCGTCCGCAGAGTCCGCGCCGAACCGCCCGTTCCTCATCGTGGCGCCCACCTCGGTGGTCTCCAACTGGCTTACCGAGGCCGCCCGGTTCACTCCGAACCTGCGGGTCGGGTCGGTGTCGAGCACCCAGGCCACCAGCGGACGCCCTCTGGCCGAGCAGGCGGAGGGGCTCGACGTGCTCGTCACGTCGTACGCTCTGTTCCGGCTCGACGCCGCGGCCTACCAGGCGCACGGCTGGGCGGGCCTGATCCTCGATGAGGCGCAGTTCGTGAAGAACCGCACCTCCCAGCTGCACCGCGCGGCCCGCGACCTCGACGTGCCGTTCAAGCTGGCCGTGACCGGCACGCCCATGGAGAACAACCTGCTTGAGCTCTGGGCACTGTTCTCGATCGTCGCGCCGGGCCTGTTCCCCTCGGCCCGCCGCTTCACCGAGGAGTACCTGCGCCCGGCCGAGCGCAAGGTGCGCTCGCAGGGCGAGCTGATCGAGCGGCTGCGGCGACGCATCCGCCCGCTCATGCTGCGGCGCACCAAGGATGTCGTGGCCCGCGACCTGCCGGCCAAGCAGGAACAGGTGCTGCGCGTCGAGCTCGACCCACGCCACCGGGAGATCTATGACACGTTCCTGCAGCGGGAGCGCCAGAAGTTGCTCGGGCTCATGGAGGATCTCGAGGCCAACCGGTTCATCGTGTTCCGGTCGATCACGCTGCTGCGCATGCTGAGCCTGGATGCGTCGCTGGTCGACGACGAGTACGCCGACGTGCCCTCGAGCAAGCTCGACGCTCTGTTCGAGCAGCTCGACGAGGTGGTCGCCGAGGGCCACCGGGCGCTCATCTTCAGCCAGTTCACCTCGTATCTGGCCCTGGCCGCGGCGCGGCTGGAGAAACGTGGCATCCGTTACAGCTATCTCGATGGCGGTACCACCGACCGCCCTGCCGTCATCGACGAGTTCAAGACCGGGGACGCCCCAGTGTTCCTGATCAGCCTCAAGGCCGGCGGCTTCGGCCTCAACCTCACGGAGGCCGACTACGTGTTCCTGCTCGACCCCTGGTGGAACCCGGCCAGCGAGTCGCAGGCCATCGACCGCACCCACCGGATCGGCCAGACCAAGAGTGTGATGGTGTACCGGCTCGTGGCCGCCGACACCATCGAGGAGAAGGTGATGGCGCTCAAGGACAGCAAGGCCAAGCTCGTGCAGGCCGTGCTCGACGACGACGCCGCCTTCGCCCAGTCGCTCACGGCCGACGACATCCGGGGCCTCCTCGAGCCCTAATCCCCTCCCGCGAGCTGTGAGAAAAGCCCCAAAAATACGGGATTCTTGGGGCTTTTCTCACAGTTCGCGGGTGGTTGGGCGGGTTATTTGACCAGGGCGAAGCCGCCGGTCCAGTTGATGGCGCCACCGGCGGCGAGGGTGAGCTGCAGGAATCCGAGGGCCTCGAGCTCGCGGGCGCGCTTGAGGGCTCCGGCGTCGACCGCAGCCACGCCACCGGCGGTGATCAGGGCGATCAGGGCCTCTTTGGCAGATGCGTCATCGCCGGCGACCAGCACCGTGGTGGGCTGGGCGCCGCCGACGGAACCGGTGGCCAGGGTCGCGGCGAAGGTGGTGTTGAAGGCCTTGAGCACGCGGGCGCCGGGAACCGTCTCGGCGATGACCTGCGCGGCCGAGCCGTCGGCCGGCACGACGAGCGAGTCGAAGGTGGCGAAATCGAGCGGGTTGGTGATGTCCACCACGATCTTGCCGTCGAGCTGGCCCGCGTAGTGAGCGAGCACACCGGCAACGGCCGGGTAGGGCAGGGCGAGGACGACGATGTCGCCGGTGAGCACGTCGCCGGCTACGCCCGACACGACGGTGGACCCGGCAGCGGCCGCGGCTGCGGCGGTCTTCTCGGCGTCCTGCGCGAGAAGCTGCACGGTTGCCCCTCCCGTGCCCGCGATCGCTGCGATGGCCGTGCCCATGTTGCCTGCTCCGATGATGCTGACGCTCGTCATGACGTGCTCCTTCTCGCCTTCCGGCGATTCATTGGTTGTTGATACAAGTAATGTACCGCACATTACTTGTCGCGTCAACCAAACAGTGCAGGTATTGGCTAAGCTGGAGTCATGGACACGAACGAAACAGACACCGTGCAGGGACTCAATCAGGCTCAATTGCAGGCCTGGATGCGTTTTGTGGCCGTCGTCGAACTCGTCCCCGGTCTGCTCGACTCCCAGTTGCAGCGCGACTCCGATCTCAGCCACTTCGAGTACTACGTGCTGGCGATGCTGTCCGAGGCGCCCAACCAGACGCTCCAGATGACCGGGCTCTCCTCGATGACCAACTCCAGCCTCCCGCGCCTGTCCCACGTCGTGCGCCGTCTCGAAGAACGCGGCCTGGTGCAGCGCAGCCCCTGTCCGACCGACCGCCGGGCCACGAACGCCTCACTCACCGCAGAGGGCTGGGCCGTCGTGCAGGAGGCCGCCCCCGGACACATCCGCACGGTGCGGGAGAACGTGATCGATCCACTCACCGACGAACAGGTGGCCCAACTCAACGCCATCTCCAACCAGTTGCTGCAGAAGCTCGACCCCACCAACCGCCTCAACAGCGGGGCACCCGAAGGAGCCTGATCGTGCGCATCACCCAGCTGGCGCCCGGCGAGGTCTTCGTCTTCGGGTCGAACGCGGCGGGGATGCACGCCGCCGGTGCGGCCGCGATGGCGCACGAACGGTTTGGCGCGGTCTGGGGTCAGGGCCACGGGCTGCACGGGCAGTCCTATGCCATCAACTCGATGAGCGGGTTGGCCATTCTGCAGGCCGAGGTGGGCGGATTCGTGGACTTCGCGGCGCAGCATCCTGAGTTCAGGTTTCTCGTCACCGAGATCGGCTGTGGCATCGCAGGCTACACGCCCGCCGAGGTCGCGCCGTTCTTCGCCGGCGCGGGCGAGAACGTCGTGTTACCGCCCCGGTTCGCCCAGGAGCTGGGGCGCTGAGCTCTGCGGGCCGGGATCAGCCCTCGACGAGCTCGATGAACGCGCTCAGCTGCGCCAGGGTGCCGGCGTTGTGCGGCAGGGCATCCGTGAGCGCGGGCGAGTAGAGCAGGTACGCCGCCCACTGTGCCCGTGAGATGGCCACGTTCAGCCGGTTGGCCAGGAGCAGGAACTCCAGCCCCCGCGGCACCTCCTCGGCGCTGGAGGCGGCAAGCGACACGATCGCCACCGCGGCCTCGCGGCCCTGGAACTTGTCGACGGTGCCCACGCTGACGTCGTGCCAGCCGGCGAGGGCGAGCCGTTCGCGGATCACCTCGACCTGGGCGTTGTAGGGCGCCACCACGATGAGATCGCCCTGCCCGAGCGGGGTGCTCACCCCGCCGACGGTCCAGGCGCGACCCAACAGCGAGCGGATGAGCTCGACTACGGCGTCGGCCTCCTCCGGCGATGAGGTGGAGTTGAGGGTGTGCGGCACGGGCAGCGGGTGCAGGCCGGGCGGAGCGCCCTCGAGGTGCCTGTCGGCGGCCCGGGATTCGAGCTTGCCCTCGTAGGAGAGCCGCGACACCGGCGCGCACACGGCCGGGTGCATACGCCAGCTCTTGGCGAGGAAGTAGCCGAACTCGCTCGGCAACACATCGTGGCCGTCGGTGAGCCAGCCGAGCGCCGAGACGTCGACCGGTTCGGGGTGGGACCCCTGGCTCACCTGCGGCAGCTGCTGCGGGTCGCCGAGAAGGAGAAGCCGCCGGGCCGCGACGGCGGAGGCGATGGTGCTGGCCAGCGAGAACTGGCCGGCCTCGTCGATCACGAGCAGGTCGAGCGAGCCCGGTTCGATGCGCTGGGCGTTGCTGAAGTCCCAGGCCGTGCCACCGAGCACAAACCCTCCGGCCTGCCCGGTGAACTCGGCGAACCGGCTGGGCGACAGGGCCGTCCACCCGGTTTCCCGGGATTCCTCCCCCGCCTTGGCCTTCTTGCCCACGTGCCCAGCCGCCAGGCCCGCCCTGAGGACGGCGGAGAGCATGTTCTCGACGGTCGCGTGCGACTGGGCCACCACGCCGATCTTCCAGCCGTGGTCGCGCACGAGCTCCGCGATGACCCGGATCCGGTGTAGGTCTTGCCGGTGCCGGGCGGGCCCTGCACCGCTAGATAGGAGCGGTCGATGCTGAGCAGGCTGTCACGGATGGCCGTGGTGATATCCCCCACGGTGGTCGAGCCCGTCGAGACCTCGGGCAGCGCCTCACCGGCGCGGCGCCGCGGCGGAACCCGGCGCAAGACGTCCAGCGCCGCATCGGGCAGCATCGCCGGCAGGGCGTCGAGCACCTGCTGGCCCCACTCGGCGATAGCGGACACCTGTGTGCCCGGCGGCGGCGGAGTGGCCGGCGCGAGCGCCATCGGCAGCTGGTCGTAGGGCTCAATGCCGCGGCCGAGCTTCTCGGTGACGTAGAGGACCTCCTCACCGGTGGCCTCGTCGACGAGGCCGGTGATCTCGGTGCGTTCATGGGCCACCCGGGAGCCGGGCTCGCCGGTCTGTGCGAGCGGCGGGTAGGGCGCGTCGTAGAGCAGGAACGGCCGCTGGCCGAGCTTGAGAGAGCTGCCCGGCGCGGCTTCGCCCTCGATGCGCAGCACCCGGGAGAGGTTGCGGTCCGGCCCACCAGGGACCAGTCGCGGTCGACCGTGGCGTGCTCCACGATCAGCACGTCACGGGTGGCCGACCATTCGTCGGCGGGGTTCCGCAGCCGGTCGAAGTGCTCCTGCCAGAATTCCTTGCCCTCGCGGCGGTGATAGTCGATGGCGGCGCTGGCCAGGGCGATCGCGGTCTGGTCGGGCGTGCGGTCGCCGGGCGGCGCATCCGCCACCTGGGCCGCCAACGCCAGATAGACCGGGCTGGGCTCCCGCACCGGGATGTCGAGTTCGAGGTCGCGGGACGCCGCGCGCGGCACGCCCGCCTCGTCGGCCCTCGCGAGCAACCAGTCGCGCAGCCGCAGCGTAGAGAGGCAGTCGTACTCGTTGTAGTCGGCGATGGCGTCGAGCTTGGCCTGGGCGCCGTCGAGGTCGCCGTCGCGGTACAGGGCGCGGGAATCGGCGTATTCGGTGATCGAGTCCGCCGCGTTGTCGACGCCCTCGCGGTGGTCGTCGCCCATGTACAGCGGCTCGAGCTTCTTGATCGAGTAGCTGTGCGAGCCCACCCGCAGGCTCTTCTTGACCACCGGGTAGAGGTCGACGAGCACGTTGGCGCGCAGCAGGTCGTCGACGGCGTCTTCGCCCACGCCGTGCCGTGCGGCGAGGGACAGCAGGTGGGTGCGTTCGTAGGCGGCGTAGTGGTAGATGTGCAGGTTCGGATGCGCGGCACGGCGCTTCGCCACGTAGGCGAGGAAGTCGATGAGGGCCTGACGTTCCTCGGCGTAGTCGTGCGCCCAGAAAGCCCGGAAGGTGCCGTCCTGCTCGATGAGTCCGAACAGGTAGTCCAGGCCCCACTCCACGGTGTCGTCGCCGAGGGCCGCCTCGCTGTAGAGCGGGTCACCCTCGAAGTCGAAGAAGATGTCGCCGGCATCCGGTTCGGGCAGCGCGCCGAGCGCGACCGGGTTGTACACCTCGAAGGCCGGGGCGTCGGCGTGACCGGCCTCACCGGTGGCGAGTTGCCGGGAGACCAACTGCAGCCGCGCCTGTGCCCGGAGGGCGTTGACAGTGGCCTCGACGAGTCCGGCGACCGGGCCGCTGCTCGCGGCGAGCTGCTCGATGGTAGTGATGCCGGCCTCGAGCAGGTGCCGCCGCTGGGTGAGCCGCATGCCGGCGACGAGGAGCACGTCGCGGTGGGCCTCCACTTCGAGGGTGCAGGCCGCACAGCGCCCGCAGGCGGCATAACGCGGGTCGCCCCACGCCGTGGGCTCGGGGTCGGCCACCCTCTCGTCGATCAGTCGTTCGAGTCGGGCCCGGCGCTTGCGGTAGACCGGCAGGATGTCCCGCAGCCGGTGGGTGCTCGTGCGCCCGTCGCCGAGCAGCAGGTGCACATTCTCGCCGGTGGGGATCCCGAGCCGGTCGAGTTGGTCGCTGTACGCGGCCACCTGCAGCAGCGCGGTGATCTTGGCCGAGCGCGCCAGCTTGGTGTCGAAGACCTCGTAGGAGCCCGACTCGGTACGCATGATGAAGTCGGCGAACCCCACGAACCGGCCGTCGAAGAACGTGGCCTGGAAAAGCACATCCGCGCCGGCCCGGAAGGCGTCGGCGGTCTGGGCGGCGGCCTGCGGTAGTTCCCGCATCGACGGCCGGGCGAACTCGACAACCTGGCGGGTGCCGCGCAGCTTCTCGAGGTAGCGCAGTTCGTGTTCGTCGCCGAGGGAACCGGCCCGACGCAGCATGGCGTCGCCCGCGTCGGGCACGGCCGCGACCCGTCCGAGCTTGGCGTCGAGGGTGCGCATCACGGCCCACTCGCAGCCCGCGGCGGCGCCGAGGTCGCTGGCGCTGAAGATCACTGTGGAATCGAGCAAGAACACGCTGAGCCTCCGGCTACTGGGATGGGGTCAGGTTACCCGACGGCACCGACACCGCACCGCGCGCTGACCGCCGGGTGCAGGCGGCGGGCGGGTCTACGATTATCCGGTGAACACAGTCCTCGCCCACGAACCGGATGCCTCCCGCTACGCCCTCTACCTCGACGGCGAGCTTGCCGCCGTGGCTGACTACGCGGCACACGGCGACACGCTCTCGTTCAACCACACCTTCACCGACCCGGCCCGGCGCGGCCAGGGCCTAGCCGGCCAGGTCGTGACCTTCGCCATGGACGACGTGGAGAAGACGAGCCACCGGGCCGTCTCACCGGACTGCTGGTATGTGGCCAAGTGGTTCGACAAGCATCCGGAGCGCACCGGCCTGCTGCGGGTGCGCCGCTAACCGTTCGGTCAGATCGAGAACTCGCCCTCCACCGGCGCTGCCGTCTGCTTCGGGCGGAGCACCGCGTCTTCAGCGGTCGCGTCGCCGTACGACGAGGTGACCAGGATCGGCATGTGGTCGGAGGTGCCACGGGGCAACGTCTCGATGTTGTCGATCGTGAGGCCCACCGACGTGGCCAGGTCGAAGTGGCCGCGGAAGAACTTGTACCGCGTGTAGGTGCGACTGTCGCTCAGGGTGAGGTCGTACCCGGATTCCTTCACCTCGTTGCTGAGGTGCTTCTTGAAGATCGGGTAGTTGTAGTCGCCCACCATCAGCGTCGGCAGGTTGGGGCCGAGCACATTGAGCTCGGCGTGCGCCGACCGGATCTGGTTGCGACGCAGGGAGTTGAGCGCGGTGAGCGGGGCGGCGTGGAACGACGCCACGACCAGCTCGCGCTGGGCGGCCATGTCGTAGAGGAGCGTTCCGATCAGGCGTTCGTGCGCCGGAGTGAGCACCCTGTCGTGCAGCGACTTCTTCAACGCGAAGGTCTGGGTCTTCCGCGCGGTGAACCGGTCCCGCCGGTAGTAGACGGCCAGGCCGAGCCGGTTGCGGGTGGTGGAGTCTGCCAGGTGCAGCAGACCGACCTCCGCCGGCAGGTCGAGGGTGTCGCATTCCTGCAGGCACAGCAGGTCGGGGTCGTACCGTTCCGCCAGTGCGATGAGCTCTCCGCTGGCACGGTTCTTGCGGAGGTTGTAGCTGATGACCTTCACGTCAGACCTATCTCTGAGTCGGTGGCTAGACAATAAGCCTACGTTCGCCGGGGCAGAACATGCACATCCGGGATGCCGCCGAGCGCGTCACGCCCGCTGACGAGAGGCCCGCTGGTACCGTGTAACCACCTCGGCGCCCGAACGCCCACGTCACCCGGCGCCCGAACGCCGACCGCCAGATTGGATGCTTGCCCCGTGAAACCCTGGACGTTCACCACCTACACGGTTGCGGCCTTCGCCTGCAGCGGTCTGGCCGTAGCCCTCTTGATCTTCAACGCCGCAACCGGCAACTCGATGTTGTCGACGCTGCTGCCCGTGGCGATCGCAGCCCTCGTTCTGGGCGGGATCTTCTCGGTGCGCGCCCGGGTGCTGCGCTACCGCAGCCGCGACATCACCAAGCGCGACAACACCAAACGCTGAGCCGCTGACCGGCCCAACCAGCCCGGCGTATCGGGCCACCGGCAACCCTGCTACCGTGCCCCCAAGAGGGCCCTCGCGCGCACCGGCCTGCCGCCGGACGATCGCGGCGGCCCGTTGATCCTGGGGAGCCCACACCATGTCCGACACCTCGTCGCCGCCCGGCCGCCCGCGACCGCCGGCCGCAGGGTACGGGTCGGTGCAGCAGCCGCCGGCAGAGCATCCGTCTTCGCAGCAGCCCACGCCGGCGGGAGGCCCCCGGCCCACTCCAATGTGGCGCACACTGCTGTACATCCTCGTGCCCATCGTGGGCCTGGGGCTGTTGGTCGCGGCGTTCGTCTTCGCCCTGTCCGGACGCAGCGGGCCGGTCGACTTCCGGGCTGACCTGGCCGCGGGAACGAGCCTGAGCGTGCAGGTGCCCAACGCAGCCGTCAGCCTCGAGCCGAGCGCGGACGACCAGGTTCACGTGCGCATGACGGGTTCGTTCTTCGGCAACCAGCCCACCCTGGAGGCCGCCACCACGGGCGGGGTGACCGAGGTGCGCGGCGGCTGTCGCCCGCAGATCTTCTCGCGCTGCGCCATCGCGGTGGCCGTGCAGCTTCCCCGGTCGCTGCCGGTCACGGTGACGGGACAGAACGGCCGCATCACCGCATCCGCCCTCACCGGACGCGTCACGCTCACCACCACCAACGGTGCCATCGACACCGACGGAACGGTGGGCCGCGTGGCCCTGCGGACCAGCAACGGTGATATCCGGGTGAGCGGCGCCACCTCCAAGATCGTCGAGGCCGGCACCACGAACGGCTCCGTCACCCTGGAATTCGCTGATGCGCCCGACTCGGTGGATGCGTCGAGCACGAACGGGTCGGTCACCGTGCGGGTGCCCGTGGACGGAGTGGATTACCTGGTCACCGCCCGCACCACCAACGGCACCGTGAACACCGACTCGGTGCCCTCAGACAGCACCTCCCGGCGGTCGATCACCGCGGAAACCACCAACGGCTCCGTCACGGTGGAGGCCCTTGACTAGATTCCGCTCGGGTTCGGCTACCGAGATCTGGCAGGATGGCGGCATGAGCGCACCGCAGATCGGAACCGTCGTGGCTGTGAGCCGGGATGACAAGCACCGGTTCAGCAAGCCCGTCGTACCGAGCATCAGCCTGCTGGCCGGGCACGGCATCGAGGGTGATTCGCACGCCGGCCCCACCACCCAGCACCGCTACCTGATTCGCACCGACCCGACCAGGGCCAACCTCACCCAGGTGCACCTGGTGCGCTCCGAGCTGTTTGCGGAGCTCGAAGACGAGGGATTCACGGTGTCGGCCGGGCAGCTCGGCGAGAACATCACCACCGCCGGGATCGACCTGCTGGACCTGCCGGTGGGCACCCGTCTGCACCTCGGCGCCGATGCCGTAGTGGAGGTCACCGGCATGCGCGACCCGTGCTCGATGATCGACACGTTTCAGCGGGGCCTCAAGAAGACCCTGAAGACGACGGATGCGTCGGGCCGGATCCTGCGCAGGGCCGGCATCATGGGCATCGTCGTGGCGGACGGCACCGTGGCCCCTGGCGACGAGCTGCGGGTGGAACTGCCCGCCGGCGAGCACGTTCCCCTGGGCGTGGTCTAGCCCCGCACGTCGCTCAGCGGGTGACGTGCGCGCATGTCGCGCCCCCGTCGCCGGTCGAGCCTGTCGAAACCCGGCGGGGCCGGTCGAGAATTCGGCTTAGAGCTCTTCGGTGGGGTGGAACCACGGCGGGTAGACGGCGACCTTGGGCTTGTGGCTGGCCGCGGCGAGGATCGGCTTGACCGCATCCCGCACCCGGTCGTTGGCGACGCCGATGAGGGTGATCAAACCGAACGGCACCTCGCCGGGAACCAGCAGTTCGGCCTTGAGGATCGCGTCGGAGTCCAGGTCGGCGCGCAGCGTGCGCAGCAGGCGGTCGGCGCTGTCGGCCGTGGCGCCGAAGCGGGTGCTCGCGAAGGCGGCATCGCCATCCGTCACTGCGAAGTGAGTGGCCGTAGGGTCGGCGGCCGTGGCGATCTGCTGGTCGAGCACCTTCTTGACCGTGGAGACCAGGATCACGAAGTCGAAGGCCGCGGCGTCGTGCGCGTCCTCGGAGAGGCGGGGGTCGAGCGACTGGGCGCGGATGTTCTCCCAGACCAGGGCGTTCGGCGACAGGAAGAACGGCACGTGACCGGCGACGGCAGGGCTGTCGGGTCCGGCGACGAGGGCCTCGCGGCGAGCCTGGCGGTTCTCGGGCGACGAAATGTCGACGACCGGACGCTCATTCCACGCCTCGCTGTTGTCGGCCAGCAGTCGGCCGGTGGCGAGGATACCGGGCAGGTTGCGGATGTGGGTGAGGTGGTAGATGCGCTGTTCGCCGACGTTGTCGTCGTGGCGCTTGGTCTTGGCGGTGCCCGTCGTGATCGGTGCCACGACGGTGCGCAGTGCGGTGGGTGCCTCAGGCGTGCGGGCGCGGCTGGCGCGCGGGGCGCGCACGGCGGGAACTGTCGATGCGACGGGGGCGGCGGGTGGAAAACACAGGGCGCACAGCTCCCCGTCCAGTCCGTGGATGCATTCCTCGTTCACAACTCAACCTCTCGTGTGCGCGGGCTCGCTGCGCGTCGGGATCGACGGGAGCATGCCTACCTATCTAAGTTACGGTCATTTCGAGCTCACCGGTGACACAACCGGCACTATCCGGGCCGAACAGCGACAATCCGGACCCAATCGGGTCGTGACCTCAGCCCAGAATGAGGCCATGCACGTCGCGCAACAACGCGACGGCAGCAGGATTACTCGGTTGTGGTGCTCGGGATACGAGCGCGAGCTCCCGATGCGGCACGGGCCCCGCGATCCGAATGCTGGCCAGGTCGGTGCCCCGAGCGACCGGTGCCGGGATGATGGCGATTCCGAGTCCGGAACGAACTAGCGAAATGAGCAGGTCGAGTTGGGTGACCGAGAGCGTGATGTAGCGCTTGAGGTGTGCCTGCTCACAGAAGTGCTCAACAACCTTCTGCAAACCGCTCCCCGCCTGGAAGTCGACGAAGGGCTCCTTCCCAGATCCGACAGGGAAACCTGCTCCTGTCGGGCGAGGGGATGGTCGCGGGGCGCGATGATGACAAGCTCTTCATCCCAGGTCGCGAGCATGGCGATGGCTTCGGGCAGTTTGCTGTGATCGCGAGCGATGTACGCGATGTCGAGTTCCCCGGTGATCACGTCCTCGAGGAGTTCGTCCACTGTAGCCTCGCGCAGGGCGATCTCCACGTCGGGATGCGTCTGATGAAATCTACTGAGGCTCAGTGGCAGGTCCACCCAGCTGAGCATCTGGATGGTTCCCACTGCCAAGCGGCCTCGGAGAACGCCGGTGACGGCCGCCACGGCCTCTTTGGCCGCGTGTATTTCCCGCAGGATGCGCTGCGCCACCGGCAGCAGTGCCCATCCGGCCGAGGTAAGGGCCACCGTGCGGGTGGTCCGGTCGAACAACGGGGCACCGAGTTCATGTTCCAGCTTGCTGACGGAGCTGCTCAGCGACGACTGCACTACAGACATTTCGTGGGCCGCGCGGGTGAAGCTCAGGTGTTTGGCGACCGCGACGAAGTGCTCAAGTTGGCGTAACTCCATGGTTTTCCTTCGTACGTTATTCATCGAGCATGTCGATTACAGTCTTCTCTTTTACCTGTTGGACAGATTAGCCTAATTCGGCGATCATGGTTCATGACGCCCACGACGGTATGTCGCCGGCGTCACTGCATTACCCCGATAGCGGTCGACGCCACGAGCCTCGCCGCTGCCATATTTGCTAGCGCAGGAGAATTCGAACATGAGTAGCACCACCATCGCCGCCGAGCCGTTTGACCTCGATTTGGACGTCTCGACTACGGCGCTCATCATCATCGACATGCAGCGGGATTTCCTGCAGCCGCACGGCTTCGGGGAGCTGCTGGGCAATGACGTGTCCTTGCTGCGCTCGGCAATCGAGCCCACGCGCACGGTACTCGATGCAGCGCGTGCCGCCGACATGCTCGTCGTGCACACCCGCGAGGGCCACCGACCCGACCTCTCCGACTGCCCACCCGCGAAGCTCAACCGGGGCGGCAAGACCTTCATCGGTACGGAAGGTCCGATGGGGCGCATCCTGGTTCGAGGAGAAGAAGGTCACGACATCATTCCCGAGCTCTACCCCATCGAGGGTGAGCCGGTCATCGACAAGCCCGGAAAGGGCGCTTTCTTCGAAACCGACCTGCACATCATCCTGCAGAACCGCGGAATCAAGACGCTCATCGTGTGCGGTGTGACCACAGAGGTCTGCGTGCAGTCCACTGTGCGCGAAGGCAATGACCGCGGTTACGAGTGCGTCGTGCTCGAAGACTGTGTCGGCTCCTACTTCCCGGAGTTCCAGGCCGCCGGTCTCGAAATGATCAAAGCGCAGGGCGGCATCTTGGGCTGGGTCTCCAGCTCGCAGCAGGCGATCGAGGCTATCGCCTCCTAATGACCACCCGCTGGGCGGCCTCGGCATCAACCGACCGCGCAGTGTCGAAGGCTCATCTGGTGCCGTCGTTCGATTGTGACGGCACCATCCACAGTGTCTTCGCCACGTCCTGCAACATCGCCGTCGGGGATGTGCTCGTCACAGTGCACGACGCACAGAAACAGCACACTCCCACCTCGGTGCGGGTTGCTACCGTCGGGGACACGTTGTGGACTCCGATCGTGCGCGTGGGCGACCGGGCCAGTTTTCGATCGGGGTGGCTGTCTTTCGGCAAACACCTTCTGGACCTGCGCCAGGTGCCCATCTGGGCACCTGGCGCCCCAGCCCGTTTCGCGCCACCAGAGGTTGTTCGCCGGCTCCTGGATGAGTTGATCCGGGTTCACGGGGCTCCCCCGTCCCGCAGCTCGTCGGCACTGACGTTCACTCTCGCTCGCGATGTGACCGCCCTCCGCGGCATCGTCACGGCCGGGACCGCCTCCGATTCGCGAACCGACGACCTCGACGTGGTTATCGCACGGCTGATCGGCGCCGGCGAAGGGCTCACCCCCACCGGTGATGATGTGCTCGTCGGGCTCCTGGCCGGGCTTACTCGCGGCGGCCAGACGGCCAAGGCAACGGCCGTCGTCTCCCGCATTGCCGACAGCGTCCTCCGTAACACCCACCGCACCACAGATATCAGCGCGCACTACCTCCGACTCGCAACGCGGGGCTCCTTCAGCGAACCCCTCACAAATCTGGTCGATTCCGTCTTCACCGGTTCCTCGGTTGACGACGTGCACGCCCGCACCCGCGAGGTGTTGAGCGTTGGAGCTACTTCCGGCGCCGACGCTCTCCTGGGTGTGCTTGTCGGTGTGGAAGCCGCACTCGATTTCTCCGATAGTAAGAAGGCCGTATGACCACCCAACAGCACCGCGTATATGCCAACCTGTACAAGGATTCCGTCTCCCTGATGGCCGTTTCTTCTGCCCTGATGGCGGTGCCGGACATCGAGGCAGCCTCGGTTGTCATGGCAACAAACACCAACAGGGAAAACCTTCGGAATGCCGGACTCGCCGACGTCACCGATGCCAAAGTCAACGATCTTCTCGTTGTCGTTCGCGGTGAAGCAACAGCGTGCGAGGAAGCACTCGCGCTCGCCGACAGGCTGTTGGCCGAACAGCCGGTCGATGACTCCGGCGACGGCACCGACAAGGGCCGACCCTCCACCAGCCTCCGACTCGCCGTGGCCGCTGACCCGAGCGCCAACCTGGCCTTGATTTCAGTGCCGGGCCCGTACGCCGCCGCCGAAGCTCTCAAGGCCCTCAAGCTGGGCTTGAACGCGATGATCTTCAGCGACAACATGCCCATCGAGAGCGAGGTCGAGGTCAAGCGGTATGCCACGGACCACGAGTTGCTGGTGATGGGCCCCGACTGCGGTACCGCACTGATCAACGGGATCCCGTTGGGCTTCGCCAACGTGGTTCGCCGAGGCCGTATCGGAGTCGTCGGCGCATCGGGAACGGGGATGCAGGAGATCACCTCCCGAATCCACCAGCTCGGTGCCGGCGTGTCACAGGCCATTGGAACGGGTGGCCACGATCTGTCCAGCCGGGTTGGCGGACTGTCCACCCTGCACTCACTGCGTGCCCTGGGCGCTGACGACGACACCGACGTCATCGTGTTGGTCTCCAAGCCCCCGGCGCCCGAGGTCGCCTCCGTGGTTCTGGAGGTGGCCCGCAACCTGTCCACGCCAGTGGTGGTCATGTTCGTCGGCGCCGGCGACGGCGCAGCCGTGGACGAGCAACTCCACACGGCGTCGACCCTGGCCGAGGCTGCGGATCTCGCCGTGGCCCTCCTCACCGGAACCCCCGCAGAAGCTGGTGCCACTCCGGCCGCTCAGCTCCCCCTCCCTGTGGAGTTGCAGGAGAGACTTCGCGACGCCGCAAGCCGAGTGAGCGACTCGCAACTCTCCCTTCGCGGCATCTACTCTGGTGGCACATTCTGTTACGAGGCCCAGGCGCTCAGCCAGGCGTACGGCATCTACGCCCATTCCAACACTCCGGTCGCGGGTAACCCCGTACTCGAAGACATCTGGACCAGCCGCGAACACACCATCATCGATATGGGAGACGACGACTTCACCCGCGGGCGTCCCCACCCCATGATCGACCCGACCCTCCGCGACGAACGCCTCCTGGCGGAGGCCGAGGACCCATCCGCCGCGGTTCTGCTTTTCGACGTGGTCCTGGGATACGGCGCGGCAGACGACCCGACCAGCCACTTGCTGGAGGTTCTTGAGCAGGCCCGATCGCTGGCCTCGGCCGCTGGGCGTTCTTTGCCTCTGATCGCACACGTCTGTGGCACTGACGAAGATCCCCAGTCCCGCAAAACCGTCGTGGCCGCCCTCGAAGCGGCCGGGGTTTTCGTCTCAGACAGCAACGCCCAAGCCGCACAGATGGCCGGCTTTCTCGTATCGCAGATCGCTGCCTCCGCAAATTCAGGCGAGCTCACCGAGCCCGGAAAGAAGTGAACGTGAAACTATTTACTGAGAACCTCAACGTGGTCAACCTCGGACTGGCCTCCTTCGGCGACAACATCACTCGGGCGGGCGGTACGTCGACGTCACTGGACTGGCGACCCCCCGCCGGCGGTGACGTCGACCTCGGAATGGATCTGGCCCGGCTGATGGCTCATCCCGATGTGGAGCAGGCCAATGCCATCGCCTTCGATCGCTACCTGTCGGCTCAGCCCAGGCTCGTGGACGTGCAGATCGCCCGAGAGGCCATTCCGGCCATGGGCCGGCAACGTCTGATCCTGCACGCAGGGCCCCCCATCGACTGGGCAGACATGTGCGGCCCCATGCAGGGCGCCATCATCGGTGCCATCCTCTACGAGGACTGGGCTGACACACCCGAGCAGGCCGAGAAACTGGCCGAAGACGGCCAGGTGGAGTTCGCGCCCTGCCACCACCACGGCGCCGTGGGTCCGATGGCCGGAGTCATCAGCCCCTCAATGCCGTTATGGGTCGTGGAGAACACCGCCGGCACCAACCGGGCCTTCAGCAACTTCAACGAGGGTCTGGGCAAGGTTCTGCGCTTCGGTGCCAACAGCCCCGAGGTACTGGACCGGCTGCGCTGGATGGGCCACGAACTTTTCGAAAGCGTTCGAGCCGCCGTGCGTGCGCTCGGTGGGCTGGACCTCAAGCCGCTGATGGCGCAGGCCCTGCACATGGGTGACGAGGTGCACAACCGCAACTCGGCCGCGACCGGCCTGTTGTTCAAGCAGCTGGTGCCGGCCCTGCTGGCGGCAGATCTCCTCGCTGAGGCCCTGCGGAAGAGCGTCGAGTTCATAGCGGGGAACGACCACTTCTTCCTGAACCTGTCCATGGCCGCCAGCAAGACCATGCTGGACGCCACCGGTGTGGTGCCGCACAGCTCCATGGTGACCGCGATGTCCCGCAATGGCGTGAACTTCGGGATCCGCCTCGCCAGCACCGGAGACCGGTGGTTCCAGGCGCCCGCCAACCCCGTTGACGGGCTGTTCTTCCCCGGCTACTCCGTCGCCGACGCTGCGGCAGACCTCGGCGACAGCGCCATCACTGAGACGGCCGGGCTGGGCGGTTTTGCCATGGCCGCCTCCCCCGCCATCGTGCAGTTCGTCGGCGGCACGCCGGCCGACGCCACCGAAAACAGCCGGCGGATGCGCTCCATCACATTGGGAACCAACCCTGTGTTCACCCTCCCCGCATTGAACTTCGGCGGCACCGCGGCCGGAATCGATGCCCGCGCCGTGATCGACACCGGAATCCTCCCGATCATCAACAGCGGTATCGCACACAAGGAGGCTGGAGTGGGCCAGATCGGCGCGGGAATCACCACGGCTCCGCTGGAGTGCTTCACCCAGGCCGTCGCCGCGCTCGCCGTCGAGCTGCAGGTTGCCCCGTGAGCGCCGGAATCGCCGTGGTCGCCTTCGGCGGGAATGCCCTGGTTCGTGACGACACCCACCAGTCGATCGCGGACCAGTACGCGACCGTCGTGGACACCGTACCGGCCATCGTCGACATGATCGCGGAAGGCTGGAACGTCGTGGTGACCCACGGAAACGGTCCGCAGGTGGGCTATATCCTGCGACGCTCCGAGCTGGCACGCGACGAGGTGTCGCCGGTACCCCTGGACTACGCCGTCGGCGACACTCAGGGCGCCATCGGTTACATGTTCAGCAAAGCCCTGCACAATGAGTTGGCCCGCCGCGGCCTCCAGCGGCCTGTGGTCTCTGTGGTCACCCAAACCGTGGTCGACAGCCAGGACCCGGCCTTCAGCCGGCCGACCAAGCCGGTCGGCGCGTTCTTCACCGAAGCCGAGGCTCGCCGTCACGAGCGCGAACTGGGCTGGACTGTCGCCCAAGATGGTTCCCGAGGCTGGCGGCGCACCGTTCCCTCGCCGCAGCCGCAGGAGATCGTCGAACTGGAGACGATCCGCTCTCTGGCGACTTCCGGGACTCTCGTCATAGCCTCAGGAGGCGGCGGCATCCCGGTCACCCGGGCAACCGACGGCCAGCTCGCCGGTGTGGAAGCCGTCATCGACAAAGACCGCTCCTCTGCCCTGCTCGCCGTGCAGCTGAAGGCCAATCTACTGGTCATCCCCACCGGGGTGGACCAGGTCGCGATCCACTTCGGCACGCCCCAGGAGCAGTGGCTCAGCCAGCTCTCGCCCGAACTCGCCGAGGAGTACGGCGCGGCGGGACATTTCGGGGAAGGCAGCATGCAACCCAAGGTCGAGGCAATTCTCGACTTTCTGCGGGAGCGACCCATGGCGGCCGGTCTGATCACCTCGCCCGCCTGCATCGCTGCGGCGCTCGAGCGCCGCAGCGGCACCTGGATTGAGAACGACGGCCCGCGCAATGCAGCGGCCGCAAGCCACACCACCAAGGAGAACCAGTCATGACCCAGACCACCCAACTCGCCGTGAACGGCACCCTCATGCGCGGCCTCGTTCTCAACCCCAACCTCATCAATGTGGGTGCCACCTTCGTTCGCGAGGATGAGACAGCACCCTGCTACCGCCTGTGGAGCATCGGCGACCGGCACCCGGCCATGATCCGCACCACCGACGGAAGCGGGACCTCCGTTCTGCTCGAGATCTGGGAGATCCCACTCGCCGGTCTTGCCGATGTACTGGCCAAGGAACCGGCCGGGCTCACCATCGGCAAGGTCCTCCTGGCCGACTCCTCCGAGGTCCTCGGCGTGGTCGGAGAACCGTTTCTCGTGGAAAACCAGCGGGAGATCACCGAGTTCGCGGGATGGCGCCCGTACGTGGACGCCCTCCCCCAGGGGAACTGAGTCGTGTCCCTCAAGGTCGAAGCCCCCGCCGACCGGGGTGCTGCGGCTGCCGGTGCGCCCGGCTACCGCATCGCCCTGATCCTGCTCGGGATCGTCGTCACCCCGGTCATGCTGTCCGCCTCCACCCTGGGCAGTTCACTGCCCCTCGGCAGAGCCGTTTCGGCCATCATCGTGGGCTCGGTCATTCTGCTGGTTGTCGGGGCCACGACCTTGTCCATCGGCCAACACGCGCGTCAGACGACGTACGACATCGTGCGGTTCCCGTTTGGTTCCACGGGTGCAAAGGCGATCAACGTCTTGCTGGCGGTGAGCCTGTTCGGCTGGACGGCGGTCACGGCCAACGGATTCGGAGTCGCCGTTCAGAGCCTGCTCGTCCAGCTCGTCGATGTGACGGTGCCGCTGCCCGTTCTCGTTGTCGTGGGTTGTGTCATCTTTGTGGCCTCGACGGCGTTCGGGTTCAAGATCCTCGGCAATGTCGCGCAGTTCGCCGTACCCGTGATTGCGCTCATCCTGGCTTTCCTGGTCTACCAGGCGTTGAGCTCCGCCGACACGCTGCTGGATCCGGTCGAACCCATTCGCTGGGGCGTGGCCGTGTCATCGGTGGTCGGCACCGCCATTGTTCTGGTCGTTACCGCGGCCGACTTCGGGAGCTTCACCCGCAACCGTCGACAGGCCATCCTGGCTGCTGTTTTCGCCTTCGGCATCGCCTATCCCTGCCTGTACATCGGCGCCGCGATCCCCAGCGCGTTCACCGGCGAGAGCACCCTCATCAATGCCATGTCCGTCATCGCTTCCAGCCTTCCGGCCATCGTGCTGCTGATGGTCGCTGCCGTCACCGCCAACGCCGGAAACATCTTCCAGGGAACGCTGGCCATCTCCACCCTGGTCACTGCGCTACGGAAGTGGCAGATCACCGTCGGGATCGGCGTGGCCGCCGCCATCGTCGGCAGCTTTGACCTCGTGGCCTGGTTGCCGAGCTTCCTGCTCTTCCTGGGAATCGCCGCTCCTCCCGTTGCCGGGATCTTCGTTGCGGACTTTTTCCTGCATCGCCGCACCGGCTACGACAACGCCGTGCTGACCAGCCAGCCCGCGATCAGACTCCAGACCTTCGCTGCCTGGTTCATCGGCTGCGTGATCGGCTACCTCACCGCTTACAACGTCTTCAGCCTCACCGGCATCTCGTCCATCGACTCGATGCTGATCAGCGCGGTGGTCTACGTGGTGGCAAGCAAGGTCATGAAGACAACACGCAACTCGATCGCGAAGTAGAGCCCGCTTCGACTTCGCCGCTACTCCATCGAGAAGTCGGCGAAGTCGAAGCCGGGTGACACTAGGCAGCTCACCAGGGCGTCCTCCTCGCTCGGCACTGTGCGCTGCCAGACATCGGCGGGGATGATCACCTGGCTGCGTTCGTCGCGGAGCAGTCGGCCGCCCAGGATGGCGGTCTCCTCGGATTCCGGCTCGTCGCCGTCGCCGCCCAGTTCGAGCTCCACGGTGCCTTGGCCGTTCCAGATCCAGATCTCACTGGAGGCGACGCGGTGCCACGCGGAGAACTCCCCCGCCGGCAGCAGGAAGTGGATGAGAGTGGCCGCGGGACGAGTGCGCTCGGAGCCGTCGGTATCCGTGAGCGTCACCGGCACGGGTGACGTCCAGGTGCGCCGGTACCAGCCACCTTCCGGATGCGGCTCGAGGCCAAGCTCCACGGCGAGAACCGGGCGCACCAACCGTTCGATGAACTCGCCGGAGGCCGTGCGTCGGGTGGCCAGGCGGGTGTCCGAAGGATTTGTTGTCATCGAGTTTCTCCCGAAGTAGTGGGGGGCGGAGAACGTGGTGTCACACAGACAATCTCTCTGTCTAGCAGCAGTATCGCAGCTAAGAAAAATCCCCAGCGTGGGATGACGCGGTGCCTGTGTCGCACCGTCTCTCTAGGACAGCGCCTGTCGCAACCCCTCCCCCAGCCCGGCGAGCACCAGGAAGATACCCAGCACAAGCACCGTCAACACCGTGATCAGCGGCATGTTGCGCACCAGCCACTCCCGCAGCCGCACCAGGCGCCCGCGCACCACGGCGCCGCCGAACGCATAGGCGAGCACGGGCCCGAGCATCGTGACGGAGGCCAACGCGGTGAACACCCCCACCGACAGCAGGATCCCGGTGGGATCGGTATGCGCGCCCAGGATCACCACACCGGCCGCGGCCGCCATCACCAGGTTCTTCGGCCGGAACGCCGCGTAGCCCACCCCGATCAGGGTGGCCCGGGCCGGGCTCAGCCGGTCGAGCGCCATCAGCCACCGCGGCAGCGGCACCTCCGCGCCTCGCTCGGGCCGGTCGTGCCACTGCACGATGCCCAGCACGATCAGGGCGACACCGAGCAACAGTGGCACCAGCACCTGCAACAAACGGGTGCCGGCCGCCCTGTCGTGCGGCAGCAGCGACGACAGCAGCGCCAGCAGGGTGGCGGAACAGAGCACTCCGATGAACCAGCCGATGCTGAACCCGGCCGCGGCCTTGAAGCCGTCGGGCGCAAGCAGCATCAGCAGCAGGCCTGCCAACGGCAGCGGGCTGAGCGCGATGGTCAGCGCCAGCGGCAGCAGCTGCCCCCACTCGGTCATGCCCGCTCCTCACCGGCCTCTACTGCAGGGACGAGGTCAGTCTGGCCAGGTTGTCGAACACCTTCGCACCCACAGGCCGGTCGAGCCAGTCGGCCAGCTCGACCCGACGGCTGTTGGACCGGTATTCGTCCTGCACCGCCCGCATCCGCTGCACGAATTCGGCGCCATGAACGAGCACCGACACCTCCATGTTCAAGCTGAACGAGCGGATGTCCATATTGCTCGACCCCACCACCGCCACGTCGTCGTCGATGGTGAAGTGTTTCGCGTGCAGCACCGTGGGCTCCCGGTAGAGGTAGATGGCCACGCCGGCACGCAGCAGCTCCTCGTAGTACGAACGCTGGGCGTGATAGACCAGCGCTTGATCGCCGATGGCCGACGCGAACAGCTCCACCTGCACGCCGCGGGACGCGGCCGTGACAATGGCCAGCATGGTGGATTCCTCGGGCACGAAGTACGGGCTGGTGATGCTCACCCGGCGTTCGGCCTTGTGGATGAGCATCGCGTAGAGCTTGAGGTTGTTGTCGTTGTCGAAGCTCGGTCCGCTCGGCAGCACCTGGGCGTCGAGCAGGTCTGTGGCGGCCGGCAGCACCACCGGGCTGGTGTCGATGCGGAGCATCTCGTCGGTCTCGCTGTACCAGTCGGCCAGGAAGACCGCGTTGAGCTCCCGCACGGCCGGCCCCTCAAGGCGCATCATCAGCTCGTGCCAGTGCAGCCCGCGCTTGAGGTTGCCGGGCTTGAGGTAGGTGGAGTCGATCATGTTCTGGGAGCCGGTGAACCCGACCCGCCCGTCGACGATGAGCAGCTTGCGGTGGTTGCGCATGTCGGGGCGGCGCCATTGGCCGCGCCAGAATCGCAACGGCAGCAGCGCCCGCCACTCCGCGCCTATCTCCGCGAAGGCGGCGATGGTCTCCTTGCGGCGCGGCAGCATCAGGCAGGCCAGGTAGTCGGAGAGCACGTGCACCGAGACGCCGCGCTGGATGGCCCGGGCCAGGGCGTCGAAGAACGGCTGGGTGACGGTGTCGAGCACCAGGATGTAGAACTGCACGTGCACGAACTCGGTCGCTTCGTCGACGGCCGCGACCATGCTGGCGATCGACCCCTCGTAGTCGGGCAGCAGCTCGATGCGGTTGCCGCCCACCATCGGCAGGGCGCCGAGGTTGCGGTTCAGCCGGGCCGCAGAGCCGAGCCACTCCGGCCACTCCTCGCGATGACTGACCTGATCGAGCCCGTCGGTGCGCGCCAGGATCAACTCGTTCACCTCGCGCTGCTTCTCACGGCGGGAGCGCGGCAACCGGCCCACGCCGATCAGCAGGAAGACCAGAGCGCCCAGATACGGGATGAAGATGATCGCCAATACCCAGGCGATGGCCGCGGAGGGGCGCCGGTTGGCGGAGAGATACACCGTGGCGATGAACACGATCACGGCGTGCAGCGCCACGAGCAGCAGCGTGCCGGCCTGGACATCCACCATCCGCTCCTCCCATCGCTCTGACGTATCAGGGTGACTCGACGTGAACGTACACCTCCTCGACCCACGCGCGGGCCACGCCGTTGCCCCGGTGTGCGGGTCGCACTAGATTGCGTTGTGCGGCGAGCGCCGCACTCGGCAGCACACCGCGGCCGAGCGCTCCGCCGGCACACTCGTCGAAGAGGTGATCCAATGGCCATGCACTCCCCCGTGCGACAGCTGCTGACCGCGGCGGCCGTGCTCCTGGTTCTGGCCGGATGCACCGTGCTCACTCCCAACGCGTCGTCGTCACCCAGCCCCGGACAGTCCGGCTCGCTGCAGCCCGGAGCCCTCGTGGGCACCTGGGTGCTCGATCGCACGTTCGACAGCCCGGAGCAGCCCTACGTCTCGTTCGTGCAGGACAACACCTGGAGCGCTTCTGACGGCTGCAACCGGGTGCAGGGCACCTGGACGCTCGCAGCCGACGGGAGCCTCCGCACGACGTCGGGCCCGCAGACGTTGATGGCCTGCGACGGAGCCCAACTGCCGTTGGCGGTCAGCCGCGGCACCTCGGTGGAGGTGAACGGCGACACCCTCGTCATCCACAGCTCGTTCGACTCGACCGAGACCACACTGGTGCGTTCCACCGACCCAACCGTGGGCCCGCAGGGGCTGCCGATCGGCTACTGGGTCGAATCCAACACCCCCACGGCACCGTTCTTGTCGATCCAGGCCGACGGCACCTACTCGGGAAACGACGGCTGCAACGCACTCACCGGCAGCTGGGAGCAGGCCGACGACGACGCCATCCGTTTCACCGGAGGCGCCCAGACGCTGCGGGCCTGCGAGGGTGTGGATCAGTGGCTGAGCCAGGCCGCCCAGGGCAGGGTACGGGCCGGGGTGATGACCCTGCAATCCGCCGACGGCACCACGATCGGGCAGCTGACCGCCCGGTGAGGCGCGGGTCGGCCCGGGACACTACGGAAAGGAACGAACGATGGGCGTCTACCCGATCACCATCATCGTCATCCTCGCCGGTGCCGTCGCACTGGTCTTCCTGCTGAGGCTGGGCATCCGGCAGAACGCCGCGGCGGCGGCGGTCGACCCCGACCCCGACGCCACCAGCGCGCTGTCGGTGCTGAGCTTCATCGTGGCTCTGATCCTGCCGGTGATCGGGGTGATCCTGGCACATGTGACGCTCGCGCGCATCGCCGAGGGCCGGGCCACCGGCCGGGCGTTTGCCTACGCGGCCCTGTGGGTGGGTTACCTGCTGATCGCCCTCGAACTGGCGGTGATCATCTGGGCGTACCAGAGCAACTACTGGCAATAGCGCATGCGTCGGCCGAGCGGAACCGGATCAGTACCAGTTCACGGCCTGAGAGTGCGACCACGCGGAGCACGGCGTGCCGTAGGCGGACTTGATGTAGTCCAGGCCCCAGGAGATCTGCGTGGTGGCGTTGGTGGCCCAGTCGGAACCGGCCGAGGCCATCTTGCTGCCGGGCAGCGCCTGCGGGATGCCGGTGGCGCCGCCGCTGTTGTTGTAGGCCGTGTACGACCAGCCGGATTCCTTCTGCCAGAGCTGGCTCAGGCAGGAGAACTGGGCGTCACCCCAGCCGTAGCGGGAGGCAGCAAGGCTGGCAGCGGTCGCCTTGGCGCCGGAGGGGGTGTTGCCCGCGGCCAGGGCCTCGGCGGCAGCCTGGGCTTCCGCGGCGGCCTGCGCTTCGGCGGCGGCCTGCGCGGCCGCGGCTTCCACTGCGGCCCGGTCGGCCTCGGCCGTGGCGGCCTGCACGGCGGCCGCCTGCTCCTTGACCTGGGACGTGAGCTGGGAGACGTCCTCGAGCGGCAACGAGATGTAGTCGGAGAGGGAGGCGGTGGTGCTGGACAGGGCGGACGCATCCACCTTGTTCGCGGCCGCGTCGAGCGCGGTGTCGGCTTCGTAGAGGGCAACGGATGCGGCCAGGTGAGTCTTGCTGACCTCGGCGGCATGGGCGGCGGCGCGTTCATCGCGCACCTGCTGGGCCTGCTGTTCCTGTTCGGCTACCGCGGACTGCACGGTGAAGCCGGTACCGGCCACGACTCCGGCGAGCACGAGCCCGCCGGCGAGGAGGGTGAGGCGCTTGGTGCGCGGCCGGCGGGTCTTCCGGGCGGCGCGGGTGGACAGTGCAGCGAGGTTCGGGGTGGTGCTGGTGTTCTCGGGTGTGCTGTTTTCAGGCTTGGAGTTCATAGGGTTTGTGGGGCGCATAAGCTTCCGGTCGGGTGAGTGCGCGCCGGATGGGCGGCAGAATCACAGAGAGGTGGGGCCGACGCGCGCGGGTCGGCGCAGGCAAGTCGCCCATCCTGCACAAAGTTTCTGCATGAATCCTCATATAGTTCTGGCAATCCCATGTGAACGCATCTTCTCGCCGTTGCCGCCCCACCGCCAAGGTCGGTCATCGAATGCCCGGTCAGCGCGCAATCTGCGGGGGCCCGTGGAGCGCGCCCGGGTTGCGCTCCTGGAGTAGCGTTAAAAGATGCCCACTCCAGATGAGACCACCCCGACAGACCACGAGGCCGCCGATCAGGCCGCTGCCGACCACGCTGCGCCGGCCGCGGCATCCACCAGCGTGGCGCGCCTGATGGCCGCCATCGAGAGCATCAACGCGATCGAGGTCATCAACTCCCCCGTCGACGACCAGTCCGCGTTGCTGCAACTGCTCGATGTCACCACCGACGACCAACGCTCCAACATGCTGTTCGCCCTGCTCCTGGAGCGCATGCGGGCCAAGCCCTGACGCCCGCTCCCTCTCGCGAACCGCCCCCTCTCGCGAACTGTGAGTAAAGCCCCAAAATCCCCCCCGATTCTGGTGCTTTACTCACAGTTCGCGGGAGGGTCAGGGCGCGCAGGGCGCGTGCAGGGGGTGTGCATAGGATGGCGGGATGCGCGCACTCGTCGTCACCGTTCCCGGGGGCCCGGAGGCCCTCACCCTGCAGACCGTTCCCGACCTCACCGTCGGTGCCGGCGACATCCGGATCGAGGTTGCCGCCGCCGGGGTCAACCGGGCCGACGTGCAACAGCGGCTCGGGCTCTACCCCTCCCCGCCGGGCTCCCCCGCCTGGCCCGGCCTCGAGGTGTCGGGCATCGTCGCCGAGATCGGCACAGCCGTGACCCGTTTCGCCGTGGGCGACCGGGTTTGCGCCCTGCTGGCCGGCGGCGGATACGCCACCGAGGCCGTGGTGCACCAGGACCTGGCCCTGCCGGTGCCAGCCGCCCTCGATCTGGTCGACGCGGCCGCCTTGCCGGAGGCGCTGGCCACGGTGTGGTCGAACGTCTTCATGAGTGCCGGGCTCACGGCCGGACAGACCCTTCTTGTGCACGGCGGCGCCAGCGGCATCGGCACCACGGCGATTCAGCTGGCCCGACTGGCCGGCGCGCGCGTGCTCGTGACGGCCGGGTCGGCCGAGAAACTCGCGGTGTGTGGGGAACTGGGCGCTGAGGTGCTGATCAACTACCGGGAGCAGGACTTCGTGGCCGAGGTACTCGCGGCAACCGGCGGGCACGGCGCCGACGTGATCCTGGACATCATGGGCGGCTCCTACGCCGCCCGCAACGTGGCGGCGCTGGCCCTGGGCGGCACCATCATGGTGATCGCGAACCAGAGCGGCGAAGACGCCGTGTTCAACCCCTTCCACCTCATGCAGAAGCGCGGCCGGTACTGGGGCACCACCCTGCGGGCCCGCCCCGCGGTGGAGAAGGCGGCCATCATGGCCGAGCTGCAGGCCGTGGTGTGGCCGTGGCTCGAGTCCGGCGGACTGCGTCCTGTGGTCGACAGCCGTTACTCCTTCGCCGACGCGGCGGATGCGCACCGGCGGCTCGAGGCATCCGCTCACGTGGGCAAGATCGTGCTGGTGCCGTAGGACGACCGGTCAAGCGACGGTTGCGGCCAGTCCTACCCGGTTGCGACCGGCGGCCTTGGCCTCGTAGAGGGCGGCGTCGGCGCGCCCGAGCCAACGCGACACACTCTCGCCGCGCTTGAGCAGCGCCACGCCCACGCTCGCGGTGCAGCGCAGCCCGCTGGTCACGACGCCCCACGGGTGGCTGCGCACTTCGCCGAGCAGCCGTTCGCAGATCTGCGTGGCCTGGTCGATGGAGGTGTTGCCGAGCACGAGCAGGAATTCCTCGCCGCCGACCCGCACGGCCAGGTCGGTCTCCCGGCTGGCCGCGCCGAGGATGCCCGCCATGGTGGTGAGCACTCGGTCGCCGGCCGCGTGCCCGTGCTCGTCGTTGACCTCCTTGAAGTGGTCCATGTCGATCATGACGGCGCAGAGCGGCTCGGCCCGGTCGAGCGCGCTGCGCATCATGGCGGGCAACTGCCGGTCGAGCGCCCGCCGGTTGGGCAGCCGGGTGAGCGGGTCGGTGTTGGCCTGTTCGTCGAGTTCTTCGGCGCGGATGCGTTGCATGTCGGCTTCGAGCTGCGATCGCTGCGCCTCGTGGCGGGCCTGTTCGATCTCGAGCGAGTTGATCAGCATGCGCGACTGTAGCCCGGCAGTCTGCCGGGTGAGGCCGAGCATCAGCACGTGCAGTTCCTCGTGGTGCCGCAGCGCCTCCTCGAACCGGCCGGCGTTGCGGTGCATCTCGTAGAGTTCCCGGTTCAGCCGCACGTTGAGCGCGGCATCCTCGGCGATGGACGGGTCGGCGAGCTGGGCGTTCATCATGTCGCAGGCGAGGTCGAGCCGGCCCTCGGCGCGGGCCACCTCGGCTAGCTGCACGTCGTTGTTGACCACGAGATTGCGATAGCCGTTGGTGATGGCGATGGTCTTGGACCGCACGGCTTGACGGCGGGCATCCGCGTACTCGCCGAGTTCGATGAGGATGTCGACGAGGTTGGTGCGTGCGATGGTCTCGTAGAAAGCGTGCCGTTGCTGCACGGCCAGCGCCACGGCGGCAAGCGTGAGGGTGAGGCCGTCCTGCAGAGTCTCGGTGGTGCTCTCGCCCCTCGCCCGCTGCCCCCGGGCGATCTCCAGGCAGGCGTCGCCGAGGTTGTTGCGGGACGCGAACCGGGCCTCGGGGTCGTCGAGGGTGTCGGCCAGCGCTATCGCCTGCTGGCCCAGCTCGATGCTGCGTTCGGCATCGCCGAGCGCCTGATGCACCATCGACGACCGCGACAGCGCCCAGAACTCCGCCGTACGGCTGCCGCAGGCGCGTGCCGCCTCGAGGGCACCGAGCACATGGCTGAGCGCCGGCTCTTCGAGCGCGGTCTCGTGGAAGGCCAACGCCAGGGTGCAGTGCACGTTCGACTGGCCCAGAAGATCGCCGCTGGCGGTGAGGTAGTCCAGGGCCAGCAGGCCGTGACGAACGGATGCCTCGAACTCGCCCAGCCGTAACCGGTGTCCGGAGAGCAGCTGCCGGGCCCTGGCCTCCTGGGCCGGGGTGATGAACGGGTCGGTGAGAACCTGTTCGGCCTGGGCCGCGCCCACGATGTGCTGACCGTCCCGGTTGGCCGTCGCGCTGTCTTCGAGCAGCCGATCGATCGCCATGCGGCGGGCCGGCGCCGTGGTCAGCCCGGGAGCCGGCGGAACCGGGACCGGAAGCTCGGCGGAGTCGACCGGAAGCGGTAGGTCGGCCAGCTCGACGAACCCGCCGGGCAGGTCTACGTCACGGCCGCCGTCCGCTGGCAGGAGGTCGGCGATGCCGTCGGCCAGCGCATCGGCCGCGGCCAGCGCCTCATCGGGAGTGGAGTCCTCGGCGGGCACTGTCGTTCCGGAGGGAAGAGGGGCGACGGAGTTGCTCGGGGTCGTCATCGGACGACCGGTGGTGTCTGTGGGTCCGGCCCCGGCTCGTGCCCGTACGCCGGGGTGCGGGAGGGGGCAGATGAGCACAGGCTGAGCGCACCGCCCGCTCGTCTCGGCGGGAAGCGAAGTGATGGTACGCCAAATGCGATCACGGCTCAGTCCCCAAACTGCTCGTTGCTCTTGAACCTAGCAGCGTCTGGCCAGCTGCCAGGGGCATCCGGGATTCGGGACACACCCCGTTCACGGGTAATTTTCGCGATAAATGATCGCGCTCTCATGCAGTGCCCACAGCCTACCCACAGCACGCTCTGAGCGCGAAGCGGTGGGATGCCTCGGCTCTGGGACACCGGGAAGCTCGGCTGGCGTTTCCATCGATGACTCCCGCCGATCCCTGGTCCACCGCCGCCGGGTGCACGCCATGGACCTCCGGTCACTCAGTCAGTGGCACGTCGGCGATTGAGCCGACCCGGTGAGGCTGGGGC
The DNA here is from genome assembly GCF_019443325.1 of Cryobacterium sp. PAMC25264. Classification (NCBI taxonomy): domain Bacteria; kingdom Bacillati; phylum Actinomycetota; class Actinomycetes; order Micrococcales; family Microbacteriaceae; genus Cryobacterium; species Cryobacterium sp. PAMC25264. Next base: position 2,266,283 of record NZ_CP080383.1, read on the forward strand.
GGTGGTTTGAGGCGGCGGTTCGAGTCGGCGGTTCGTAGGCCGCCGTCAGTGGGCGGCGGTCAGCGCCAGCCCAGGCCGGGCGCCACGAATCGCAGCACCGAATCGAGCAATCGGGCGTTGTAATCGACGCCCAGTTGGTTCGGCACCGTGATGTGCACGGTATCGGCGGCCTGCACCGCGGCATCCTGCGCCAGCTGCTCGACGAGCGCATCCGGTTCGCCGATGTAGCTCTTGCCGAAGCGGGCCAAGCCGCCGTCGAGGTGACCCACTTGGTCGCGGTTGTCGGCCTGGGCACGCAGCCCGAAGTAACGGCGGTCCTCGTCGGTGACCAGGGGCAGGATGCTACGGCTCACCGCCACCCGCGGGGTACCGGGGTGCCCGGCCTCCGCCCACGCCGCGCGGAAGATCGCGATCTGCTCGGCCTGCAGGTCGCCGAAGTCCACCCCGGTGTCTTCGGTGAGCAGCGTCGAACTCATCAGGTGCATGCCCTGCTCACCGGTCCATTTCGCGGTCGCGCGGGTGCCGGAACCCCACCAGATGCGCTCGGCGAGTCCGGGCGACTGCGGCTCGATGGACAGCGGCCCACTGTGTCCGGTGAACTGCGGGTTGGCGTTCGCCATGCCGGCCCCGGCGATGGCCAGGCGGAAGCGTGCGGTGCGTTCGCGGGCGTCATCCGCGTCGGTCTGTCCGGGCGCCGGTACGTGGCCGAACGCCTCGGCGCCGCGCAGTGCGGTCTCGGGTGAGCCGCGGCTCAGGCCGAGCTGCAGGCGCCCGTGGCTGATCAGGTCGGTGATGGCCGCTTCTTCGGCCATATAAAGCGGGTTCTCATAACGCATGTCGATCACGCCGGTGCCAAGTTCGATGCGGCTGGTGCGAGCGGCCATGGCGGCGAGCAGTGGGAACGGGGACGCCAGCTGCCGGGCGAAGTGGTGCACGCGCACGGACGCGCTGTCGACGCCGAGTTCCTCGGCGGCCACCGCGAGCTCAACGGTCTGCAGGAGGGCGTCTTGTGCGGTGCGAACGAGCGACCCCGGCACCGCCTGATAGTGGCCGAAGGAGAGGAACCCGATGTGTTTCATACCTGGGCAAGCGTTCCCCGTGGCCCAGCTATTCCCGCCCCCATCCCCGGTTCTGGTGTACTGCGGGTTACCGGGTGCCGCGCGGGACGCGCGCCTCTTCGGGACCGAGCTGCGCGGGAGCGGCGCCGCTACGCGGGTGGCACGCCCCGGGCGAAGCGGCGCGTGACCCGCGCTCCTCGTCGGGACCGCGCTACGCCGGGAGCGGCGCCGCTACGCGGGAGCGGCGCCGCTACGCGGGTGGCACGCCCCGGGCGAAGCGGCGCGTGACCCGCGCTCCTCGTCGGGACCGCGCTACGCCGGGAGCGGCGCCGCTACGCGGGTGGCACGCCCCGGGCGAAGCGGCGCGTGACCCGCGCTCAACGGCGACGAGGGTGAGCGCGGGCACCGCGCCGCTGCGCGGGCGGGCCGCCACCCGCGCGGCAGTACCGCGAAGCGGCGCCCACCCCGCGCAACGCGTTACGCGGGATAGGCGCCGTTTCGCGGGTGGCGCGCCACCCGCGGACGGGCGCGTGACCCGCGCGCCGGCGGGATCGCGTTTCACACCCTCGTCGAATCCGCCGGGACGATGCCCCTCGGCAACAGCACCCGCCCCGGCGTCCCAGCACGGTGCCGACGGGCCAGAGCGCGGCCTGCGCGATGAGGTTGTCGATCGCGGTGGTGTACGAGTGCTCATCGCAGCAGAACAGGTCGCGCCTGGCCCGGACGAAGCCCCGCATCGCACGTTCGAGATCCTCCCGAGTCAGGCCGGGAACTTCCGAGACGACCGCGGTGGATGTTTCCCGGAACGAGCTCAGACCCGAGAACATGCGGCCACACGTGCATCGACCGTCGGGATAACACCAGCATGCCTGGCACGGTTCCAGCAACCACACCAGCTCACCGTCGATGCCGTTCATTCGATCGTGCACGTGGGCGCCCTGGGTCGCATCCGTAGCCACGAATACCTACATGAGTAACTCCATCTCTCGGCACGAGGAGATTCCGCCACGGTAACTGCCACCCCCGACACCGCCCCGGGCGAGCGCATCCGCCGCGCGACCAACCGGCACGGTGAGTGTGCGGAGCGCGGGGTGGGCGCCGCTGCGCGGGTGGCGCGCCACCCGCGGTGCGGCGCGCTACCCGCCCATCCGAATTTCGGTGGCGCGTGGCACACGCTGCGGCGGTCGGGACCGCACACGCGGCCGGCCGGCCGCATATGCGGCGGATGCGGCGGATGCGGCGGATGCGGCGGATGCGGCGAGTCGGGTCGTTGCGGGCCGCAAGGTCCGGGTGCTGCCAAGCTGGGGACATGCGTCATCTGTTCCTCGACTTCTTCGGCACCCTCGTCAACTACGCGGACTCCCGCGCCGGGCAGGGTTACGCCGACACGCACGCCAGCATGCAGGCCATGGGCGCGCGCGGCACCGAGCAGGAGACCGCCAGAGCCTGGCTGGATGCCTTCCATCGGCTGAACACGGAATCCGATGTGGACCACCGTGAGTTCACCATGGAGGAGTTGTCCCGGCGAGCGATCCTGGAGCTGCTCGGCCGCGAACCCGATACCGCGGAGATCGCCCATGGCGCCGAGAGCAACATGGCGGACTGGGAGCGCGGCGTGGTGCTCATTCCCGGCATGGCTGAGACGCTGAAGGAACTGGGCCAGACGTTCACCCTCACGATCGTGTCCAACACGCACAGCGCATCCGTCGTGCCCCGGCAGCTCGCGGCCATGGGCGCCACCGACCACATCGCTCACATCGTGACGTCGCTCGAGGTGGGCTACCGCAAACCGCACACCGCGATCTACCAGGCGGCCCTCGACCGGGCGGAGGCCGACCCGGCCCGGGTGATTTTCGTCGGCGATACCTGGGATGCCGACTTCGACGGCCCCCGCGCACACGGCATGGAGGCCGTGCTGGTGGCCGCCGCGCCGCGGGACGGCGTGCCGGATACCCGCCGGGTCGCCTCCGTGCTCGACCTGCCCGACCTGCTCTCATTCCGCTACCCGAGCACCCGCCCCGTCAGCACCCGCGGCGTCGCATAACTCCTGCGCGGGCTCGTCCTACGGCCCCGGGGCGCGGGGAATCGGTAAGCTCGGCGAATGGTTACAGAGGGGTACCGCATCCAGCGCACCGTGGCGAGCGATTGGCGCGAGGTGCGGACACTCCGCCTGGAGATGCTCGCCGACACCCCGATCGCGTTCGGTGAGACCCTGCAGAACGCCCTGAGCGACACCGAGAGCGAATGGCGGATGCGCGCCGCGCGCGGCACCGCCGAGCACGGAACGGTGCTGGTCGCGATCGACCCGGCCGGCACCTGGGTGGGCACCATGGGCGGCTACGTGCCGGATCCCACCTCAGGCGCCCTGCTCGTGGGCGTGTACGTGTCGCCGGGTCACCGCGGCCGCGACGCCGGCGTCTTCGACAGCCTGCTGGGCGCGATCGAGGAGTGGGCGCGCGGCGAGGGCGAGGTGCTGACCCTGCACGTGCACGAGGACAACGCCCGTGCCCGCGCCGCCTACCTGCGTCGCGGGTTCATCGAAACCGGGCACCGGGTGCAGTACGTGTTGGATGCCACCTCCGAGGAGATCGAGATGGTCAAGCGGCTCTAACGGCCGCCTCCACCACCACCACCGCCACCACCGCCGGAGAAACCGCCGCCGAAGGAGCCGCCGGAGAAGCTTCCGCCGCCGCTGCCCGACCAGGAGGTCGGCGGGGGCGTGGGCGTTTCGGTGGTGTGCACCGAATTGACGATGCCGTTCAGCGCCGAAGCCAGGTAGATGCCGTTGAACGCGTTCTGCGACACGAACCAGCCCGGCGGGGTGGCGTCCTGCTCGTAGTAGACCGCCAGCTCGGCCGCCCACTCGCGTTCGACCCCCCAGAGCACCGCGTAGGGCAGCAGCTTCTCGTACAGCTTTACAAGCTCCACGGTGTCGACACCGTTGGCACTGCCCGCAGCCGCGGAGCCGTTCGAGGCATGAGCGGTTGAAGCGGGAACAGCACTGGGCACGGTGACCCGCAACGCGCCATCCGGGCTCTGCAACATGCGGAACCGGTCGGCCTCGGCCAGGTCGAGATAGACCTTCATGCCGGTGAGGTAGTCGCGCTGCTCCACCCCGGCGGTGCTCAGCTGCACGGGCCGCTGGGACGCGACGACAGCCACGATCACGGCCGCCACGGCGAGAACGAGCACCGGAAACCACCATCCGGCCGGCGGTTGGAGGACCCCGAGAGCGCCCAGGCTGAGCAGCGCGAAGGCGCCGAGGCCGAGGATCAGGCGCTTGCGGGCGACAGACATGGTGGGCCGCGTGCGCCAGCCGCGGGCGATGTTGCGGCGATTCGCATCGGCGGTCGCGGCGGTCAGGGCTCGTGCCAGGGGGTCGTTGGTGACGCCGAGCGCGCACACAGCACCCGCGGTGAGCCCGGGGAAGAAGGTGGCCAGCAGCGTCAGTTCCTGGTCGTCGACACCGTCGGTGCGCAGCAGCTGTAGCGTGTAGTCGCCGCCCGAGGCGCTGACCGGGTAGTCCAGGATGCGCACCTTGCCGCGCACCGCCAGGCTCACGATCTCCGCGGCGACGCCCGAGCGGGTGCGGCCGATGAGGTCGGCCGCCTCGAGCAGGTTGTAGCCGGCGGGCACGGTGTACTGGGCGATGATGGTGCCGCGTCCGCGGGGCTCCCGCGGGTAGGCGAAGACTCGGGCGAGCACGAAGACTCCGCCGAGCAGGGCCAGGCCGATCAGGCCGAACGGGATGCCGCCAGCGTCGATCGGGGCGCTGAACCCGGGCTGGTAACCGGATCCCGACTGGGACTCGGCGGGTACCTGCACGAAGGTACCCGCCGTGAAGCCGATGGCCACGGTGAGGTTCTCGCGCGGGCCCAGGTCGGTGGCCTCGGCGGTGAACATCTGGCCGGCCGGGAGAGCGCCGGATGGGTCGGTCGCGGCGGGCTCGGTCGCGGCGGGGTCGGTAGCGGCGGGGTCGGTCGCGGCCGAGTCTGTGGCCGCGGGATCGGCAGCGGACGGTTCAGCGGCGGCAGGGTCGCCGGCCGCGGTGGCCGGCGCATCCGGATCGTCCTCCTGCAGGATGGTGCAGTCGCCGCTCTCGCCCTGCGCACCGGTGTAGCAGGCGTTGTTGCCCGTGAGGAACCCGGCGATCGCCGGGGCCACGTGCACCCGGGCGGCGACGGAGCCGAACGACTGGTCGAAGCCGGTGCCGTTCGTGTCCCAGTAGAGCTCGTCGTCGTTCGTGTCGGCGAACGCGCGCACGACGTTCTGCTGGGTGTAGCTGATGACATAGGTCTGGGTGCCGCGCACGAACTCGTCGGTGCCGAGGGCGAGCTCGGTGAATCCGCCGGTGTCCGTGGACTCGAAGGAGACCGGCGCTCCCCGGCGTCGGTGACGGACTCGACGGTGGTGTTCAGCGGCACACCGTCGTAGTCGTTGGGGATGGCCCGGATGATGCCCCTGTTCTGGTCGAAGTCGGGAAACTGGGCGACGAAGGTCTCGACGGTGCGCAGCGTGGAGTGACCGGTCGTATCCCGGTCGAGGTAGTACTCCCCCGCATAGAGCGCGAAGCTGAAGTCCGACGTGTCCGCCGGCACGGCGGCACGCGCGCTCCCGGCCAGGCCGTACACCCCGCCTGGCACCGTCGAGGCCGACCGTCCGGCCTCCATGGGAGCCGGCGCGACGGCGTTCGCCGCCAGCGGCGCACCGAGCGTCAGCACGGCGGTCACGGCAAGGGAGGACAGGACCTTCAGAAGACGAGTCACGTCTCCGAGCCTAGCGACCCCCTCAGATTGAGCTCGTCGACCCGTCGTTCGACGACCGCCCCGGCTGAAAAGACCCCGGCCAGCGCCACGAGCTCGTCGATGACATCCGCGACCGGCCGGGCGGTGCAACACCGGCACCATTCCTGCAGGTCGAAACTCGCGACCAGGGCGGACTCGTATTCCGACCGGGTGAGTCCGGCGATATCCACCACACGAGCCGTCGTGGTGTTCCTATTCGAACTCATCCCGGCGAACGATCTCCCGCACGGGCAGGGACCGTCTGGACGGCGCCTGCTCGCCGGACACACATCCCGGAGCCAGACAAGCTCCCCTTCCACGCACGCGTTTGAATCGCTGGCCCGAACGCCCTGGCCGGCCGACGTCGCCACAAATACCCTCATGATCTGCTCCGTTTTCTCGGCACGAGGGTGAGTGAGTAGGTGGCGCCAAGCTACGCGACACCACCGACATTCGGCGGGCCGCTCGCCCGAGTGGACGGCTAGAACCCCTCGGGGGCGTGCGGCCGGTACGGCGCGGCGAGCCGGGCCAGTTCCTCGTCGGTGAGGGTGAGGTCAACCGAGGCGACGGCATCCGTGAGGTGGTGAGCCTGGGTGGCGCCCACGATCGGCGAGGTCACTGCGGGCTGCTGCCGCACCCAGGCCAGGGCCACCTGCGCCCGCGGCACCCCACGCTCAGCCGCCACCTGGGCGACGACCGCGGCGATCTCCCGGTCGTCCGACTCCTGCTGCTTGTAGAGGGTCTGGCCGAAGGTGTCGGTTTCGGAGCGGTTGGTGGATGCATCCCACTCGCGGGTGAGCTTGCCGCGCGCCAACGGGCTCCAGGGCAGCACGCCCACGCCCTGGTCGAGGCAGAACGGGTGCATCTCCCGCTCTTCCTCCCGGTTGATCAGGTTGTACTGGTCCTGCATCGATACGAAGCGGGTGAACCCGCCCAGGTCGGCGGTGTACTGCGCCTGGGCGAACTGCCACGCGAACATCGACGACGCTCCGATGTACCGGGCCTTCCCCGCCTTGACCACGTCGTGCAGGGCCTCCATGGTTTCCAGAATGGGCGTCAGCGGGTCCCAGCGGTGGATCTGGTACAGGTCGACGTGGTCGGTGCCGAGCCGGGTGAGGCTGTGGTCGATCTCGGCCAGGATGGCGCGGCGCGAGAGCCCGGCACCGTTCGGGCCCGGCCGCATCCGCCCGTGCACCTTGGTGGCGAGCACGTAGTCATCGCGGCTGCTGAAGTCCCGCAGGGCCCGGCCGAGGATCTCCTCGCTGCTGCCGTCGGAGTACACATTGGCGGTGTCGAAAGTGGTGATGCCGGCTTCCAACGCCTGCCGGATCAGCGGGCGGCTCTGTTCCTCGGGCAGGGTCCAGGCGTGGTTGCCGCGCATCGGGTTGCCGAAGCTCATGCAGCCCAGCGTGATCGCCGACACGTCGAGACCGGTGGTGCCCAGGCGGGTGTACTTCATGGGTTTCCTTTCGACGGCGGCGGCCGATCGGCCTAGAGGCCGGCGCCCCTGCCGGTGGTGCGGATCTTGGTGCCCTGGGCAGCTTCGAGTTGGGTGCGAGCGTCGCGTTCGGCCCGTTCCTGTTCGGTCAGCTGGGTCGACTGCGAGCGGCGTGATGTCACGTATAGGAACAGCGAAACGGCGATGGCTCCGAGCACAAGTACGGTACCGAGTACAAGCGTGAAGGTGTCGGACATGAGTCCTCCAAACGTTGCGAACCGGCCGACGGATGGGTCACACGGGGCGGCCGACCCTTCCCTCGTGTCTACCGCTGAGAGGCGGTGCAGTCAATCAGGCGACCTCGCTGACCCTCGCGGTACGCTCGGCCCATGGCTGATCGCTTCGGTTCGGTTCCGCAATTCCTCGCCGCCCGAAAAGAGGACTTCGGAAGCTTATGAGGACGTTTTGGCGCAGGGCGTCCTCCTAACCTCGCTAGTGCCTATCTATCTGCTGACACGGATGCGTCTGCGCCCAGCCGCCCGTCCGCCCGCACCCGCACGGTGCGCCAGGTGTCGAGGGCGATGATGCCGCCGAGGATCGCGAGCGCAAGGGCGATGGAGGCCAGCGCATCCGTTGGCCAGTGATAACCGAGGTAAACACGGCTGAGGGCGGCCAGGCCCACGGCAATCACGAGCAGCACTCCCACGACGATGACCGCTCGTCGGCTCGCGGCGCGCCGGGAGTAGATGAGGTACGTGAGCAGCAGCAGGAAATTTGTGGCACCCGACACATGCCCAGAGGGGAATGAGTAGGTGGTGTCGACGCCGAAGAGCATGAGTTCAACCGGCGGACGGTGCCGCTCGACAAGCCTGGTGATCACCTGCACCAGGACCAGGCCGGTGAGTGTGCCCAGGGCCAGCAACACCGGCCGCCACAGGTGCTTGGCGAGCACGCCCCACACCACGATCGTGCCGAAGATGATCACGGGCAACGCCACCGGTCCGAACCCGATGGCCAGGCCGATCATGATCGTGGTCATGGCACCGGTGCGGGTCTGCATGAGCCAAGCGTTCATCGGGATATCGATGCCGGCCACGTCATCGCGCTGCACGATGTCGGCGAGGATGATCATGAACCCCGCCACCCCGATGACGATCAACGCCGCCGACAGCAGGTAGAGCCGGGTACGCTCGCCGGCCGTGCGCCACCGGTCCTCCACAATGAATTTGTCGTGCAATGCCCGCAGGCGCTCCCGCGTGCCGAGCGATGATTGGCTCACAGGGCTGAGCCGAACGAGATGCGGATGCGTCGGTGCATGTGGAGCCTTTCAGGTACGGGTGCCGGCCGCCGTTCGGTCGTGGTGCGGATCGTGGTTGGCCGGAGACCGACGTTACACAGCGGCAAAGATGAAATCCACTCGACTCGCCCAGGAGCGTCGGTGCCAAGATGAGGGCATGACAACGGATCGATCCGATGCTCCTCACGTGCTGTCCCCCGGCCCGGCCCACCGCACCGGCATCGACTCTCGCTGCTCCATCGCTCGCACCATGCAGGTGCTCGGAGACAAGTGGACCGTTCTGATCGTGCGGGAAGCGTTTCGTGGCCACACCCGGTTCAGCGACTTCCGCCGCATCCTCGGCATCCCCACCGATATCCTCACCTCACGACTGTGCGGCCTCGTGGATGCGGGTGTGCTCGAGCGGCGCGGCTACCGGGAGCCCGGCGCCCGGGAACGCTTCGACTACCACCTCACCGCGGCCGGCGACGCGCTGCTGCCCGTGCTCGGTGCGCTCGCCCAGTGGGGCAATGTGTACCGGCCCTCGGGGCACGGCCCGAGCCGCCTGTACCAGTACGCCGACACCGGCGAGGCGGCCTCGATCGCCTTCGTCACCGCCGCGGGCAGTGTGATCGCGCCGGAGGACATCGCCATCGTGCCGGGCCCGGGCGAGAACGACCCGGAGATCTTCGCCATCCGCCCTGTCGGCGGGGTGCACTGACCTGGGCGGCTGCGCTGACCCACGCCGGTTACTGGCTTCGCCGTGGACCATCCGGGCACCCCGAGTAAGGTTGCGTCACCATGAAACGATCTACTCCGCGGTTCCTTGTCTTCCTGGCCGTGCTCGTAATTGTGAGCTGCGCGCTGATCCTGATTCTTCCGTCCAGCCTCGGGCGGGCGCCTCGATTCGAGCGTGGATTCCGATCACACTGGGTGCGCTCGCGGGCGTGAGCGCCGTGCTGGCCTGGTTGGTTCGACCGAAATGGAACGCCGGTTGATCACGGCTGTCCCGTCCCGATTCGGCTCAGTGGTGCCGGCGGTCACGGGCTGACCGGGCGGATTCCGACCCCAGCTACGAGTCTAGGTAGCCCGCCGCCACCTGATCTTGCTGGGGATCTCGGGTTTCGACGCGCTGATCGAATCGGCGAACTCGAATCTTGATCCTGAGGTGCCCCGAAAGGTCTCGTCGGTCACGGGGACGGTGGCGCAAGAGGGCGCTTCCGGGGCTGGTGGACGTGAATGTCTCGCTCGGTCAGCTCCACGTGAAGCGGCTCTCCGCCGCGCAGACCGAGATCCACGAGGCAGGCGTGAACCTCACACGGCCCGGGATGCGCGTCCCGCCATTGTCCGGAATCGACAACCACTCGCACCCGCGCATACTCTCCCGGATCGAGCGGCAGTGCTGGGGATTGGCCGGCGACATAGGCGAAAGACACGCCCGGGGCAGGCGCACCTGGTTCGCCCAGCGCTGCGAACACTGTGAATGAGTCCCCGTGGGGATGCCACCGTTCCTCGCCAGCGTTGACGATATCGATCCCGAGCAGGTCCAGATCGGGCGCCGATCGAGTGACAGCCGGCCACCGCAGAACGAGGCCGCCAGCCCGGTCTTTCTTGCTGGGCCGGCGACGTTGTGAAGTGGGATGCAGCTCGAGAAGATGCGGCATGCCCTCGCCCTGGTCGCGCCTGATGAGGCCGATCCGCCACCACTGACCATCGAAATCGGTCGGAGCGCCAACGGTCTGGGCCGCACCGTTCTGTGCGGTGAGCACACGCCACCCCACGCGAGGAGTGTCCGCAGGTATCTCCCCGGCGAGGGCTACCTGCAGTTCAGCGAGCATCGCGTCGAGCTCAATGCCACTCTGTGCAAGCACATCGGCTTCGACCGCGATCGTTCCAAGTTCGTCTCTCTCGTCCAACGAATCCATCTCCACATGGTCACACACGGCCAGGTGTCCTGTCGTTGAGCCCGACGAAGCCGGTTAGCCGGCCGTCTTACCGAGACGCGGTGAGCTTCCCCCTTTGGTCGGATACGCATCGCACACCCGATATTGCACACGTAGTACAGCAAGAGTTCCTGGGTACCTCATCCATACGACGACGGCCCTGCACTGACCGAAGAAGTTAGGTGAAGGTGATCCTGCGAGCGATAACGTCTGCGGCCACGGCGTCCACGGGGACACGTGTGGATTGGGCATGTTCCACCAGGAGTCGCAACGCTTCATCTGCATCCGCGTGGGTTTGCGCGATGATCACTCCGGTTGCCTGATGTATCTCGGGGTTGTACCACGCGGTGGATTGTCTGATCTGGCTTTCATGGGTCACGTCGTGCACGGCTTCCCGCCTCGATTCGGGTGGTGAGGCTTGGTTTTCATTCTCAACCGTGTACCCCGAACGGGTCAAGATTTTTGTTCGTAGCGAGCCATGCCTTCCGCGGTCGGCGCACCGGCAGTACCGTGTGCGGCGAAGGGCGGATGCGCGCCTCGCTTCGAGAAAGGAATCGCCAGTGAGCACCACCCACGTTCATCAGGGCGGCTACCTAGCGCCCAGCCCCTTCTGCAGCACGTCGTCAACCCCGTCGCACGTACCCTCGGCGCCCCCACGCTCATCGTGCGCGGCCGGACCAGCGGACGCACGATCGGCACGCCCCTAGCTCCGTTCGACATCGAGGGCGACCGCTATGTGATCGCCGGCCGCGGGGAAACCCAGTGGGTCCGCAACCTCCGCATCGCCGGACGGTGCGAGCTGCGCGTCCACTGGCGTCGGCACCCGTACCGGGCCACAGAGTTGCGCGGCGACGAACATGCCCGGATCGCGGCTGCGTACCTCAAACGGCTCGGCCGGCGGGCCGACGCCTTCCTCGCCGGGCTGCCGGATGTGACGGACCATCCGATCTTCCGGCTCGACCCGTGCGCCCTGGTCTTCTCACCGGCCGAGCACTGAGCCCGCAGCTGGCTCAGCTGACGAGCAGGCCCACCATCCGCAGCCACGCGGCGAGGTTCGGCTCGTCGACAACGGGAGCACGCAGCGCCACGTACCCGTCGGGTCTCACGACGAGCATGCCGGTGCCCGGCCGGTCGGCGAGCCGATAGGCGTGCGTCAGCGCACCGAGCAGCCGCTCCGGCACCGGTCGGGCGTTCGCCTGCAGCAGGATATGCACCCCCGGCCCCGCAAGAAGTTCGTGCAACCGCACCCGGCGGCCCTCACAGCGCACCAGGGTGTCGGCCACGCGGGACCCGGGCCGCAGCACGCGCCGGGCCAGGCCGCCACGCACCGGGGTGAGTGAAGCGTGCACCTCCACCGACAGCGGACTGTGCCGGTACCGCAGCCGGAACGCAGCCAGCGTGCGGACCCCCGCGGCCGTGAGACGGCGGCGGCGAAGCAGCCAGGGCACCAACGGTGCGGCCATCGGCACGAGCACGCCGCGGGCCAGTTGGGCCACCGGATTGAGGCTCGCCTCGGCCCAGTAGATGGCGTGCGTCAGGCGTAGCACGGCGGCATCCGCGCGGCGGCGCTCAACGGCGTAGGAATCCAGCAGCGCCGATCCGGGCAGGGCGGCCAGTGACCCGGCGGGGCCGGCGGCCGCCGCGAAGGCCAGTTTCCAGCCGAGGTTGACGGCGTCGTGGATGCCCGCATTCATGCCCTGCGCTCCCGCCGGCGAGTGCGCGTGGGCGGCGTCGCCGGCCAGGAACAGGGGCCCGCGGCTGAACCGGCTGGCGAGGCGGTGTTGCAGCCGCACCTGGGTCGACCAGGCCACTGACACGATCCGGGCCGGCAGCCCGGCCTCGTCGAGCAGGCTCTGCAGGGCCGTGGCTGGCACGGTCGGTCCCGGCTGGCCGAACGGCTGCCGGTCGGCGCCGGCGGGGCGGGTGGCGAGCATGCGCCAGCCGGCCCGCTCCCCGATGGTGAACAGGAAGACCAGCCCGCGCCGCCCCACGACCACCTGCGCCACCCCCGGCTCGAGCGCCGTGGATGCTCCCAGCTCCAGGTCGGCCAGCACCATCTCCTGGGCGTAGTCGCTGCCCAGCCAACCGCCCACCGACCGGCGCACCAGACTGGCCGGTCCGTCGCAGCCGGCCAGGTACCGGCAGCGCACCTCCCGCTCGGGCCGGTCGTCCCCGCGCAGCACGGCCCGCGCTCCGCCGCCACCCAACCGGGCCACGCGCACCACCTCGCTGCCGCGCTCCACGAGTATGCCTCGCTCGGCGAGCGCCGCGGACAGCACCGCCTCCACATCCGCCTGCCGGATCAGCAGCAGGTGCGGGAAGGCCGTACCCGGCAGGTCGAACCGGTCCACAGACACCGCGACCTTGCGCGAACCCAGGTGCAGCCGCACGGACGGCGAGGTGTCGCCGAGGCCGAGCAGGGCATCCGTCACCCCCAGCGGACGCAGCAGCTCCAGTGTGCGCGGATGCACTACCATCGCCCGTGACGGCCGGAACGGCTCCGGCCGCCGTTCCAGGATTCGTACCCGGGCCCCGTGGTCGTGCGCCTGCAGCGCGAGAGTAAGCCCCGTGGTGCCGGCGCCCACCACGAGCACATCCGTGTCGAAGCCGGTCATACCGGTTCGCGCAGTCGGGCCTTCGGCAGCATCGGCCGGGCCGGACGCCACCAGCCCGCCGGGCCGATCACCCTCACGGTCGGCGGCCCTGTCAGAGCCGGCGCGGCCCCGGGCAGGTACGCGGCCGGATCGGCGAGGAACTCGTCCCGGTGCGCCCCGGGCAGCACGCGGTAATGGATCGAGCCGGGCACGCTGCCCAGCGCCAGCACCCGCCACAGGGTGCGCGCGTAGGTCTCGGCGCGCTCCGGGCCGTCCCACTCGTAGATGCCCCGGTACACACCGTGTTCGTCGTGGGTCATCCAGAGCTTGGACACGTAGCCGGGAAAACCGACGAACAGGGGTGTGTTGAGGATGCTCTGCACCCGGAACCAGCGGTGCGCGCGGCCCCGCAGCACCCGCAACCTGAACCCCACGACGAGCACCGCCGGGTCATGGGTCACCCCGCGGTCCACCTCGGTCTCGCGGTACACCACCGCCTGGCTGCCGTCGCCGAAGCTCAGCTGTCGGCCGGTGTTCTCCCGGGGCAGGTGGATACGCCGCTCCGCCAACAGCACCGCCGTACGGGCTGCACACCCGGCCAGCCCCCGCACCGCCGGGCCTACCGCCACCGGCGGCTTCTCGGGGCGCCCGTCGAGATTGGTGAACGTCATGGGGTTCCTCCCTGGCTCCGCGCGCGCAGACCACGGACGCACCGCCGGCCTGCGCAGACCCTGCCAGCATAGGCAGCCATTCGGTGGCCGGAAAGGGCCACCCCTGGGCGGTGGCGCGCCCACCGTCGCCGGCATCCGTGCCAAGCTGGAACCCTGTGCCCCGCACCGGATTCGCGACCTCCACCGGAAAGACCCCTGACGCAATGACGCCTCCCGCTCGCTCCAGCATCCGCCCCGCCGTGGAGGTGCGTCGCGCGCGCGTGGCCGTCGCCGTTTTGTTCTTCACCAACGGCGCGCTGTTCGCGAACCTGATCCCCCGGTATCCGGCGATCAAGTCGGAGTTGGGCCTGAGCAACGCCGAGTTCGGGCTGGCCGTGGCGGCGTTCCCGCTTGGTGCGCTCATCGCCGGACTCGCCGCGGGCATGCTCATCCGCCGGTTCCGCTCGTCGCGGGTGGCCATCGCCTCCACCATCCTCACCTCGGTAGGCCTGATCGTGGCCGGCATCGCCCCCAGCTGGATCGCCCTGGCGGCCGGCATCTTCCTCGCCGGCGCCATGGACTCCATCACCGACGTGGCCCAGAACTCACACGGTCTGCGGGTTCAGCGACTGTATAAGAGGAGCATCCTCAACTCCTTCCACGCGGTGTGGAGCATCGGCGCGGTCACCGGTGGTCTGCTCGGCGCCGCGGCCGCCCAGCTCGACGTGCCACGCGGCACCCACCTGGTGGTCTCGGCCGTCACGTTCAGTCTGTTCGCGCTCTACACCTACCGGTTCCTGCTGGCCGGCCCCGAACCGCTGGAGCCGGAGGCCGCCGCACCGATCGCCACCACGGTACCCACCCGCTCCCCCGCCCGGCTGGGCAAGTGGCTGGTGCTCGGAGCACTCGTGGTGATCGCCGCGTCCGGCGCCGTCGTTGAGGACGCCGGGGCGTCATGGTCGGCCATCTACCTCACCGACACGCTCGAGACATCCGCTCTGGTGGCCGGCCTGGGCTTCATCGCCCTGCAGGGCATGCAGTTCATCGGCCGGATGCTGGGCGACGGCCTGGTCGACAGGTTCGGCCAGCGCGCCGTGGCCCGCGCCGGCGGCGCCATCGTGTTCCTGGGCATGGGCAGCGCTCTGGCGTTCCCGTCCATCCCTGGCACCATCGTGGGCTTCGGCCTCGCCGGGCTGGGCGTGGCCACGCTGATCCCCGCGGCTATGCACGCCGCCGATGAGCTGCCCGGGTTCCGGGCCGGCACCGGGCTCACCATCGTGGCTTGGTTGCTGCGGCTGGGCTTCCTGGTGTCCCCGCCCATCGTGGGCGCCATCGCGGACCTCACCGCGCTCCGCTACGGGCTGCTCGTGGTCCCGATGGCGGGGCTGCTCGTGGTACTGTTCGCGCCGGTGCTGGCCACCCGGGTGCGGCCAGGAACGACGGATGTGGCGCCCTCCGACGAACCGGAACTCACCTCAGCTGGTTGAGCCGTTTCATCCACCGGCCGGGCCTTTCTCTCGCCGAGGACGGTCGTGCTGGGCCGGCACGGCGGGGCGCTCAGGATCCTCCAAGCCGGCCCGCGCCTAAGCTCGACCCATGACCGCACCCGCAACGCCCGCCGCCGCCGCCGCCGCCGACCTGACCATGTTCGGCGCCGAATGGTGCAAGGACTGCCGCCGCTCCAAGAAACTGCTCGACGGCCTGGGCGTCGCCTACGACTACGTAGACCTGGAGAGCGTCGAGGACGGCGCCGACCGGGCCAGGGCCATCAGCGGCCGCACCCAGATTCCCGTGCTCGTGTTCGCCGACAACACCCACATGGTCGAGCCCAGCGACGCGGATGTGCGCGCCAAGCTCACGGCACTCGGCACGATCTAGGCACCACCCTCGGGCCCGGTGGCGCTGATGCCCAGTTCGGCGGGGTCGGCGACCAGAGGCCGTGGGCGCTCACCCGGCCGATCGACAGTGGCGTGCGCAGGCCTCAACGGCAGACCTACCGGGGCACCCCGAGCAGGCCGGCCAGGGTGTGCAGCGCGTCGAGTTCGTGGTCTCCGATGACCCGCCTGTCGCCGGGAGAGCCCTCGGCCGATGCCCGGGCCACGTGCTCGGCGACCCGGAAGAGCCAGGCCCGGAACGCGGAGTCCAGGCCGGGCGAGTGCGTCTTCACGAGCGCCAGCGCCAGGGTCAGCTCGCCGAGCACCCGGGCCTGGGTCTCGTCGGAGCCGTCGATCAGGCCGAAGTCCCTCGTCAGCACCTCCGCCACGAGGTCCGCCTCGATCTCCTGCACGATGGGCAGCCCGTCTGGCTGGGATGCCTCGAGGGTGACCGCCTTCTCCGCGGCCAGCATCTCCGTGACGATCCCCATCGGACCGCACTGCGACGCCCCCACCAGGTACAGGCCGACCAGGAACGGCGCGGCGCTGACCGTGCGCCACTCCTCCGTGCTGAACGCATCCCTGACGGCCATGTGAGCTCCCGATCGGCGCCGGCCCCCGACGCTGGGTGTCGAAGCATCCCCTCCTGTGCCATCCACGCTACGCCCGCGCATCCGCTGCCCGAAAGCCCCACGGGCCCGGTCCGTGAACCGGTGCCGCCGAGCTGCGCTGGCCCGGCGCCGCTGCGCCGGGAGCACGCCACCCGCGAACCGGCGCCCCACCCGCGCAGCGGTCACAGCGCACCCCGACGCCTACCCGTTGAACCGCACCTGCGGCCGGAGTACCGTATGCGCCATGACCACCGTCACCCAATACTGGGCACCGCACGACAACCAGAACGGCCTCTACCAGGCCAGGGGCCAGCTCATCTGGTCGTGGCCGCTTGGCGACAACTCGCACTACTGGAGCTTCGCCTTGCGCCCGTACCAGGGCAACATGCAGGTGGAGGTCGAACGCCAGTGGACCACCTCGGACAACGAGATGCGGTTCGTCGAGAACTTTCTGGTCACCGTGTCCGACCCGGTCGGCCGGGAATTCCGGCCGTCGGGCAACGGCGGACTGCTTATGTTCACCGCCATCAGAGTGGAATCCTGATGCTGCTTCTCGCCGTGCACGACCATGCCGGAACCATCATCGGCGCCGTCATCGACGACGGTAGGTATCCGACACCCACGCCGCTTCCGCCCGAGGACTACACGTTGGCGCGCATCGAACTCAGCGATGAGCAGGCCCGGCTCTCGCTCGACGAGTTGTGCACGCGGATGCGCGTGGACGCGCGCTCCAACACCCTCACCGCACTCGACGACGACTCGGCTGTGTGAGCCCGGGCCGGCCGCGGAGACCAGGCACCTGTAGTCTTCCCCCGGGGGTACAGATGAGCACGCCAGAGCAGAACACGACCGCAGCCGAGAACACCGGCCTCGCCGACGGACTGGCGATCTTCGCCGATGAGCACGAGGTGGCCAGCCCGCCCGCAGGCGTGGTGGGGCTGCAGCTGCTGGCCGTGGTGCTCTCCTACGCGGTGATCCTCGGCCTCGCGGTCCTCGTGGTGGTGGTCATCGTGCTGTTCGTGTCGCTGCTCTGGCCGGTGCTGCAGGCCATGCCCCTGCCGTAGCCGGCGTTCCGCAGGACCGCAGGACAGGCTTTGCGACTCGCGAGGCACCCGGGCATCCGCGTCACGGACGCTCGGTAGGTTGGTGGCATGAGACGCTCCGTAGTTCCCGCGTGTGTGGCCCTTGTCCTTGCGCTGACCGGATGCGCGGCCGGGAACGATACTCAACCATCGCCGACACCGACTCGAACCGCCACCGTTGCCCCGACACCGACCGCCACGCCGACCGCGACCGCGCCTGAGCCGGAGCCGGAGGCATCCGCGGCCACGGACAGCTGCGACACCGTGCTGACCGCCGAGGAGTACTCGTCGTTGGAGGAGGACGGTCTCACCCTGAACCCGGACACCCGCGCGTTCGACGCCACGATGCAGTCGCTCATGGACGCGGGCTTCGGCTGCTACTGGAAACGCGACGGCGGCGACGTTCAGGTCTGGTACGCCCAAGCCACGCAGGATGACGCCAGCTGGGCCGCGCAGAAGCAGCAGCTGCTCGACGAGGGCTGGACCCAGACCGATGATCCCTTCGCGGGCGTCTTGCGCGCGCCGTCCGACTACGACCCGAGTTACCTGCCCGTGGTGGTCAACAGCGACGGCGTCACCTATTACGCGAGCTACCCCGAGTTCTTCGGTTCGGTGACGGCGCTGCAGGGCTGAGCGAGGGCCCGGATCCGCGTCCCCTCCCAACGGCGCAGTACCCGCGAAACGGCGCCGCACCCGCGAAACGGCGCCACACCCGCGAAACGGCGCCACACCCGCGCGTAGCATCCGCCCTCGGCTAAGCGCGGGCCAGGCGCCGCTGCGCGGGAGGCACGCCACCCGCCAAACGGCGCCGCACCCGCGCTCGGGCCACGAGGGGCCGCCCGGGAACCCCGCAGGACGGAGCACCCGTCGATGAATCTCCCGCGAAACGGCGCTGCACCCGCGCTCGGGCAGCTCAGGCCGGGGCCGAGGCCTCCATAGGGATGGCGGCGAACTCGCGCACCACCAGCCGGGGCTTCACCATGCGGTGGCGAGGCTCCACCGACTCGGGGGCGCCGTGTACCTTGCCGCCGAACTCGCCCGTCAGCAGCTCGAGCACCCCCGCGGCCACCTCGTCCACGGACTGATCGACGCTGGAGAGCCCGATCGCCGCGGCGACGGGCGTGTTGTCGTAGCCGGTGACCGGCACCCGCTCGGGTTGGCGATCATGGCGCCGAGGGCCAGGGAGTCGCTCGCGCAGAGCACCGCGTCGAGACGCCCCGCGCTGCGACGCAACTCCTGCATGGCCGCGGTTCCCTCGGCCACTCCGTCCACGGTGACCACCTCGAGCTGGGCCAGTTCGTCCTCGGTGACGTCGCCGCGCTCGAGCATCGCGTCGCGCCAGCCGCGCCGCCGGTCGTCGCCCGTGCCCGACGGGCTCGGCCAGCCGATGTACCCGATGCGGCGGGCGCCGGCATCCTGCTGAGCCCGGGTCGCATCGTGCAGGCCGGTCCAGCCGTCCACGTCCACCCAGAGATGCTGCGGGTCGTCCATGTCGTCCACGCCCCACGGGCGGCCGAAGGTCACGAACGAAATCCCGTTCTCAAGCAGCCAGGTCGTGCGGGGGTCGCCGGCGAACGTCGAGGTGAGCACGAAGCCGTCCACATCGGCGCCGTCGTTCAGGCGCTTGAGCTGGGTGATCTCGTCTTCGGGGCCGGTCGCGGTGAACAGCAGCACCCGCAGGCCCTGCCGGTCTGCCTGCTCGGTGAGGGCGTGCAGAAAGCTGTCCAGCACCGAGCCGGAGATGCCGTCGATCATCGGGTCGAGCCGGATGCCGATGGTGGAACTGCGCCGGGTGCGCAGCCGCCTCGCCGACGCGTGTGGGCGGTAGCCCAGCTCGGCGATCGCAGCCTGCACCCGCTCCCGGGTGTCGGCGCGCACGATGTCGGGCGAGTTCATCACGTTCGAGACGGTCTGGCGGGAGACGCCGGCGGCCAGCGCGACATCCGTCACGGTCGGAAATGTAGTCAAGGCCGCTCCTCCCCCCGAGTCCCACATCGACCGGGCCCATTGACCCCGTCAGTGGATCGATCCAACACCGATCTCCCACAGAGTACCGCGTTTGACACCACAAAATAGGCAATATTTGATCGATCCAAGAAAACATTTGATCGATCAAATTAATTCGGCTACTGTGACCACTACACAAGCAAGCGCGCACCGTAGCGCGACAGAAGGAGCATCAAGATGCAACGACGCAACTCCCGCTGGCTGATCGGCGCAGGCCTTACCGTGGTCGGCGCCCTCACGCTCAGCGCGTGTGGTTCCGGCTCGGGTTTCGGCGACACCGCCGCACCCGCTGACGGCGAACTCACCAGCGATTCCTCGAAGGGCCTCACCGTCCTCATCGGCTCCAGCGGCGACGCTGAGACCGCATCCGTCAACGCCGCCGTGGACGCCTGGTCCACGGACTCGGGCACCGAGGCCAAGGTCAGCGTCGCCAGCGACCTCAACCAGCAGCTCGCCCAGGGCTTTGCCGCCCAGAAGCCCGCCGACGTCTTCTACCTGTCCACGGATGCCCTCGCCGGCTACGCGTCGAACGGTTCGCTCCTCGCCTACGGCGACCAGCTGGCCAACAAGGACGACTTCTACCCGAGCCTGGTCAAGTCCTTCACCTACGACGGCGACTTCTACTGCGCGCCCAAGGACTTCTCCACCCTGCAGCTGATCATCAACACCGACCTCTGGGCCCAGGCCGGGCTCACGGATGCCGACATCCCCACCACCTGGGACCAGCTGGCCGCCGTGAGCAAGACCCTGACCACCCCCGAGCACGTGGGCCTGGCCATCGGCGGCGAGTACGCCCGCATCGGCGCGTTCATGGCGCAGGCCGGCGGCAACCTGATGAACGACGACAACACCGAGGCCACCGCGAACAGCGCCGGCAGCGTGGCCGGACTGGATTACGCCCAGACCCTCCTCAACGACGGGGTCATGAGCTACGCCAGCGAGATCGGGGCCGGCTGGGGCGGCGAGGCGTTCGGCAAGCAGCTGTCCGCCATGACCATCGAGGGCAACTGGATCACGGGAGCGATGAAGAGCGACTTCCCCGACGTGAAGTACACCGTCGCCGAGCTGCCCGCCGGCCCAGAGGGCAAGGGCACCCTGCAGTTCACCAACTGCTGGGGCATCGCCGCCGACAGCCCCAACCAGGCCGCCGCGCTCGACCTCGTTGAGCAGCTCACCAGCAAGGATGCCCAGTTGACCTTCTCCGAGGAGTTCGGCCCGATGCCGTCGATCCAGTCGGCCGCCGACGACTGGAAGAGCGCCAACCCCAACCTGGTCGCCTTCCTCGACGGCGCGGACTACGCCAAGGGTGTGCCCAACGTGAAGGGCGCCGCGGATGTCGTGAGCGACCTCAATGCACAGCTCGAGTCGCTGAAGACCGGGGACGCCCAGGCGATCCTCGACTCCACGCAGAAGAACCTCGAAGCACTGCTGAAGTAGTCCACCATGACGACACCTTCTCGCACGTCTCGCCGCTCCGGAATCCGGGGCGGCGAGGCCGCCTCGGGGTGGCTGTTCACCGCCCCGATGATCATCCTCCTCGGCATGTTCCTGGTCATCCCGGTGCTGATGGCCCTCTGGGTCAGCTTCTCCGACTGGAACGGCCGCGGCAGCCCCTTCGCCGGCACGGTGTCGTTCGTGGGCATGGACAACTACTCGGCCCTGCTGGGCGGCGGCGGCCTGGCCGAACAGGACTTCGGGACGGCCCTGCGCAACAACGCCTGGTACGTGCTCCTTGTCGTGCCGATCCAGACCATGCTCTCGTTGTTCCTGGCTGTGCTGGTGAACCGGGCGATCCTGCGCGGCCGCGGGTTCTTCCGCACCGCGTTCTATTTCCCGTCGGTCACCAGCTCGGTCGCCATCACGGTGCTCTGGTTGTTCCTGTTCAGCTCCACCGGCGCGGTGAACAAGCTGCTCTCCTTCATCGGTGTCAACGGGCCGAACTGGTTCAACGACCCCAGCGGCGTGCTGCACAACATCCTCCGGGTGTTCGGCGTGACGACCGGGCCCGCGGCACTCACCGGCAATTCCTTCCTCGGCATCTCGTTCTGGGAGTGGCTCGCCGGCCCATCCGTTGCCATGAGCGCGTTCATCCTGATGGCCGTGTTCACCACCAGTGGCACGTTCATGCTGCTCTTCATCGCGGCCCTGCAGAACCTCAGCGGCGACGTCGTGGAGGCGGCCATGATGGACGGCGCCAACGGCTGGCAACGGTTCTGGCGGGTCACCCTCCCCCAGCTGCGGCCGACACTGTTCACCGTGCTCACCCTGGGCCTGATCGGCGCCTGGCAGGTATTCGACCAGATCTACACCGGCACCCAGGGCGGGCCGGGCAAGACCACGCTCACCCCGGCGTACCTGTCCTACCAAACCGCGTTCACCAACCAGGCGTGGGGCCAGGGCGCCGCGATCGCGTTCATCCTGTTCGTGATCATCGTGGTCTTCACCCTGTTCCAGCGTTGGCTGCTGGCCGAACGCAAGGTCTCCGCCCGGCGGATGCGCCTGTACGTGCAGACCCCCACCCCCGGAGGTTCCAAATGAGCACCACCGCACGCGCCCGGGTGCAGCCCCGCTCCCCCTCCCAGCGGCTGCGCACCCTGAGTCGGCCGCAGCTGCCCACGTCCGCCATCGCCGGCCGGTCGCTGCTCTACGCCATCCTGATCGTGCTCGCGATCATCTACATCGCCCCGTTCCTGGTGCAGGTCGCCACGTCGTTCAAGACGGATGCCGAGGCCGCGAGCAATCCGATGTCGCTGATTCCGGCCACCTGGTCGTTGGCCGCGTACGAGAGGTTGTTTCTCAACTCGGACTTCCCGGTCTGGTTCCAGAACTCCGCCATCGTCACGGTCTTCGTCACCCTCGGCCGGGTGTTCTTCAACTCCCTGGCCGGGTATGCGCTGGCCCGGCTGCATTTCCGCGGCCGCAACGTGATCTTCGCGCTGCTCATCGCGGTGATGAGCGTGCCCGGGGTGGTGCTGCTGATTCCCAAGTTCCTGGTGATCAACCAGTTGGGCATCTACGACACCTACGTGGCCATGATCGTGCCGCTGCTCACGGATGCCGCGGGCGTCTTCATCATGAAGAACTTCTTCGAGTCCATCCCCGCCAGCGTCGAGGAGCAGGCCCGCATCGACGGGGCCGGCACCTTCCGGGTGTTCTGGTCGATTGTGCTGCCGATGGCCAGGCCGGCGCTGGTGACCATCATCATCCTGTCGTTCCAGGGCTCCTGGAATGAGTTGTCGCACTTCATCGTGGCCACCCAATCACCCGAACTGACCACGCTCACCAAGGGCGTCGCGTCGCTGGCGTCCGGGCAGCTGAGCCAGGGCACGCAGTACCCGCTCAAGCTCGCCGCGGCGGCGATCATGACCATCCCGGTGGCGGTGATGTTCTTCATCTTCCAGAAACGCATCATGAACACCACCGACGGGGCCGTGAAGGAGTAGCCGCTCCCGAACGCACTGTTCCCCCAGATCCGCACCACAACACCACTGGAGTCGTACCTCACTCATGCTTTCCCACCCCGTCCAGCCCCTGCTCCACGATTCCGCCATTGTTCTGGCCGCGCCCACCCAGGCGTGGTCAGGCTCCGACGGGCGCACGAGTCTGCCGATCCACGGCCTGTATCACGCCGACACCCGCATCCTCTCCGGGTGGACCCTCCTGGTCGGCGGCGCGATTGGTGAACCCATCGGCTCGGCCGCTCGCGGGGCCGGCGAGATGACGTTCAACGCGCTGCTCCGGCACCTCGACGACCGCACCGCCGACCCCCGGCTGCGGCTGCACGTCACCCGCACGGTCACCGCCGGGCGGTTCACCGAGCAGATCACCATCGAGTCCGGGCTGGCCGAGCCGGTCGACACCACAGTATCGGTGCGTCTGTCGGCCGACTTCGCCGATATGCAGACCGTCAAGGCCGGGCTGGCCAGCGCGGCCGACCGGGCCGCGTTCCCGGCAGCAGAGCTGCCCGAGACGCCGGCGGTCGATGTGCAGACCAGCGACGCGGGCATCCGCCTGGCCACCGCCAGCGTGGCGGCGCTCGTGCAGGTGAGCGGCGACGGGGTGCTGGGCACGGATGCCGCCGCGCTCGGCCGCCACTCGGCCGACCCCGTCGGCGCCCCCGACCGGCCCACCGAACTCGGCGCCAACTGGGCGGTCACCGTGCCGGCCCGCGGCAGCGTCACCGTCACCTGGACCGTCGACATCGACCACTCCGCGACCGTCGTGCAGGCGGCCCCCGGGCTGCCCGAGTGGGCCGGAGTGTCGGTGCAGTCCGGCGACGCCCGGCTGGGCCGCTGGGTGCAGAAGGCGCTGGAGGACCTCTCCGGCCTGCGGATGGCAACCACCGCGCGGCCGGAGGAGCCGTTCCTCGCCGCCGGCGCCCCGTGGTTCTTCACCTTGTTCGGCCGGGACTCGATCTGGGCCGCCCGGTTCATGTTGCCGCTGGGCACCGAGCTCGCCGCCTCCACCCTGCGCATCCTGGCCGAGCTGCAGGGCACGTCGACCAACGACGAGACCGCTGAGCAGCCCGGCAAGATCATGCACGAACTGCGGCCGGCCGCGTTCACCATCCCCGGCGAAGACGTCTCGCTGCCGCCGCTGTACTACGGCACCGTCGACGCCACCCCGCTGTGGATCTGCCTGCTCGCCGACGCACACCGTTGGGGCATGGCCGACGCCGAGGTCGAGGCCCTGCTGCCACACCTCGAGGCGGCCCTGGCCTGGATGCGTGACTTCGGCGACAGCGACGGCGACGGGTTCCTCGAGTACGTCGACAGCACCGGCCACGGCCTGGCCAACCAGGGCTGGAAGGACTCCGGCGACTCCATCCAATGGCGCGACGGTAGCCTCGCCGACGGCCCCATCGCGCTCTGCGAGGTGCAGGCCTACGCCTACCAGGCCGCCATCGGCGGCGCCGACCTGCTCGACGCGTTCGGCCGGCCCGGCGGCGATATCTGGCGGGCCTGGGCCGAGAAGCTCAAGACCCGGTTCCGTGAATCGTTCTGGATCGACTCCCCCGCGGGCCGCTACCCGGCCGTCGCACTGGATGCGTTCAAGCGTCCGGTCGACACCGTCACCAGCAACATCGGCCACCTGCTCGGCACCGGCCTGCTCTCGGCCGAGGAAGCCGCCCTCGTCGCCGCCCGGCTGGTCTCCCCCGAGCTCAACTCCGGGTACGGCCTGCGCACCATGTCCACCGACTCGGCCGGCTACTGGCCGGTGAGTTACCACGGCGGCTCGGTGTGGACCCATGACACAGCCATCGCGATCACCGGCCTGGGCCGCGACGGCTTCGGTGCCGAGGCGGGCACCCTGATCGAGGGCCTGCTCGCGGCGGCCGAGTCGTTCGACTACCGGATGCCCGAGCTGCATTCCGGCGACGATGCCACCGCCGTGACCGCCGCCGGGCCCTACCCGGCCGCCTGCCGCCCGCAGGCGTGGTCCGCCGCCGCAGCGGTGGCGGTGCTGGGCACCGTGCTCGGCCTGGAGCCCGACCCGGCCACCGGCGAGATCACCTCCGCCCCGATCACGCCCGCGATCGTCGGCGACGTCAACCTGCACGGGCTGCCCGCTCGCAGCATCCGCTGACCGGCGCCGTATCGGGACGGCGCACTAGGGCGGGCAGCATCAATGGATGCGGCCCGCCCGCCGCCTCATCGGCCGAGCCGGGCTGTAGGGTGACTCTCAACAGCAGAGGAGCCACATGAACCGGGTCCACCTGACATTGCGCACCGTGCCCGCCATCGCCGTGCTTCTCGCGTCGGCCGTGCTGCTCCTCGGTCAGATCCCGGCGTTCTCGGGTTTCGCGGCCGTGTTCTGGCTCCTGAGCCTCGCCCTCATCATTGTCGCGCTGGTTACGAGCATCATGGTCGTCGTCCGAAAGCGCACGAACACCTAAGTCTGCACCGCACCAGCCCTCCCGACTGCGGCCGCGGCGCCCGTACCTGCACGTGTGCACCGAATGTCAGGCAATTCCGTGACGATTGGGCCGCTGCTCCCCTCTCAGTAGTGAGGGCGGGCCAATCGCGGCACTGCACCGACCCCGCCCGTCCTCACCACACGCTTGCGTTGACACGTCCGCGCACTCCGCACCCAGAAAGCAGGCCCCCATGACCGCTCTACGCCTCCTCGTCACCGCCGCCATCGCCTTTGCCGCGTACTTCATCGGAGCCAAGGCAGGTCGCGGCCGCTACAAGCAGATCCGTCGCAACGCCAAGAAGGCGTGGAACGACCCGACCGTGAAGAAGGCTCGCGCCCGCACGCACAAGCTCGCCAGCCGCAACGCGAAGAAGATCACCAAGGCCGTTCACCGCTAAGCCATTCGCCGCTTGGCCCTGAACCACCAGATCCCGATCCCCTCGCCCGAAAGGACACCATGACTGACAACACCGCACAGCAGGCCCAGCACCTCGCCGAGGACGCCGCCGACACTGCCGCTACGAAGGCCACCGACCTCGCCGAGCAGGCCCGCCACGCCATCGACGACACCGTCTCCACCGTCAAGTCGGCCGTCAGTGACCTCGACCTCGACAAGACCGCAGACAGCGTCATCGCGACGGCGCACGAGACGCTCGACAAGATCACCACGGCCTACAAGCGCAACCCCGCGCTGGTGCTCACCATCGCGTCGGTCGCCCTCGCGATCGTCGGCACGATCGTCTCCCGCCGCCGCTAGCCGGCCCCAGTCCGCCACGGCGGCCCGTCACCGAACCGGGTGGCCGCATTCGCTACCCACGGATGCTGCCACCCGTTTTTTCTGTGCCTTCACGTTCGGTGTGCGCTCACGTTCGGTGTGCGCTCACGTTCTGTGTGTGCTGGTGTTCTGTGTGTGCTGGTGTTCTGTGTGCGATGGTGTTCTGTGTGCGCTCAGCGGCCTAGCAACTCGGCGAGCGCCCCGAGCACCGCCACCTGCCCCTTCACGAGCTTCTCCCGCGCCTCCGGGATACTCACCCAACGGGCGTCGTCGATCTCGGGGAACTGTTTGAGAGCCCCGGACCCTCTGGGCCACTCGAGGTCGAAGGTGTTGCTCGTCACCCTCTCCACGGCGAGGTCAGCGCGGGCGGTGAACACCGTGACCACCTTCCCCGAGGGCTGCCGGAACACGCCCAGCTGCGCGTAGTCCGCGGCCGGAGCCGGAACGCCGATCTCCTCCTCGAACTCACGGCGGGCTGCCGTGAACGGATCCTCTCCCGGCTCGTACTCCCCCTTGGGGATCGACCAGGCCGCGGCATCCTTGCGCGCCCAGAACGGGCCGCCCATGTGCGCGATCCACACCTGCAGCTCCCCGGCATCCGTCACCCGATACAGCAGGATGCCCGCACTGAACACGGTCACTTCGCTCCTCCCCGCATCAGGGCCGCCACGGTGCACGCCCGCGCAATCCTGCGCTTCACTCCGTCCATACTCCAAGTGTCACCCCGCGCGCCACGCGTTCGCGGCACAGCCCCTGGCGGTGCCGCAAGAAAGGAAAAAGTGAGTTTAGGGGGACTCCCGCGGCCGGGGAGTCCTAGAAAACTTCCGAAGTCCTTCTATCCGTGCGTCTGCGCGGATTCTTCAAGCACTCCTGCTCCGGGCTCTTGAGCACGGCCGCCACTTTTACGCGGCGCTCTAGAAACACGGCGTCACTGCTGGCCAAGACGATCACCTCAGGAAGACGGCCCCGCGAATCGGAGACACTCGATGCAGACATGCTCAACGTGTGCCTCTCGAACATTCACGTGTACATGAGTATCAGGGCGCGTGAGATCAACTCGGTGCGCGGTCAGCAGGCCAGGCGCTCCTGAGGCGCGCGGGCGCCGACAGGGTCAGTCTCGCGTTCGGGTTCGGAGATCTCGGCCCACACGGCGTCGAGGGAGAGGCCCACGACCTCGGCGATCGCAGCGATGGTCGGGAACGCGGGGGTGGCGACGCGGCCCGACTCGATCTTGCGCAGGGTTTCCGGTGAGACGCCGGCAGCCAGGGCGGTGTCGAGCATCGAGCGCGCTCCCCTGGCCCGGCGCAGCAGGGCGCCGAGGCGCGCTCCGCGCTCGACTTCAGCGGCTGTGAGCGGCAATCTGACCATGCCGCCCAGTCTAACCCGGGATAATTAGACCGGTATAGTTATTGGTTCCAGACGAAAGGCGCCGCATGATCGAGATCCTGAACCCCACCGAGGTGGCCCGAGCCCGCGAAACCGGCGCGCTGGTCGCCACCATCCTGCAGACCATGAAGAGCCGCAGCACCGTGGGCACCAACCTGCTCGACATCGACCGGTGGGCCCAGGCCATGATCCTCGAGGCCGGTGCCGAGTCCTGCTACGTGGACTACGCGCCGTCGTTCGGCCGCGGGCCGTTCGGTCACTACATCTGCACCTCCGTCAACGAGGCTGTGCTGCACGGCCTGCCGCACGACTACGCCCTGGCCGACGGCGACCTGGTCTCGCTTGACCTCGCCGTGCTGCTGGGCGGCATCGCCGCCGACTCGGCCATCAGCTTCATCGTGGGCGACACCAAGCCGCCGGAGAGCGTCGCGCTGATCGACGCGACCGAGCGCGCGCTGCAGGCCGGCATCGCCGCCGCCGGGCCCGGCGCCCGCATCGGAGATATCTCGCATGCCATCGGCACGGTGCTCGACGCCGCCGGCTACCCCGTCAACGTCGAGTTCGGCGGCCACGGCATCGGCTCGACCATGCATCAGGACCCGCACGTCTCGAACACCGGCCGCCCCGGTCGCGGCTACACGCTGCGCCCCGGGCTGCTGCTGGCCCTCGAGCCGTGGGTGATGGTCGACACCGACAAGCTCGTGACGGATGCCGATGGCTGGACCCTCCGCAGCGCCACCGGCTGCCGCACCGCCCACAGCGAGCACACCATCGCCATCACCGACGATGGCGCCGAGATCCTCACTCTCGCCCGCTAGCGGCACCCTAGCGGCGACGGATAAAGGGGAGAAAGTGATTTTATGAGGATGCAATCGCGCATCGCGTCCTCAGTTGCGACCGTTGTCCTGATAAACGTTCGTCGCGCCCGCCGCGGGGACCACACCGGCTGCGGTCATGGGGCCGACTCCGGTACCGGCCGACGAGCCGGCACCACCGGACACCGGCTTGCGACGGCGCCGGTTGCGCGCCCCGCCGCGGCCGTAGACCAGGTACATGGTGAAGCTCATGATGATCATCAGCAGCACCGTGTACACGAACGTGATCGACATGGCGTCGAGGTTGTTCTCCCCCTCGGTGCTCGCCCGGATCGCGAGACCCAACGGCTGGTAGAGCGGGTGGTAGAGGAACACGGCCGCGTCGTAGTCATCCAGGAGGCTGTTGAAGTTGAGCGCCGTGATCGCCGCGGCTGTGGGCAGCACCAGCGGCACCAGCACCGTGCGCAGCGTGAACAGCGGTCCGGCACCCAGGATGCGCGCGGCATCCTCGAGCGATTCGGGCACCGACGCGAACGCCGCCTTGAGCAGCCGCAGGGTGAACGGGATCTTGATGATCACGTACGCCACCAGGAGAAGCAGCGTGGTGCCG
Source organism: Cryobacterium sp. PAMC25264 (assembly GCF_019443325.1). Lineage (NCBI taxonomy): Bacteria > Bacillati > Actinomycetota > Actinomycetes > Micrococcales > Microbacteriaceae > Cryobacterium > Cryobacterium sp. PAMC25264. The sequence goes on from NZ_CP080383.1 coordinate 2,295,102, forward strand.
GTGAGGACCTGCCCGCCGATCAGCGGGTTGGGCCGGTCGAAGGTCATCACCAGGGCCAGCGCGATCAGGATGGTCGGCAGGATCCACGGGATGTGCAGCAGGTACTCCAGCAGCGACGTGACCGGGTTGCGGTGTTTGTGCAGCACCCGGGCCACGAACAGCATGCCGAGCACCACGATCAGTGACGCCAGAGCACTGTAGACCACGCTCACCACGAAGGGTTTGAGCACCTCGGGGCTGCCGAACACTGTGGCGTAGTTGGCCAGCGTGAACGCGTCCCAGGTGATGGTGCCCGTGCTGATCGCCGTGGCTTCGAGGAACGAGAACAGCACGATCAGCAGCACCGGCAGCGCGTAGATCACAAACAGGACGTACGCGGCCACGTGCACGAGCACGTTGGCCACAGGGTTCTGGATGCGCTGCTTCTGCAGCGGCGTGGCCACCTTCGCCACCGAGAAGTAGGTGCCGCTCTTCTCCACCCGGTTCATCAGAGCGAGCAGCACTATCGTGGCCAGGCCCAGGATGATGGCCAGCAGCGCCGCCAGGTCGCGCGAACCGCTGCTCTTGGAGAACGTGAGGATCATCGGGGCGATGGTCTGGAAATCGGTGCCGCCGAGCACCAGCGGCGCGGTGAGGGCGCCGAGGCCGGTGAGGAAGGTGAGCACCGTGACGGCGAAGATCATCGGGCGAAGCGCCGGCAAAACGATGCGCCAGAGGATGCGCCAGGTCGACGCGCCCATATTGCGGGCGGCTTCGATGGTCTGGTAGTCGATCTTCGCCAGCGACGAGCCGAGGAACAGCATGTGGTTCGTGGTGGTGGCCAGGGTCATCACCACAACCACGGCGAAGTAGCCGGAGAACCAGTTGGGGTCGATGTCGGGGAACACGTTGCGCACCGCGTTGGTGATGAAACCGTACTTGCCGTAGATGAAGTTGTACCCGGCGGCCAGCACGATTCCGCCGTAGATGAGGGTGGTGGCGTAGCCGAGCCAGAGCACCCGGGAGCCGCGGATCTTGAAGTAGTCCGTGACCAGCACGATGAAGATGCCCACCACGTTCACCGTCACGGCCAGTGTGGCGGCCAGGGCGAAGCTGTGCCAGAGGCTGTTCAACGCCCGGTCGGAGCTGACGAGCTTCTCCAACGCCCGGAAGCTCAGCGTGCCGTCGGGAAAGAACGTGCTGATCAGCAGGGTGGCGTTGGGCAGCACGAGGAAGGTGGCCACGAACCAGACCAGCACCACGAGCACCACGACGACGAGCGGGGAACGGAACATGGTCCGCACCGATGAGTTGCGCATCCGGGCCCCTAGTACTGCAGGATCGCGGTGGGGTCGATGTACAGGGTCGCGGCGGCGCCGGGCACCAGCGGGGCCGCACCGCCCTCGGGCACCAGCGCACGGATGCGGCTGCCGTGGCTGTCGATCGTGTACGTGCTGTGCGAGCCCTGGTAGACCCGGTCGGCGACCACACCGGCCAGGCGAACGGATGCTCCGCGCGCCGGCGCCTGCAGCCCCACCTTCTCCAAGCGCAGGTACGAGCTCTTGTCGGCGGCCAGGAAGTCCCCGCCGTTGCCCCGCAGCTGCTGGAGGAACTCGCCGGTGAGCCGGTTGGTGGCTCCCACGAAGGTGGCGACGAACTCGGTGGCCGACCGGTTGTAGATCTGTTCGGGGTGCCCACCTGTTCGACCTCGCCGTGGTTGAACACGGCGATGCGGTCGCTCATGGTGAGGGCCTCCTCCTGGTCGTGGGTGACGTAGACCGTGGTGATGCCCAGTTCTCGCTGCAGGTCCTTGAGCTGTTCGCGTAGCTGCACGCGCAGCTTCGCGTCGAGGTTGGAGAGCGGTTCGTCCAGGAGCAAAATGCGGGGCTTGAGCACCAGGGCGCGGGCGATGGCTACTCGCTGCTGCTGCCCGCCGGATAGCTCCGACACGTTCTTGGTCAGCTGTTCCGGGGTGAGTTCCACCTGCGCGGCGATCTCGCCGACCAGCCGGTCGGTTTCGGCCCGACCGGTCTTCCTCACCTTGAGTCCGAAGGCGATGTTCTCCCGCACGCTCATGCTGGGGAACAGCGCGTAGTTCTGGAACACCATGCCCACGCTGCGCTTCTCGCTGGGCAGCTTGCTGGCCGCCTTACCGTCGATGTAGATCTCCCCCGCGCTGGGCTCGATGAACCCGGCCAGTGTGCGCAGCGCGGTGGTCTTGCCGCAGCCCGACGGGCCGAGCAGGGTGAAGAATTCCCCCTGCTCGACCTCGAGGTTCAGCTGCGGGATGGCGACGTGCTCGCCGAAGGTGACGTCGATGTTCTCGAACCTGATCATGATGGCGCTATCCCGGGGTTGGTTACGGCAGGTATTCGAGTTCGGTCTTCTCGACCCAGGCGCCGATGTTCTCGCGGGTCAGCGCGAAGTCGATGTCCTGTTTGGGCAGCGATTCGATCAGGTCCACGACCGCGGGCAGCGCCTGGGCGCGGGCCTTCTCGTTGACCGGGTAGGAGGAGAACTCGGCCGCGAACGCGCCCTGGGTCTCGGCGCTGCCGAACCAGTCGATGAACTCCTCAGCCTTGGCCTCACGCGGGGTGCCGGCGATAACGCCGATCTGCTCGGTCACGTATGGGACGCCATCCGCCGGGCTGATCACGCCGGTGGTGGTGCCGTACTCGGCGTCACGGCTGGTGATGCCGCTGGAGGGCAGCACTCCGAAGTCCACGTCGCCGCGGGTGAGGCGGGCGTACAGGTCGGTGCCTTCCTCGGCGGGCGAGCCGTGCGCGAAGTAGGCCTCCACCTGCGCCCAGCCCTTGTCGGAGACGCCGAGGTCGCCGTCCTCGTCGAGGTACGGGGCGACGAGGCCGGCGAGCACCAGCTGCGGGGTGGCCTGGCCGAGCACGGTGTTCACTTCGTAGCGACCGTCGTAGGCGGCGTCCTCCCACAGGTCGGACATCTCGTCGGGCGCGTCGGTGACGGTGTTGGTGTCGTAGACGGTCACGATGGCCTGCTCCACGAGCGGCCAGAACACACCGTCTTTCGGGTCACCGGATGCCTGGTCGACTTCGCCGGCCCAGGCTGGTTCGTAGGCGGTCACGGCGTCTTCGGCCTTGAGGGTTTCGAAGAACATGTTGTTCAGGCCGAACACCACATCGCCCACCGGGTTGTTCTTCTCGGCCACGATGCGGTTGGCCAGATCGGCGCCGCCCAGACCCACGATCTCGATGTCGATGCCGGCTTCCTTGGCCTGCGCGGTGACCCACTCGCCGCGGCCGTCGCCGTTGGAGTTCGTGTAGACGATCAGGGTGCCGTCGGCGTCGCCGCCGCCGGATCCGGCGTCCGCCGAGGCGCACGATGCCAGAACCATGGTGCTGAGAATGAGGGTGGCCACGGTGGCCGTTTTGAAGGTGCGTCTGTGCATTGTTCTCGTCCTTGTCCAGGCCGCGAAAACGCTCAAGGCGCTCACCGGCCGTATCTGCGTGTCGGCAATCGTCACTTCACGTTAGGGCGGCGGGAATCCCGCCCCCGACCGATCGGGCGACTGTTCGCCCGTCGTTTCCCTGCTGTACATCTGCGTGCTTTCGGCTCCGCACAGCGCGCCGGTCGAGCCCGTCGAAACCCCACCCACCACGCCGGTCGAACCTGTCAAGACCCCACCCGCCACGCCGGTCGAACCCGGCAAGACCCCACCCGCCACGCCGGTCGAACCCGGCAAGACCCCACCCGCCACGCCAGTCGAGCCTGTCGAGACCCCACCCGCCACGCTGGTCGAGCCTGTCGAGACCCCTCGGGGACACGTCAGAAGCCCCTCCGTCATCGACCGTGATGACGAAGAACGTGACGCACGCCCCATTTGTATCTCCCCGAAAGAATTGCCAGGGTTCCCACCGTATGGCACGACCGCGCGCCTGTAAGTCCCCCTAAATGAGGACCGGCTCCTCGATGAACCTCCCGGTGGGAGGGCGGTTCATCCGGCCCCACGACCCGCTAACCTGCCGGGATGGACAACACAACCGTCGTATACGAGAACAGTGGCTGGTGGCTCGCTCTGGCGATCGTCACCGCCGGCCTGGCCGAGATGAAGGGTCGTAGGCGCTGGGTCTGGTTCCTCCTGGGGCTTCTGCTCGGCCCCCTGGCCACCGCCCTCGTGGTCGCCTGGGCGCGGCCCAATTCGGCCTTGCTCCGCTGATACCCCCGCCTCGCCGCGCCGGAGGCCGGCTGCGCTAGAGGCTAGACGCCGGCAACATCCAGCAGCACTTCGTTGTGCCGCAGGAAGGCGGGCTTGAACGGCGGGTCGAACCGGGCGAACCGCGGCTTACCCGTCACCGTGAGCCCGGCGGCGCCGAGAGCCGTGCGCAGCTCCTCCAGGTGCCGGGCGTAGCCGTCCTCGGTCCAGCGTCCCCGGTAGCGGATGGCGGCCACGAGGCTCTCGGGCACCGTGCGTAGCTGCACCTGCGGGCTGGTCGGGCGCGGCGCGGTGTCTTCGGTGAGCCCGGCGGGCAGCACGAATGCGACCCGATGGCTGCGGTCGGCGGCATCGCCGGGCTGCTGCACGACGGGCGCTGTCATCGCGATCTTCGTCGAGGCGGCATCCTGCACAACCGGAGCCGTCATCGCGACCTTGGTGCGGGTCACGTTCTCACCGCTGATGTAGTTGAACAGGTACCGGAACGCGCGATTGCCGGCGTCCTCGAATGCGCCATCCACGACGACTTCGGCCAGAACGTGCGCGGGGTAGCGGCGCACCTCGAAGTCTTCGTAACTCTGCACCACGTCGTAGGGCTGCTTCTCGGTCATACTTCAACGGTACTCCGCGCGCGCGTGCAGAGTGGCAGAGACGCTCCCGCGCGAGTTGCGCGGGCCACGCGCCGCTCCGCCCCGGGCACGCCACCCGCGCAGCGGCGCCCCACCCGCGCAACGCGCGGACCGGCCAACTCACCCGCGCAACGGCGCCCCACCCGCGCAAGCCGACGCGCGGGCCACGCGCCGCTCCGCCCCCGGCGGGCCACCCGCGCAGCGGCGCCGCTCCCGCGCACCGCGCGGACCGGCCAACTCACCCGCGCAACGGCGCCCCACCCGCGCAAGCCGACGCGCGGGCCACGCGCCGCTCCGCCCCCGGCGGGCCACCCGCGCAACGGCGCCGCTCCCGCGCACCGCGCGGGCCGGTCGGCTCCATCCCGGATGCCCGCCCCCACTCCCGGCGCGGACCCCCGGTCAGGCCTGCACCGCCGCCGACGCCACCTTGGCCGGAACCGGTTCGTGCCGCAGGTAGCGGCGCCGGAACGTGCCGCTTCCCGCGGTGAGGGCCCGCAGCTCGATGGCGTAGCGGAGCAGCTCCGCATCCGGGATCTCGGCGTTGATCTCGGTGCGCTCGTCGACGCCCGGGTTCGTGCGCTCCTCCGCCACCGACGTGGTGCCGGTCATGTGCCCGCGGCGCGTGGAGAGGTCCGTCATCACCGGGCCCACGTAGGCGTCGGGCACCGTGATCGTCACGGCCGACACGGGCTCCAGCAGCTGGATCCGGCCCGCCGCCGCGGCCTCCCGCAACGCGAGGGCGCCGGCGGACTGGAACGCCGCATCCGACGAGTCGACGCTGTGCGCCTTGCCTCCCACGAGCGTCACCCGGATGTCCACCACGGGGAACCCCGCCGCGACACCCCGGGCCATTTGCGCCCGCACGCCCTTCTCGACCGACTCGATGTAGTGACCGGGCACCACCCCACCGACCACTCTGTTCACGAACTCGAAGCCGGCGCCGCGCTCGAGCGGCTCCACCTCGATGTCGCAGATACCGAACTGGCCGTGACCGCCGGACTGCTTCACGTACCGGCCGCGGGCGGCGACGGGTGCGGCGAAGGTCTCCCGCAACGGCGTGATCACGTCCACGGTCTGCACGTGTACTCCCTGGGCGCGCAACCGGTCCAGCACCACCTCGGCGTGCGCCTCGCCCATGCACCAGAGCACCAGTTGATGGGTTTCGGGGTTCCGTTCCACCCGCAGGGTGGGGTCGACAGCGGCGACCTTGCCGAGGCTCTTGGCCAGCGCGTCCTCGTCACTGTGCGCCTCGCCCTGCACGGCCACGGGCATCAGCGGCTCCGGCATCTCCCAGGCCTGCACGAGAAGCGGATGCTCCCGGTCGGAGACGCTGTCACCCGTCTCGGCATCCGTGAGCCGGGTGAGGGCGCAGATGTCCCCCGCCACGCTGAACGGCACCGGTCGCAGGGTCGCGCCGAGCGGGGACTGCAGATGAGTGACCCGTTCGTCGCTGTCGTGGTCCTGGTGCCCACGGTCGGCTAGCCCGTGCCCGCCGATGTGCACAATGCTGTCCTCCCGCAGGGTGCCGGAGAAGAGGCGCACCAGGCAGACCCGGCCGAGGAACGAGTCGAGGGTGGTGCGTACCACCTCGCCCACCAGCGGGCCGGCCGGGTCGCAGGGCAGCGGTCCCACCGACTCGCCGGCCAGGCCGGTCACCGGCGGCAGCGGTCGCTCGAGCGGTGACGGGAACGCGCCGGTGAGCAGCTCCAGCAGCTCCGCCAGGCCCACCCCGGTCTCGGCGGACGTCGCCAGCACCGGAAACAAGGAACCCCGGGCCACGGCGATCTCCAGGTCAGCGGTAAGGGTGTCGAGGGAGATTTCGGCACCGCCGAGGTACCGGTCGAGCAGGGTTTCGTCCTCACTTTCGGCAATGATGCCCTCGATCAGGGTCGCCCGCGCCAGGTCCGAGTCGAGAAGTTCCGCCTCCGTCGCCGGGCGACGCGCGGGCGGCGTACTGGCATCCGAGACCGTGCCGGTCAACAACCCCAGCAGCCCGGTGATCGCGCCACCGCCCCGCACCGGCACATACACAGGCAGCACCCCGGCGCCGAAGTTCTCCCGGCAGGCGGCGAGGACCGCGTCATACCCGGCCCGCGGATGGTCCACCCGGCTGATCACCACGGCCCGCGGCATCCCGATCCGCTCGCACTCCGCCCAGAGGGCCGTGGTGGCCGTGTCGACGCCGTCCACGGCGGAGACCACGAACAGTGCCGCATCCGCCGCCCGCAACCCGGCCCGCATCTCGCCGATGAAGTCGGCATACCCCGGGGTGTCGAGCAGGTTCACCTTCAGGTCGCCCACCGTGAGCGGCACGACCGAGAGCGCCACCGAGCGTTGTTGGTGCACCTCGGACGGGTCCGAGTCGCTCACCGTGTTGCCGGCCTCGATCGAGCCCAGCCGGGTGAGGGCACCGGTGGCCATGAGCAGCGCTTCGGTGAGCATGGTCTTGCCGGCGCCCGACCGGCCCACCAGCGCTACGTTGCGGATCATCGCCGGGTCGCTCGCGGGCGCGCCCGACACCGAGGCCCGCCGTTGTTCCGCGCCGCCGCGACCTTTCGCCGCCTCCTGTGTGCCTTTTCCCACCATGCGTAGCTCCCGACCTCGTCGTCCCGGCGCCAGCCGCACCGTCACCACCGATTGATACCCAGTCCGGCCCAGTCGGCAAGGGCCGCGCCAAGCGGCGGTTACGCTCGATCCATGGCTTCCCGAACTGCGCGTGTGCGCGGCACGCTGACCTCCTGGGACGACGACCGCGGCTTCGGCTTCATCACCCCCACCGAGGGCACCGGCAAGACCTTCGTGCACATCAAGGCCTTCCCGGCCCGGTCGACCCGTCCGCAGTTGGGTGAGGCGCTCACCTTCGAGGTGGAGAACGTGTCCGGCGGCAAGAGCAAGGCCATGCGGGTGCGTCCGGCGGGCCGGCAGGGGCGCCCGGCGGGTCAGCGGATGCCGTCGACCGCGCAGCGCCCGGCCTCGCGCAACCGCTCAGGCGCCGCCCGGTACCTGCCGATCCTGCTCTTCGCGCTCGGCTATCTCGTGGTCAACGCGCTCTGGCCGATCCCGCTGTGGGTGGCTGGCGTCTACCTCGTGGCGAGCCTCGTCTGCTTCCTCTTCTACGCGGTCGACAAGTCCGCCGCGGGCGCGGGCCGCTGGCGCATCTCGGAGACGACCCTGCTCCTGTGGGGTGTCGTGGGCGGCTGGCCGGGCGCCATCGTCGCCCAGCAGACCCTGCGGCACAAGACCCAGAAGGTCAGTTTCCGGCGGGCGTTCGGGGGCACCGTGGTCGCGAACCTCATCGTGTTCGCGGTGTTCGCGACGCCGGCGTTCGCCCTGTTCGTGGAGTGGACGAAGCGGCCCCTGCTCTGACGTCGGCGACCCCGACCGACGGCTCCCTCGTCGTTACTCGGGCGGGCGCGCTGCGCCGGACTGCGCCCATTTCACGTGATCCCGCATACCGAAGCGCACACCGAGCCTGATCACCCAAAATAGGGCGAACCCGGCAACCGCAACGACGAGAAGGTAGATGAGAAGTCCTATTAGGCTGGTCATCGGGCAAATCTATCGTTGAACCTGCCGAGGAAGAAATACCGGCGCGCCGACGACCCCCCTGGTGCGCGCCGACCGGATGCGCTCAGCCGTCGAATCGAGCGCGGCTCTCCTCGATCTCGGAGCGGTGCCGGTGCGTCCAGTCGATGAACGCCCGAACGGGTTCGCTCAGGGTGGTGCCCAGCACGGTGAGCTCGTATTCCACCCGCGGCGGCGATTCGGGATAGCTGGTGCGCGAGACCAGTCCGTCGCGTTCCAGCGCGCGCAGCGTGCGCGTGAGCATCCGGTGGGAAATGCCCGGAATGTCGACCATGAGATGGGTGAACCGCACCGGCCCTGCAGTGAGGGCACGGATCACGCTCATGGACCACTTGTCGCTGGTCAACGAGAAGACGTCGCGCACCAGGGCACGGGAACTCGGCTCCCGGCACAGCGCATCCGAATCGGGGTCGAGCGTGACATTGGTTTCTGCGGGCAGCGCTGTCATCCCGGATTTCTTCCCTTCGTGTGCGTCACGCACCTCAAAGTGCGCGACTCGGTGCGGGACTAAAACCGCGGCGGAACCGCTTCCCAGTACTGCCAACGTGCATTACGCACAAATAGTTCCCAAGGAGACAAACCGTGACCAAGATCGCCATCATTCTCGGCAGCACCCGCCCCGGACGCAACGGGGAAGCCGTCGCCAAGTGGGTACACGGCATCGCCGAACGCCGCAGCGACGCCGAATTCGAGCTCGTCGACCTCGCCGACTTCCCGCTGCCGCACTTCGACGAACCGGGGTCGCCCGCGATGGGCGTCTACTCGAACGACCACACCAAGGCGTGGTCGGCCAAGATCGCCGAGTTCGACGGTTACGTCTTCGTGACGCCCGAGTACAACCACTCCACCTCCGGAGTACTGAAGAACGCTCTCGACTACCTCTACACGGAGTGGAACAACAAGGCCGCCGCATTCGTGAGCTACGGCGGCGTCGGCGGGGCACGGGCAGTGGAACACCTGCGGCTCATCGCTTCCGAGCTGCAGCTGGCGACCGTGCGTGCCCAGGTGGCCATCTCGCTCATCACTGAGTTCGAGAACTACTCCGTCTTCACGCCCGGCGATTACCTGCTGCCCCAGGTGGACACCATGCTCGACCAGGTGGTCGCCTGGTCGAAGGCGCTCGAGCCGCTGCGCGCCACGGATGGCCAGGAGCAGGCTGCCGCCTAGCCCTCGTTTTCGCGGTGCGCGGGTCAGGCGCCGCTGAGCCGGTGGCGTGCCACCAGCGCAGCGGCGCCCCGCCCGCGCATCCCGAGCAGCGGCGCCCGGGCAAGCAGTTCGGACTAGACGGCCGCCTTCTCGGGCGCGATGTAGTCCTGCCGAGCCTCTGCCGCAGCGGTGTCGAACTCGGTCTCGATCTCGGTGGACGCCGTGTAGGTGAACAGGGAGACCACCACCGCCACGAGCAGGCTCGCCGCGAAGCCGGGCACGATCTCGTACATCGTGGCGCTGAGCGGAGAGTTGCCCCAGATGAACACGACGACCGCACCGGTGACCATACCGGCCAGCGCGCCCCAGGTGGAGAGCTTCTTCCAGTACAGCGAGAGCAGCACGACGGGGCCGAAGGCCGCGCCGAAACCGGCCCAGGCGAAGCCGACGAGCTCGAGGATGGTGGCGTCACGGTTGAGCGCGATCAGCCCGGCCACGAGGGCCACGAGCAGCACGCCGAGGCGGCCGAGCATCACCATCTGCTTGGGGCTCGCATCCTTCTTGCCCACGATCTTGTAGAGGTCCTCCACCAGCGCCGACGAGCAGACGATCAGCTGCGACGAGATGGTGCTCATGATCGCCGCCAGCACCGCGGCCAGCACCAGACCGGCCACGAACGGGTGGAACAGGATCTGCGAGAGCAGCAGGAACACGGTCTCGGGGTTGCTCAGGGTGACGTCGGGGTTCTGCTGGAAGTAGGCGATACCGATCAGCGCGGTGGCCACGGCGCCGAGCGCGGTGATGACCATCCAGCCGATGCCGATGCGGCGACCGGCCCTGGCGTCCTGCGGGCTGCGCAGCGCCATGAAGCGCACGAGGATGTGCGGCTGGCCCACATAGCCCAGGCCCCACGCGGCGGCGGAGATGACACCGAGCACGGATCCGCCGGCGGTGAGCGAGAGCAGGTCGGGGTTGACCTCGCGGATCGAGTCGATGGTGGCGCCGAGGCCGCCGGTCTTGGTGAGCGCGACCAGGGGCACCACGATGAGGGCCGCGAGCATGAGCAGGCCCTGGGCCACGTCGGTGAGGGTAGCACCGAGGAAGCCGCCGAAGAGTGTGTAGAGCAGGGTAACGCCGGCGACGATGAGCATGCCGACGAGGAAGGTGGAACCGAACGAGTTCTCGAAGAACACCCCGCCGGCGACCATGCCGGAGGAGACGTAGAAGGTGAAGAACACGAGGATGATCAGGCCCGAGACCACGCGCAGCATCCGGGACGAGTCCTTGAGCCGGTTCTCGAAGAAGCTCGGCAGGGTGATGGAGTTGTTCGACACGTGGGTGTACGAGCGCAGGCGCGGAGCCACGAACTTCCAGTTCAGCCACGCGCCGATGGTCAGGCCGATGGCGATCCAGGCCTCCACGAGGCCGGACACGTATATGGCGCCGGGCAGGCCCAACAGCAGCCAGCCGGACATGTCGGAGGCGCCGGCGCTCAGCGCCGCGGTGCCGGGCTTGAGGCCGCGGCCGGCGAGCATGTAGTCGTCGAGATCCTTGGTCTGCCTGAAGGCGAACCAGCCGATGGCGAGCATCCCGGCGAAGTACAAAACAATCGCGACAAGCTGAAAAGTCTGATCAGTCATTGAGTCCTTAAGGTCGGATTCCCGGCGTTCGGGCACAGCTATGCCCCCATTAGGGGGACGAGAAGTCGCCCAGTCTGGCACAGTTGGGGTTTCCTGTGAAGTCTCACAGCCCCACCGACCGCCGCTGGCACCCCGCCGATCTCACTCATAGCCCCGGTCAGGGCCTAACTCCTGCAATTTTCAAACCGAGGGCAGCGGATGCCCGGAATTGTGCCCGGAATTGTGCGGCATCCGTCGGCCGTCGGACCGAAATTGCAGGAGTTGTGCTCGCGCTAGCGCACGCCGTCCATCAGCCGCAGGATCGGCTTGGCGAAGACCGCCAGGACCAGCCCGAGCACGATGGCGATGCCACCGAGCACGCCGAAGTACAACTGCTCTGGGGCGACGGCATACCACTGGGCCAGGAGGCCGGATATGGCGCTGCCGAGGGCCACGGAGAGGAAGAACAGGGCCACCATCTGGGTCTTGAACAGCTCGGGCGCCAGCTTGGTGGACACCGACAGCCCCACCGGCGAGAGCAGCAGCTCGGCCACGGTGAAGACCAGCAGGATGCCGACCATCGCCAACAGCGGCGTCGAGTTGGCCGCTCCCCCGGCGAACGGCAGGAACGCCAGGAACGCGAGGCCCATGATCGCGGTGCCGAATGCGAACTTCACCGGGGTTGACGGCTGCTTGGCGCCCCACTTGGTCCAGAGCATGGCGAACACGCCCGACAGCACAATGATGAAGATCGGGTTGATCGACTGCACCCACGACACCGGCATCTCCCAGCCGAGGAGAGTGCGGTCCAGGCGCACGTCGGAATAGATCGTCACGACGGTGAACTGCTGCTGGTAGAGCGACCAGAACGCCACACTCGCGATGAACAGCGGGATGAACGCGTAGACGCGCTTCCGTTCCACCGTGGAGATCTGCCGGTTGCGCAGGATCACGATGAAGTAGACCACGGATGCCACGATCGTCACGCCGATGACGATGGTCACCAGGTTCGACGCGGTGATGACCCCGGTGAGCACCAGCACCACGATGAGCACGATGGCCGCGGCGGCGATCAGCAGGTAGCGCCGGAACTCACTGCGCGGCAGCGGGTCGGGTACCTCGTGGGACGAGGCGGGCAGCCCCTTGCGCCCGAAGGAGTACTGCACCAGGCCGATCGCCATGCCCACGGCGGCCAGGCCGAACCCGTAGTGGAAGCCGATCGTGGACTGCAGCAGCCCGGTGAGGATCGGGCCGAAGAACGCGCCCAGGTTGATGCCGAGGTAGAACAGCGAGAAGCCGGCTTCGCGTCGGGGATCATCCTTGCGGTACAGCGAGCCGACCACGGAGGTGGCGTTGGCCTTGAGGCCACCGCTGCCCAGCGCGATCAGGATCAGGCCGACCACCACCCCTGCGACCCCGGGGATCAGTGCCAGGGCGATGTGCCCGATCATGATGATCACGGCGCTGGCGTAGAGCACCCGTTCGGAGCCGGCCAGCCGGTCGGCGACCCAGGCGCCCAGGATGGTGGAGAGATACACCGCGCCGCCGTACGCGCCGACGATGCCGGCCGCGGTGGCCTGCGGAATATCCAGGCCGCCATCCGCTGCCGAGTAGTACAAATACAGCAGCAGGATGCCCTGCATTCCGTAGAACGAGAAGCGCTCCCACATCTCCACGCCGAAGATGCTGGCCAGCGCTCGAGGCTGTCCGAAGAAGCGGTGGTCGTCCTGGGTTTTGCCCGGATCAGGCACCGCGATCTTCGTCATTGTTTCGACGTTACTCCGCTGGCGGGGGCCCAAGGTCCTCTCAAAGGTCCAGCGCGGGTGTCCCGCCGCTGCGCGGGAAGCGTGCCTCCCGCGTAACGGCGCCATACCCGCGCATCGCCAACACCCTCGACTGCACCGGCTAGCTCACCCGTGTGCGAGGAGCGGAGAGCCCGCGGCCAGCAACTTCGCCAATGCAGACTCCCAGTCGATCCGCTCCTGCTCGAGCCGCACGTTTCCTTCCGAACGGATGCGGTCAAGCGCACGCTGTTCGCCGGTCGTCAGGCTCGGGTAGGTTCCGCCGGCGGCCTTCGGTTCCGGCACCCACAGGTCGCGGTAGGCCAACAGTGTGTCCTCATCCATGAGCACGCTCGTGACATTGTCACAGCCCGAGCGCAAGGTGTGCAGAATCGAGAATCCGTCCGAGTCCAGGTCGCCCCAGTACACCACGCGCCCCTGCTGGATCCAGGGAATGAGCGCGAGGCGGTTCACGCCGTACCCGCTGCCGTGCACGACGACGGCTCCGGGCAGCTCGGGCATTGAGAACATGGTCTCGAGGTTCTCGAACACGAATATCACGCTCGGCACCACACCCAGCGCAGCAAGCTCGTCGACCGGGGCCAGTACATCGCGCAGCCCGCCGGGGCGGAGCGCCGGATCGAGGAAGTGCACTCGCACCAGGTTGGGCGCGTCGAGCAGGCCGAGAGACACCCGCCCGCTGACCGCGGTGTGCAGGCTCTCGACGATAGAGCGGTGACCCTCCAGCCACTTCGTGTCGATCCCGCGAATGGGCAGCTGCCGAATGCGCCAGCCGGATGCCGGATGTTCGGCGAGCCACCCCACCACCTGGATCAGGGTGGCGAAGTCGGCCGCCGGCAACCGCTGTACAGTGCGGGCGTGGCTGCGCACGGCAGCAGCCAGTGCGGCGGCGGACTCGGCACGGTCGGCGAACTCAGCACGAAGCACGGCCGCGCGGTCCCGGAGCACCCGCCAGTCACGGCCCGGAGAGCTTCCGGCGAACGCCGCTATCGCATCCGCACCGGTGAGGACGCATCGTTCCGGCACCATTTGTGCGCCGACCCGTGACCACTGCCGGCTGCCCCAGGTCACGTCGAGAGTCGCCTCCGCGGCATCGGCCTGCTGCCATGCGCGCACCCACTCCATCGAGGCACTCTGGTCGTCGAGCGCCGCCCGCTCGGTGGGCGGATGCAGCACAACCTCGAGCCGGGCGTCGCTGCCACCGCCGGCCGCCCAGTCCCGCTGCTCAGCGAGAACCTTCTTCAGCGCCCTCGCTCGAGCCTCGGCGACGGATACCATGCCGCGACCGGCGCCCATCAGGCGCTCTCGTCATCCCGGTAGACGACCGCGGCCGTGCGCGAATCCCGTCTCGTGGTGTTGGTGATGGACGTGAGCCCGCCCACGTACGGCTCGATCGTCTGCAGCAGCTTCTCGGGGTGGCGAGGATCATGTGAAAGCCAAACTCGACGAACACGTCCATCGCCATCCGCGTATACCGGCTGTCGGCCTTATCGAAAGCTTCGTCGAGGATGATGGTGGCGTACGAGGGCAGGTCGTCTTCGTCAGCGGCGAGCTGATAGCGCAAGGCCGCGGCCAGGCAGAAGATCACGAGCTTCTGGCGCTGTCCGCCGGAGAGGCCGGCGCTGGAGTCGTGCACATTCATCACCCGGCCGGCCAAGTCGATCTCACTAGCCATGAACGTGACGTGCTGGCGGGTGTCCAGGCAGCGCCGGCCCCAGGCCACGTCAGCGTGGTCCGTGGACGCGAGGCGCTGCATCACTCGATTGAGCACAGCGAAACGCTGTTCGGCGGCGGCCAGAGTGTCCTCTCCCCAGGCTCCGTCAACGACGGTCTTCAGGTCGGCCATGAACTGCAGTACCTCAGGCGTGCGTCGCGTCTTTACATCGATCCGCAGGTACCGTTCCACGTCGAATCGCGACCGCCCGAGCGAGAAATTGACCGGTTCGATGCGGTCAACGACGAGTTTGGGGGCATCTCGGATGTCCGAGGCGAGGTGTCCGATCAGGTCCCGTGACTTGTCACGCAGCAGCTTGAGGAAGTTGCCCTCATGCTCGGGCAACCCGCGCTCAACGATGCCCGCGAGCAAAGCCGAGTAGCCGCCGCGGTCGTCGATGGAGGTGGTCAGATCTGCGCCCGCCGCAGGCCAGGCGGTCTTGAACACGGTGGCTCCCGAAGCGAATTCGGTTTCCGCGCGACGGAGCATCGCCTGCGCGACGCTTGCTTCCTTGTACAGGGTCTCGCTGACCTTGCGCCCGATGTCGCCGACGTTGCGACGGTCGATTTTGCGTTGCACCGCGCGGTATCGCGTGCCCAGTGCGGCGGTGTCGGCCTCGCGAAGCTGCGGATCGTGACCACGACCTTCCAGGTCCCGGATGAGTTCGGTCACCTCCCGCAGGGTGACGTCGCCCTGGCTGAGTTCAAGCGCCTTCGCCCGTGCCCGAGTCTCGGCGTCGCGGAAGTTCTCGCGAGCCTGCTCCGCTGCTCCGAGCGCGTGTTGGAGTTCCACGTTATCGGTGGTCAAGGCCCGCAGCTGTCGCTGTCGGGTCCGCACCAGTTCGTCGGCGGCGGCCCGGTCGAGCTCTGTCCAGTCCTGCACCAGAACGCGTTCGAAGACAGTGCGCTGCTTGGTGGCGGCATCCCTTTCGGATTGCGCCCGGGTGAGGCGGCCGCCGGCATCCAGACGCTGCCGTTCCGCCGCGCGCCGGCGCTCGAGTAGCAGCTCGATCTTTGCCTCGTTGTCGGCGCCGAGAATCCACTGGGACCGGTCGTCGATGCGGTGACGGTCGTTCTTCTCGTATCGCCGTGCAGACTTCTTGATCTGCCCACCGATGGTCACCCCGCGGTCGACCCGGTCGAGGTCATCGGGGTGGTCCACGCAGGACACGTCGAACTCGGCCGCGGTGCGGGCGACCAACCAGTCCCGGAAGGGCCCATTGGCGAACCGAATGCGGTGCAGCAGGGAGTTGGGGGCGCGCGCCCCCCGGGGCGCATCGGCGATCGCGGGTACGGCCTCGAACACCAGACGGGCACCGAGGTTGCGGGCCTCCACGCGACGGCGCACCTCGTGCAGGTAGTCGTCGCGCACCAGCAGGGCGCTCGCGAGCGGGAAGAGGACTCGTTCGATGGCCCCACTCCAATTCGCGAACTCTGGAAGCACCTCGATGAGCTCCCCGGCGAAGGGCAGGGCCGTCTCGGCCACACCAAGTTCTTCGGCGAGGCGTTTGCGAGCGAGGAGCAGCCCAGCCGGCAGATTACTCCGGCGTTGGCGCAGCTCGGTCAGTTCCCGGTCGATGACGCCGAGTTCTTTGCCAGCATCGAAGTACAGCTGGTTGTCGTCATGGTCGTGAGCGGCCTCCGGAGGCGACTCCGCGAGCACCCGCCGTGACGATTCCTGGAATTCGGCGAACTCCTCGCCGTTCTGCGGGGCCGGGTCGACCCCCACCCCCGTGAGTTCCTCCGCAAACCGAGCGAAGTCCTTGGCAGTACGGTCGGCGGCCGCGACGGCGTCGACGACCCGTTCCTGCGCCTGGGCGGCGTCATTCCCGCCCGATTGGAGCGACCGCCGCTCGGCTGCGCGCACGGTTTCCTCGGCGTCGTCGCGGGCGGCATCCGCTCGGCGGGATTCGTCGGCGGCCCGTGCCTGCTGCGCGAGCAACAGCCCACGCTCGTCGGTCGCGATGCTCAGTGTCAGCTGCGTCTGGAACGGGTCGATCAGGGCGCTGAGTCGTTCGGCCTCAGCGGTGTTCGCCGCCGCGGTTTCGTAGGCGACGATCGATTTGTCCAGCTGCGTGAGGTGATCGGCCTGTTTCCGTAGCTCCACCACGTGCTGGTGCGCCTGGTTGAGTTCGCCAAATTGCTCCACGGCGTTCTTGGCCCGGGCAAACGTGGCCGGTTCGTCGAGCATGAAGTCGCGGAACAGCTGGTCGAGACTGCCGAGGTTCTTGGCCGACTGGGTCTTGTGCAGCAGCTGCAGGGCATTCTGGCTGCCGATGCCGAGCAGGCGTCGCAGCCGTGTGTAGAACGGGGCGTGCGATCCGGTGGTGGTGACCACGGCGTCCGGCCAGGCGCTCTTGATGCGCTTGGCCTCGATACCTGATGCAACGTACTCGCGAAAATCCAGCAGGCTCACGTCGACCCGGTCGATGAAGCAGGCGTCTTTGAGGTCGGCCTTGTCGACGCTGGATCCGCGCAGGTGGAACACTCTGACCAGGGTGACCGGGGCATCCCGTTCGTTGTCGAACCGCAGCAGGATTCCGCTCCAGGTGGCGCCCTTGCGCAGGTAAGTGCTGACAGCGCGGTCGAGGCTTTCGTCGGCCTCCTTGCTCCAGGCGCCACGTACGTAGCTCACGAGGGTGCGGTCGTCGTTGCGGCTCGCGGAGTCCTGCGCGGCGGCGTTGAAACGCAGCCATTTATCCGGTGTGAGCACGGTGCCGATCGCGTCGAGAAGCGACGATTTGCCCGAACCGGATGCGCCGGTGAACAGGTGCCCCTTGCGGGCCACGTCGATGCGGTGGTGCCCGTCGAAGGTGCCCCAGTTGAGCAATTCCACCCGGGCCAGGCGCCACTGGCCGACGTGGATGGGGGCGGTCGAGGTTCCAGCACCCTGCTCGGCCTCATCTGGTGTGTCGTTCAGGCCGGGTATCTCCAGCATCGTCATGATGTCATTCCCTCGGTCTCATTGCCGTCGGCGCTGTGCTCTCCGTCGAAGACAGGTTCGTCGAGACCACCGACATTCGAGACGACGCCGGTACCGCCGGCCTCAGCGATGCGTCGGTACTCGGCGCCGATCGCCGCAATCTGGTTGGCGTCGACGATCAGCCGGAGCACCGGGGAGATCTCGGCCCGGTCCTCAGCACCGGCTTGGTGGATCACCCGGAGAGTGTTTTTCATCTTGAGCCACGTGGAATTCAATCGTTTGTTGAAATCGCTCTCGTCGCGGTCGGCTGTGCGGTACACGCGCAACTGCTCGAAGACATCCTCCTGACCCACGATCACCCGACCGTCCCCCTCACCCGCCAACAGCATCTGGCGCAGAACCAGCAGCATCGCGGTGTCCAGGAAGGTGAGTGCGGCCGTGCGTACCGCGCTGGGCGCCTTCAGTTCGTCGGTGCTCACGTTGCGCACGAACGCGAACTCCCCCACCCGGTCGATGACCAGCTCCAGGAACAGCTCGTGCAGACGCGATCGGACGCCCGCCTCGTCGCTGAGCAGGGCCGACCAGAGAGCGGGGGCCTTAACGCCGGAGAGGTAAGGGCCCTTGATCAGCTCGAGCAGCGCCCGCCGGGACTGCTCGCTGATCACGCCGGTATCGCCGGCCCAGAGGCCGGGTGCTGAACGCGCATCCGTCTCACCGGCCTGGCCGGTACCGATCTCGATGGTGAAGTCATTGGTCACAGAAGTCTCCCCGTGAAGCGGTAGGTAGGAATGTCGGCGGCTCTCGCCACTCCGTCGGCGCCCTGCCAGCGCACCGTTTCGGTGCCATCGGCGGCGGTGCCTTGCGTGGCGGCAAGGGTGAGGAGCCCGACCACGCTGGCCACACCCTGGCTGGCCGGATGCCGGTCGAGCACCTCGGCGACGGTGCACTGCTCTACCTCGGCCAGCAGGGCGTTCACGTTGCCGGTGAGTTCGGCAAAGTCGATCTCTGTGGCGCGGGCCAGGGCCCGGAGGGCCTCGAGGTCGGCCACACCGGCCATGTGTTCCACGATCGGGGCAGTCGCGTCGAGCTCCGCCGGGTCATGCAGGCGGATCGCGCCCACGCTGCCCAGTGACACAGCCGATAGATCGAGGTGCACGGTGGTGGGCTGGTATGGCTTGATGTGTCTGGATGCTTCGACACCGCTGGCCAGCGCCGTGCGCAGGAGCCCCCGCAAGACCCGGTCGCGCTGATAGTCCTGCGACTGCACGTAGCGGCGCAGGCCGCGCGCGAAGGTGGTGATGACCTCGTGGATCTCACCGCTGTGGTCTTTGAGGGTGCCGATGAACCGGCGCAGGTAGCGGCGTTGGGCTGTGCTGAGTTCGCCGGCGAAGTCGCGGTCGAGCACCCGGGCGATGGCGTCGTCGAAGGCGCTGCCGACCGCAGGGTCGAGCACAAGGGCGGAGAACCCGGCGAAGCTGCGCCCCTCATCGGACTCGCCGATCAGGTCGACGCCGCGGAACACCTCGTCGAGGACCGCACGCTGGCTGTCATCGGATTCGACGATCCGGGCCCTGAGGTCGCGGTTGAGGGTCTCGAACTCGGCACGCACCCGCGCGAAGTCCGAGGGAATCTCCTCGGCCTGCGAGAGGATGTCGCGAATGCGCTCCAGCGCCCGGGCGTCGTCGAGGGTGTCGAGCTCGCCGGCGTGGATGCGGTCGATCTGCGCGTCGATCCGGTCGCGCTGGGCGTGCAATTGTTCCAGCCTCCGGGTGGCGTCCGGGTCGGTTTCGATCGCCAGCTGGCCCAGCTGAACGCCGATGCTGGCCAGGCGCGATTCGGTCACGGTCTGCCGCGGCGCGGCGAGCTGCTCGAGGAACCGGATCGCGCCCAGCGCGCCCGCCGAGAGTTCGAAGGTTTCGCCGCGGGCCGCGTCGGCGGGGCGCCGAGTGAGGTAGCCGGCCTTGCGCCATTCGGCGCAGTAGCCCTGGCCGCTCAGCGGCAGGGTCAGCCCGTGCGCGCGCAGCCCCTCGAGGTCGTGGTCGATGAGTTCGTACAGCTCGTCCGTGGGCAACCGCCGGTCTTCACCACCGAGATGCTCGTTGAGCAGTGCCGCGATCACGGGAGCATTGTCGGCGCGCAGCAGCTGCCAGGTGGCATCCGTGTCGACGAGTTGTCGCAGCGCATGTGTCTGGCTCAGTGCGGACACGCGGTGGAACTCCTTGGGCTGGGTGCGGGAGGGGAGGGGCGACAGCGACCGGCACGCGAATTCCGTGCCTGCACACGAGACTAGTGACCAAAACCTCTCAGGGAATCCACGACCACAAGTGGTACGTTATTCTGTACCAGTCGGAGGGAAGCGTCGTGGCAATTACAGCCTCACAAGCAAGGGCTCAGTTGTTCCCGTTGATCGAAAAGGTCAATGAGGACCACATGCCCATCGAAATCGTCTCCAAGAAGGGCAGCGCGGTTCTCATGTCGCTGGCTGACTACGAGGCACTCGAAGAAACCGCCTACCTGCTGCGTTCCCCCGCTAACGCGGCGCACCTGCTCGAAAGCATCGCGCAGCACCGGGCCGGCACGGCGAGCGTTCGTCCCCTGGCCGAGTGATAATCGCGTTCACGGATGCCGGCTGGGACGACTATCAATATTGGGTCACCACTGACCGGACGATGGTGAAACGCATCAACAAGCTCATCGCCGACGTGCAACGCACCCCGTTCACCGGCATCGGTAAACCCGAAGCGCTCAAGCATCAACTCGCCGGGTACTGGTCCCGCCGCATCACCGATGAACACCGGCTGGTGTACACGGTGGAGCAGAACGAGATCGTCATCATCGCCGCTCGGCATCACTACTAAGCCGGAGCTACCGAACCCCGCTCATCAGCCGCAGAATCGGCCGGGTGAAGAGCCCCAGGATGACGCCCAGCACGATGGCGATGCCGCCGAGAACACCGAAGTACAGCTGCTCGGGAGCGGTGGCGTACCACTCGGCCAGGACCCCGGAGACCGCGGTGCCGAGGGCCACGGAGAGGAAGAACAACGCCACCATCTGCGTCTTGAACAGCTCGGGCGCGAGCTTGGTCGACACCGACAGGCCCACCGGCGACAGCAGCAGCTCGGCGATCGTAAAGACCAGCAGGATGCCGATCAGTGCGAGCAACGGGGTGGAATTCGCCGCTCCCCCGGCGAACGGCAGGAACAGCAGGAACGCCACGCCCATGATGCCCGTGCCGAACGCGAACTTCACCGGCGTGGAGGGCTGCTTGGCACCCCACCGGGTCCAGAGCGCGGCGAACACCCCCGACAGCACGATGATGAAGACCGGGTTGATCGACTGCACCCACGGCACCGGCATCTCCCAGCCGAACAGGTTGCGGTTCAGTCGCTCGTCCGAGTAGATCGTCACCACGGTGAACTGCTGCTGGTACAGCGACCAGAACGCCGCACTCGCGATGAACAGCGGGATGAACGCGTACACCCGGTGGCGCTCCACGGTGGAGATGTGCCGGTTGCTGAGGATCACCACGAAGTACGTGACGGAGGCCACGATCGTCACGCCGATCACGATGGTCACCAGGTTCGACGCGGTGATCACCCCTGTGGCCACGAGCACCACGATGAGCAGGATGCCGCCGGCCGCGATGGCGGAGTAGGGCAGATACCGGCGGCGCGGCAGCGGGTCGGGCACCTCGTGAGCCACGGCGGGCAGCCGCTTGCGGCCGAAGGAGTACTGGGTGAGGCCGATAGCCATGCCCACGGCGGCCAGGCCGAAGCCGTAGTGGAAGCCGAGAGTGGTCTGCAGCAGCCCGGTCAGCAGCGGGCCGAAGAACGCGCCCAGGTTGATGCCGAGGTAGAACAGCGAGAAGCCGGCGTCGCGCCGCGGATCGTCCTTCCGGTACAGCGTGCCCACCACGGAGGTGGCATTGGCCTTGAGACCTCCGCTGCCGAAAGCCACCAGGATGAGGCCCACCACGACCCCCGCGACATCCGGGATCAGTGCGAGGGCGATGTGCCCGCACATGATGACCACGGCGCTGTAGAAGAGCACCCGCTCGGAGCCGGCCAGCCGGTCGGCGATCCAGGCACCGAGAATCGTGGAGAGGTAGACCGCTCCCCCGTATGCGCCCACGACGCCCGCCGCCGTGGCCTGTGGGATGCCCAGACCGCCCTCTCGGGCCGAGTAGTACAGGTAGAGAAGCAGGATGCCCTGCATCCCGTAGAACGAGAAGCGCTCCCACATCTCGACGCCGAAGATGCTGGCCAGCGCCCGCGGCTGACCGAAGAATCGGTGGTCGTTCTGTGCGTTCTCTACCCCAGGCTCGGTGATCTCCGCCATGCTTCCACGCTACGCCTGAGATGTGCGGAGCACGACCTCTATCTCCTCGCTGGTCGGGTTAACTCCTCGCCGGTCGAGCCCGTCGAGACCCCGCAACCCAACCTCGACAGCCCCACCATCTCGCTGGTCGAGCCCGTCGAGACCCGGTGAGCCGGCCTGTGGAAGGCGTCCATTGCGCTGGTCGAGCCCGTCGAGACCCGGTGAGCGGATCTCGAGGCACGTCAAGAGGTCTCCTAAGGAAGTGCGCTTCCGCCGACCACCCGGGCGCGAAGCGCCCCCACAGCTCGACAGGCTCGACCGGCGACGGGGGCGCGACATGCACGCACGTGCCGAGGGGGCCCAGAGCCGCTTCTTTACGCGATGCCCAGTTGCACCAGCAGCCGCGGAAGGTCCGCGACGAGGGCGTTCCACACGATCTGGTAGTCCGTGTTCGCGTCGCGCGCGAGGTAGTCACCCATAGCGCGCAGCTCGTTCCAGGCCACCTCCGGGTGCAGGTCCCGGTACCCCTCGGGCAACCGCTCCACGGCTGTCTGCAGATCGATCACAATGGCCTTCGCGGCCAGCTGTTGGGTGCGGTCGCCTGGGTCGAAGAACACGTCCCGGCCGCGCGCGGTGATGAGGTTGGCGTGGCGCACGAGATCCCGGATGTCGGCCAGCAGCGCATCCGTGCGGTCGAATTCGTGGGTCATCGGGTATCGCTCCCCTGGCTTCGGTCGCTCACAACGGCACCGTCGCGGCGAGAATGCGGGCGAGGGTCTCGGGCCGTGGCTGCACCCGGCCCGTCTCGTAGGCCGAGAGGTTGGGCTGCGGCACACCGGCACGCCGGGCCAGCTGGGTCTGCGAGAGACCGGCTCGGGCCCGCGCATCGAGAATGCTGCCTGACGAACTCATGGCGAAATCATAGCTCCGGGCTATGAGCGCGGGGCGGGGCTAGCTGTAAGACTTATCGCTATGTGCCCGCCAGATACCGACCGGTTCGCGGATGCGCCCCCGGCGCCGCCCATCGGCTCCCCCACCGACGCATCCGCCGAGACCCTCGCCAAAGCGCGGACCCGCATCCTGGCTATCTTTCGCACCCGGCGGGAGCTCATCCGGTGGAGCGCGGTCTCGGAGTACGTCGACGACGCCTACGCTGGGGTGCACGAGCTCCGTACCGCTGCGAGTACCTGGGGTAGCGCCGCGCTCATCCCCACGACGGAGAAGGCAATCGCCGTTGTCGTGAAGCTGCTCCTCCACGCCGACGACTCCAACGGCGAGATCCAGGGTGTGGTCGGCGCTCTTCTTCAGCTCCACGCCGAGCTATGCAAGGCGGCACCGCCCAGGCCCGCGGTGCTCGCCGAATGGCTCATCGATTTCCGTTTCGGCGGCGCCCAGGGCTTCTTTGAACCCGACATCGCCCAGTACCGGGACGCGCTGGGTGAGCCCGGCCTCGCCGTGCTCAGCGAACGCCTGGACGCGCTGGAAGCTGAGCTCCCGCCACCCACCGACACCTACGACTCGAAGCGTAGGTTGATCGCCGGCTTCCGGCAACGGGTGGCCGTGGCGAGCGGTGATCCCGAGAAAGTCATCGCCAGCTTCGGCGACCTCACTCGGTCGTATCTCCTGCATGATCTGGCCCAAGCTCTGATGGAAATCGGCGCCATCGACCAAGCGATCGCATACGCCGAACGCGCCGCCCTGCTCGAGGAGAGCTGGCAGGCCGAGCGTGCCGGCCACTATTGGGCCGAGCTTCTGCACGAGTACCGCGCGCACGACGCAGAACTGGCTGCCCGACAAATGCTCTTTGATCGTCGGCCGTCCGCGAAGAACGCCTTGGCTCTCGCCCAGGCCGCGGGTGCCCCGAACAGCGCCGTCACCTGGGACTCGCTCGCCGAGGCCGTGTTCGAGCGGCTTGAGACGCAGCATCCGCGCGAATTGATCGGCACCCTGCTAGAGCTGGACCTCACCGAGCGCGCCTGGGAGGCGGGCGAGCGGCTCACCACCGATGTGGGGCTCTGGACCGAGTTGGTGGCCGCGCGGGAGAAAGCCGACCCGGCCGCCGTCGTTCCGGTACTGATCCAACTCATTCAGTCCGACCTCGCTGTGTCCAAACCCCAGAACTACAAGTCCGCGGTCGGCCGGTTGCGGCAACTGCGCCGAGCCCTCAATGCAACGAATGACGCGCACCGGTTCGCGTTGCTCATGGTGGAGCTTCGCGACGAGAACAGTCGCCGGCCGACGCTGCTCCAGGCGTTCGACCGCGCAGGGTTCTAGCCGCGCGCTGTTCTAGCGGCGCGCTGTTCTAGCGGCGCGCTGTCAGAGCTCGCGGTTCACGCGGTGCGCGGGCACGGCACCCGGTTCCAGCGGTGCGCGGGCAACGCGCCCCTGCGCGCCTGGCACGCCACGGGCGCAGGGGCGCCTGACCCGCGCGTCCCAACCGCGGCCCCTCACGGTTGGTCAGGCCCACGAGGCGACAGGCGGATGCGCCCTAACGCGGCCGGCGCAACCGGATCGGGCCCTTGGCGGTCGAGGGGTCGACCACCGAGCCGCCCTGGGTGATCTGCAGGTCACCGCGGGCGACCATGCGGCGGGCGGCGCGGCGGGCCGGCTCCATCAGATCGCGCCACTCCTCGCCGCCGATTGCTCGCGCCGCGTCGGACGGGCAGATCGTGGCATCCGTCGCCCGCTTGTCGAGCAGGGTCGTGATGGTCTCTTCGAGCCGCCGGTCGGTGTCGTCGACCCGGTGGGCGCGGCACGCGTCGGAGCAGTACTTCACGGCGTCCCAGTTCTTGGCCCATTTGACGCGCCACTCGATGCGGCGGCCGCACGAGGCGCAGGTCTTATCGGCCCGGTCGCCGTCGGGGCCAGACGAGGCGGATGCGTGTTGACGGTGAGCCATGCTTCTATCCTGCGTGATCGGGCCGACATCGTGGGATTGTCGTTCCGCAGAGGGAGCTCCAACCGCCGGATTCGGGCGTTGCGCGGGCAACGCGCCGCTACGCGGGTGGCGCGCGAGCGGGCTCGCAGGCACCCCGTGCCGGTTTCGGGCGTTGCGCGGGCAACGCGCCGCTTCGCGGGTGGCGCGCAGACAGCGAAGCGGCGCCTGACCCGCGCAGCACATGACCGAGCTGGCGCGGCCCGGGCGGCCAGGCGGGCGAGCCGGCCGGCCGGCCGGGCACAGCACTACCGCACGAAACACCCGCCACCCGCGGGGCACCACAAGAATGCCCCGGCTGCGCGAACCGCGCGACCCGGGGCACCTCGTCGGCACATACCTACTTCTTGGCCTCGAACCACACCTGGGTGAACCCGCCGGCGGCGATGAAAACCTTGCCGCTGCGGGCGTCGCCCTTGCCCTTGTGCCAGTCCGCGACCGGCTGGCCGGTGGCGTCGAACGCCTGCTGCACAAGCTGCTGCCCGCGGGGCACGTCGATGCGGCGCTGCGCGTCGGCCGTGTCGGCGCTCACGAAGAGCGTCGAGTCACCGGCGGGCCCGGTCACGGCCACCGTGGAGATGAGCGGCTGGATGAGCAGCGCGTCGAGCTGCGCCGCGGCATCCGTCGTGCCGATCACCTGGGTGGTCTTGCCCGGCAGGGTGTTGGTCAGCGGCAGCGGCAGCAACTGGCCGGGCGCCTCGGTGACGCCCTGCTCGCCGGCGCCGCCGTTGGCGGTGGTGCCGAGCGTGACAGTGCCGGAGCCGGGCTTGCCCTTGCCCGGCTTGCCGGTACCGCTGGTCCAGGTGGTGGTCCCGGACGGGTCGACGACCTGGTTCACGATCGGATGCACCCGGCGGGCCTGGTCATCGGCCGGAACGGTGATGCGCAGGGTGCCGCCCGCAGCGAGGTCGACGTACGCGCCGCCGGACCAGTTGGCCTCGCCGGTCCACGAGGACTCCGGCGTGACGACGGTGCCGCCCGTGATCGAACCCGACTCAGCCTCGACCACACTCAGCCCGTGGGTGGCCACCGTGCTGGTGACACCCAGGGCCGCAGCCTTGAGGTCGGGTGCGCGTCGAGCGTGAGCATCGACAGCAGCGCGTGGATGGTCGACTCTGCGCCTGAGTTGGTGTTCACCCGGCCGTCGCGTTCGATGCCGTCGATCGCGGTGCCGGTGGTCGGGTCATAGGCGGGCAGGCCGCTGCGGTTGGCGCCGAAGTACCAGCCGGCGGTGATCGCCGCCACGTTGAGCAGCCCGGGGCATCGGCCACATCGGCGGTCGCGACCAGGCTCTGCAGCCGGGAGTCGACGCCGTAGGCGATCTGCGCCTCGCCGGGGGTCGGCGACCAGGCGTTGTCCGGTCCGCCCGCGGCGAGCAGCTGCGGGTGAACTGCGCGGTGTCCTGCACCGCGGCGGTGAGCAAGGCCGGGTCGTCGAGAACCTCGGATGCGACGGCGACAGCGGCCGGGGCCATCCCGCCCCAGGCGTGCCAGAGGCTGGGCGAATGCGTCCAGGGCATGATCGCACCGAACGGCCAATCGCCGCTGGCTCCCTCGACCGTGGACAGCGCCGCGATGCCCGCGCTCAACTGGTCGAGCGCGGTGCGCGCGGTGTCCGCGGTGGGTCCGGTCGGGCCGGCCTGCACGTACGCGGCGAGGCCGAGCACGGCCTCGGCCGACGCATCCGCCCCGTCGGCGATCAGCCAGCCGGGCACCTCGTCGCCGTCGGCGATGTCATAGGCGGGGTAGTCGCCGAGCGACCCGGCGTTGAGGGCGGCCAGGCTGAGGGTCATGCGGTCCTGCAGGAACGCGGCGAACGCCGGGTCTTCGTCGGCGAACGCGGCGTAGCCCTCACCGAGCGCCCACACCGTGCGGGCCAGCCAGTAGGACTCGGCCGAGTCGCTGGGGTCGGGCAGCTCCACCGGTTCGGCGCTGGGGTTGAGCGTGCCGTCGACCTGCTGCCAGAGCACCACGTTGCCGGCGTTGGGTCCGTCGGTGGTCTGCAGGTAGGTGAGCGAGCGCAGCGTCTGGAACGCGTGGTCGCGGCTCGAGGTGTCGCCGGTCTGCTGCCAGTGCCGCAGGTACACGACGGCCGCGCGGGCGGTGTCGTCGGCGTTGAACGCGCCCTGGCTGTAGTACCCGGTGGCCGGGTCGAGGGTGCCGCCGCCGATCGGCGTGTAGCTACCGTCGTCGTTCTTGTCGGCGTAGGTCCAGGGCGCTTCCACCACCGGGTTCTCCGCGGCCTGGTAGGTGGTGTGCCCGGCGAGCACCGGCAGCGGCACCTCGTCGAGCAGAAAGTTGAGGTGGCTGAGATTGGTGAGCGGGGCGGATGCGTCGGCCGCCGGCACCGCCGACCCGGGTGTGCTCGCGGTGCTCGTGACCGCCGACGCGGGGGCCAGCCCCAGCGCGCCGGTGCCCACCAGGGCGACCGACAGGGTGGCGGCCACGGCGAACCGGCCCGCCCGCGAGTGAGTGGATGGACAGGGACTTGATCGGACATCGTTGTACGTCATGCCTCAACTAAACCGGTTAAGGTTCGGGGAGTCAAGAGGAATGCTCATTCTCAGCGCCGGATCTGGCGGGGTGCAGCCGGGTCGCTGGGGTCAGCGCGCCCGGCCTCGGTCGCGGCACCTCGTGTCACTGGATGAGCCCCCTATAGGTGGCTCATCCAGCCAGACGAGGCGCGGTCAGGGCGCGAAACGCTCTCCGCAATAGTTCACTGCACCTCGCACCGGCGACCGCGCCCGCTCTAGCGGTAGCGGACGCCCACACGAGGTGCGGTCACGACGCGCAGGGCCTTGCGCACCGGTCCACGGCACCTCGCTAGCGGTGAAGGCATCCGGCGTCTCTTGCGAGCCTCGCACAGCGATTCACACGCTGGCGCGCAGGTCTGGGGCATCCAGGGAGCGCCCACCGCGTGTTCCTACTGGGCCGCCGACACGTCGATCAGCACCTTGCCCACCACGCCGCTCTCCACCAGAGCATGCGCATCCGCCGTGTGCTCGAGGTCGGTGCGGTGCAGTGGCAGCCCGGCCGGCTCCCCCACGGCGAGCGCACCATCGGCCAGGGCCGCGTTGATGTCCTCGGCAGCCGCGCGAATCTCGTCCATTCCCACCGTGTAGAGAAGCACGAACTGGTACCGCACATTGAGACTGAAGTGCCGGCGCACATCGAGGGTCATCTGGTCGCCGCCGTTGTTGGCGTAGACGGCAATCGACCCGCGGTTGCGGATGACGTCGAGGTCGAGCTCCGCGTTCTGGGCGGGCGCCACCTCCACTATCTGGTCGACGCCGTCCGGGGCGATCGCGCGGATCTGGGCGACGATGTCCTGGTCGGTGTAGGTGAGCACGTGCTGCGCGCCGGCGGCCGTGGCGAGCGCCGCCTTCTCCGGTGAGCTCACGGTTGTGATCACGGATGCCCCGGCCCACCGGGCCAGCTGAATCGCAGCGTGCCCGACCGCGCCGGCACCGCCGGCCACGAGCACCGTCTTGCCGGCCAGCGCCCCGGGGTGCAGCCGCCGCGGGCCGTCTTCGGCCACGGTCAGCGCGCGGTGCGCCGTGATCGCCGGCACCCCCATGCTCGCGCCCTGGTCGAAGCTCGCGTTGTCCGGCAGCGGGAAGACCCGCTCCGCGGGCAGCACCGCCAGCTCCTGGGCGGACCCGCTGCTCGCCCGCTGGTACGCGGCCAGCGCCAACCACACCCGGTCACCCACCGCCACGTGCTGCACCCCGTCGCCGACAGCGTCCACGACACCCGCACCATCCTGGTTGGGCACCACGTGGTCGAACGCCAGCTTCTCGCCCGGAGCCGAGCCTTGGCGCGACTTCCAGTCGGTGGGGTTCACCCCGCTCACCACGATGCGCACCCGCACCTCGCCGGCACCGGGTTCGGTCACCGGCCGATCCACGAGCTGAAGCACGGACGGGTCACCGGTCTGGCTGTACACAATGGTCTTCATGTCAGGGGTAACGCTGGCGGGGCCGGAATGTTTCCCTGAAACATCCGCGGGCGCCGCAGCGCTTGGTCGCTCGAGTGCGCACCTCGGCGAAGGCTCGAGCGTTTCCGTGGCGAGGTACCGCCCGCGCCGCCTTATGCGGGCAAGGCACCGCCTATCGACCCTGGCACAGGGAAACGGGTGGGGCAGCGTCCTCGTCGAGCGAGTCTTCCTTTCCGGTAACGAAGTCGGTCCCACCGTCGCCACGACCAATGATTCCGGGCATGGTTGACTCATGCGGCCCAGACGATCCATACCGAGTGCGAGGACTGGTATTCGGGTGCTGGTCGGGGCGGCGGTAGCGAGCTTTCTGCTCAGCGGATGCGGCGCAGGACCCGGCAGTGGCGTACTCCCGAGGGATATCGCGAAGATCGTCGACGGCTACGACTGTCTAGCTCCGAACCTGAACTACTGGGCCTTCCCGCCCGACTCGACCATCGCCCCTGACCCGGAGCATCCGTACGCGCCGAAAGCCGGATGGAAACCGGAGGGCTTCGCCCCCACCACGGCTGTGCGGTGCGATGTGGTCGCCGACATAGACGAGCCACAAAGGTTCAGCATCACCGCCGTGACGTTCGGAGGCGATCTCACAGAGCTTCTCGCCGCCCTTGCCGAGCCTGACGATGGCGACGACTCGACCGCCGCGTGCACAGCCGACTGGGAATTCGTGCCCCCGCTCTGGCTCGTGGACGAGGCCGGGCAGGCTATCCACGCGCGCTATCCGGTGGATGTGTGCGGCAAGACCAAGCCCGGGGTGCGCGACGCTCTCGCCGCGCTCCCGGTGCTGGACAGCACGATGATGAAACTAAAGGAAGTGCAGCCTCTCACCACGCCCGACGGCGAAACGCTCGTTCCCGCCCTCCCCTGAGCCGGCACAGAGCTGCATTCAGCCAGGTAAGCCGAGGCCACGACCACCACAGCCACCCCTCACGCCCGCCCAGCGCGCGTAACTCGTGCAATTTGCAATTGCCGCAGCCGGCGGATGCCCGTGATTCCGGGCATCCGCCGGCCATCGTTGTGCATAGTGCAGGAGCAACGCACTCGGCGCACCCGATAGATGATCTGCGCGCTGGCCGTGAGCTAGCGCAGGATGCCGTGCTGGCGGGCCGTGGACACGGCGGCCGTGCGGGAGGTCACGTTCAGTTTTGAAAAGATGTGCGCGAGGTGAGATTTGACGGTTGTCTCGGTCACGAAGAGTTGGCGAGCGACCTCCGTGTTGGACCGACCAGCGGCCACGGCTTCGAGGACTTCCATTTCTCGAGCACTCAGGCTCACCTGGGGCGCGCGCATCCTGCTCAGCAGTCGTGAGGCGATCACCGGCGCCAGAGCGCTTTCACCGGCCGCGGCCGCGCGAACGGCCGCGATGAGTTCGTGCGGTGGTGCGTCCTTCAACAGGTAGCCGCTGGCTCCCGCTTCGACTGCGCCGAGAATATCGGCGTCGGAATCGTAGTTGGTCAGCACGAGAACATACGGGGGTGCCGGCAGCTCTCGAATCCGTCTGGTCGCGTCGGCACCGGTGCTGTTCGCGGTGGAGCCGAATTGCAAATCCATCAGCACAACGTCGGGGTTTTCGCGCTCCGCTGCCGTGACGGCTTCGTCGGGCGTGGCGGCCTCGGCGACGACGGTGACGCCGTCTTCAGAGCTGAAGAGCGCCCGCAGGCCCGCCCGAACGATGGGGTGGTCGTCGGCGATCACGAGGCGGATCATGCGCTGTCCTTCAGGGTCAGGTCCACGGTGACGACGCTCCCGCGGCCGGGGGCCGAATCGACGGTGAGAACCCCTCCGAGTTGATCCACCCGTTCTCGGGTGGCTTGAAGCCCGAAGGAGTCGGTTCGCCTTCCGGGTTGATCGGATGAGGAGTCGCTGGGGTCGAAGCCCCGACCGTCATCGGCGATAGTGAAACGCACCTCATCGTTCTCAACGGCCAGGGTGATGGTGGCGCTTGTGGCCTGGGCGTGCTGGATGACATTCGCGATGGCGCCCTGGGCGATCCGCAGGAGCGCCGTCTGGAGGTACATCGGCAGCGTAAGCGCGTCGGAGATTCTCACGGTGACGGCCAGGCCCTGTGGCACCCACTGGGTGTCGGCCAGTCGACGTAGAGTGCCGCCGAGCCCGGCCTCATCGAGGTTGGGCGGGGTGAGTTCGCTGATGAAGCGGCGCGTATCGGCGAGGTTGGAGGCGGCGGTTTCGCGGGCGAGGCGGATGTGTTCCACTCCGGGGCGCTCCGGGTCGGCCCGTTCCGCCGCGTGAAGCAGCATCTGGATACTGGAGAGCCCCTGTGCGACGGTGTCGTGAATCTCGCGCGCGAGGCGCGCGCGTTCGGCCAATACTCCGGATTCGTGATCGATCAAGGCAAGCCGATCGCGGGTAGCGAGCAGTTCGCTCATCAGCCGCTCCCGCTCCGCGGCTTCCCGGGCCAGTGCTTGGTAGCCCAGCCCAATCATCACCGCAACCGCCGCGCCGACGAGGGGGCCGATCACCCCGCCGACGCTCCAGCCGCCCTCCACACCCAGGGCGACGATCGCCACACCGGTGGTGATCAGAACCATGAGCGTGCCAAACCCGCGCCCGAGGATATGCAGGTAGAGGAAGAACAGCACGAAGACCAGGTAGGCGGCAAGGGAGCTCAGCGAGAGTAGAACCAGCCACTCCACGCTCACCAGTGTGAGCCACAGAAAGCCAGGAAGCCGCCCCCGTGTGCGCGCGGCGCGCACGAACAGGCCGCCGGCTGCGTACGTAACCAGAAGAATCAGCGACACCACGACGACGGCAACGCTGTTCGACGACGGAACCAGAAGTGCCCGCCCGACGACCAGTCCCACGAGGGTGATGAAGAGGCCGTGCAATCCCGTGCGCAGGCCCACGAAGATCGGAGTGAGCGCAGTGTGAGCCATGGCAACCAACAGTACGCTCCGGGCATCTCGTCCTCATCGTTCGAAAGTACGACTGGGGTCTCCATCTTTTCGCCGCGAAACGCTGTGCTGGTGACGGATGACCCGAACGGCGAACGACGTGAAAGTTGATTGTGTCGCCAGTTCGGCGGCACGAAAGGAACACGCCATGTTCGTCGCCCTCCGCGACCTGCGCTTCGCCCGCGGTCGATTCATCCTCATCGGCTCCGTCGTCGCCCTCATCACCGTTCTCGTCGGATTCCTCAGCGGTCTCACCGGAGGCCTCGCTGCGCAGAATATTTCGGCCGTGCTCTCCATCCCCGGCGACCGGCTGGTGTTCTCCGCGCCGTCCAGCGGCAGCACCGCCGTGAGTTTCTCCGACTCCACGGTCACCGAAAAACAAGCCAAGGCCTGGGAAGCCACCAGCGACGTGAGCGGCGTGCAGCCGATCGGGATCAGCCAGACACGAGCCGACAACGGGGATATCCGAGTGGCGATCGCCGCCTTCGGTGTGCAGCCGGGCTTCGACAGTTCCTCTCCGACCACGAACGGTTCGCTCGGCCTCTCCACTGCCGCCGCGACAGACCTGGGCGTCTCAACCGGTGACACCGTCACCATCGCCGGCACCGCCTATGAGGTCGAATCCATCGCCGGAGACTGGTGGTACAGCCACACTCCGGTCGTCAAAATGACCCTGCACGACTGGCAGGCCTACTCCGCAGCCACCGGAAACCCCGACGTCTATGCCACCGTGCTCGCGGTCTCGGGCAGCCCGGACTGGGAAAACGCATCCAGCGACACCGGCACCGTGGCGGAGAGCACCCTCGGTTCTCTCACCGCGCTCAGCGCCTTCAAGTCCGAGATCGGCTCGCTCCTGATGATCGTGGCCATGCTGTTTGGTATTTCCGCCCTAGTGATCGGCGCCTTCTTCACGGTGTGGACCATGCAACGCTCGGGAGACATCGCGGTGCTGAAGGCTCTGGGCGCGAGCACCCGTTCGCTCGTGTATGACGCCCTGGGGCAGGCACTGATCGTGCTCGTGCTCGGGATCGGACTCGGCATCGGCCTGGTGGCCATCCTCGGTGCTCTGGCCGGCAACGCCCTACCGTTCATGCTCAACCCGCTCACCACACTCCTGCCGGGGGCCATCATGATCGTCCTCGGACTCGCGGGAGCCGCCTTCGCTCTTCGCTCCGTCACCTCCGCCGACCCACTCACCGCCCTCGGGAGCAACCGATGATCCGCCTGAACAACATCACCCTCACCTTCGAAGACGGCGACACCCGCGTCACCGCCGTCGACCACGTCTCCCTCACCGCCCGCCCGGGCACGGTGACCGGCATCACCGGGCCCAGCGGTTCGGGCAAGTCCAGCCTCCTCGCCGTCGCCGCGACCCTGATCGGTCCGGACTCCGGCCAGGTACATATCGACGACGTCGACGCCACGCGGCTGAGTGCCGCGGACGCGAGCGACTTCCGCCGCGACAAGATCGGGATCGTTTTTCAGCAGCCCAACCTGATTCCCTCGCTCACCGCACTCGAACAGCTCGAAGTGATGAACGAACTCGGCGCCCGTCACGGCCGCCGTCAGCGAGCCAGAACAGCCATCCGCGCGGCCGAGTTGCTCGACGCGGTCGGCCTCACCGATCACGGCAACAAACGACCACATCAGCTCTCCGGCGGTCAACGTCAGCGCGTCAACATCGCCCGTGCCTTGATGAACAACCCCAGCGTGCTCCTCGTCGACGAACCCACCAGCGCTCTCGACCAGGAACGCGGCGCGAGCATCATCGACCTCATCCTTCACCTCACCGACCAACTCGATACCTCCACACTGCTCGTCACCCACGACCTCGTGCACCTGCCGCGGATGCATGCGGTCGTGAAGATGGTCGACGGGCGCCTGGTCGACCAGGTCCTGGCCGCCGTCTGACCAGCGCGCACGTTTGTGTCCGTGGCCGAGGCGCCGGGCAGGCGATCTCAGCAGAGGGCCCTCATCGAACGCCACCATGGTCGCTGCACGGCAGGTGAACCCCGATCAGGGTGAGAGCCACGCGACTCCGGGCAGCGGCAGTGCGTCGGTCAGCCCGTGTTGGGCTCCGGGTCTCGCGAGCGTCCGGCTAGCCCTCCACGGCGTCAAACCGTTCCCGCGCCCGCTGAACCTCGGGCATGTTTTCGGTGGTCCACCGCAGCAGCGCATCCACCAGTTCGTTGAGGGTGTTGCCCACCGGGGCGATCCGGTACTCCACCGCTACCGGGCGGCTTTGCAGCACCACTCGCTCAATCATGCCGTTGCGCTCGAGCCGGCGCAGACACGCGGTGAGCGACTTCTGCCCGATCGCCGGGACCGCGCGGCGCAGCTCGTTGAACCGCAGGTTCGTGCCGCAGAGCACGTCGAGCACCTGCAGCGACCACTTGTCGAGCACCTGGTCGAGCAGTTCGCGGTGGGGCGCATCCACCTGGAGGAGTGCGGATGCGACCGGAGAGGTGTCTTTCATGACACCTAGTCTCGTTGAAGTTCCCTTCGTGCACTAGGTAGACAGGAGATACCACCTACCGACTTCAACGAAAGCAGCCCCATGAGCGTCGAAACCTTCTCCCCCGCGAACCTGTTCCAGCCCGCGCCGTACCACCACGTCGCCATCGGTACCGGCACCCGACACGTGCACGTCGCCGGGCAGATCTCCCGCGACGGCGACGCCGCCCACATCGCCACCGGCGACCTCACCGGCCAGGTCGCCCAGGTGCTGCGCAACACCGCCCTCGGCCTCGCCGGTGCCGGCGCCACCTTCGCGGATGTCGTGCGGTTGCGCTTCTTCCTCACCGACGCGTCGGCCCCGGGTCGGGGCGAGGCTTTCATGGCCGGCATCGAGCTCGTCGCCGCGGAACTGAACTTGCCGCAGCCGCTGCCGCCGGTGTCGGTCATCGGCATCGACTACCTCTTCGAACCCGACGTGCTCGTCGAGCTCGAGGCCTACGCCGTGCTCGAGTAGTCCGACCGACGACAACAGCCCTCAACGGATGCCGTGATCGCGTCCCGCCGAACGTCCGCGCCCGCGTGGGCCACCTTTCGGCGGGGCTCCGCCGCGGTCCGCGGGCATGGCGCCGTTTCGCGGGTGGCAGCGCACGCCGCCCGGTTGTGGCACCAGAAGTGTTGACCACTCAGTTCCCCGCTAGCACGCCGGCCGTGAGCCCCACGTCTGCCACGATCACCATCAGTTCGTTGCCGTTCCTCAGCTACGCGATGGCACACTGCCGAATCCCTGTCGTCGATGAGATCGTCATCCAGAATCTCGCCGGCGAAACCCGCGGAGCCTCCCTCGAGGTTGACGTGGTGAGCGCCGACGGGTCACTCGGCGGGCCGAAGGTGCTCCTGGTCGACCTCGGTGACCAGCAGACCACGATCCTGCGCACCGTTGATCTTGTGCTTGACCCAGCTCGCATGCTCGGCGTGGATGAACAGCGGCCCGGTCTCATCCGCGCCACGTTGCGCAATAGCGTCGGAGCGCTTCTCGCGGAGACAACGGTCAACGTGGAGATTCTCGCTTTCAACCAGTGGGTGGCGAATCCCCTCAACCTCGGTCTGGAGCTGCTCGCTGCACACGTGCAACCGAATGCTGCCGCTATCGCACCGCTTCTGACCGAGGCCTCCGACCTGCTCAAGGAGCGCACGGGCAACTCCTCGCTCTCCGGCTACCAGACTGAGAGCGCTGAACGCGTCGACGAGACTGCGGCCGCGATCTACGACGCGATGCGAGCCCGCGACATCCGCTATGCGGAGCCGCCCGCTAGCTGGGGCTCCCGGGGCCAGAAGGTGCGCACCCCCGCCGAGGTGCTCGAGGGACGCCTCGGCACCTGCCTCGACACGACAGTCACCCTTGCAGCCGCACTGGAGCAGGCCGGGATCAACTCGACGCTGTGGACCCTGAACGACCACATCTTCATCGGCTACTGGCGCATCGACTCGTCACTGGGCGCGCCAGCGCTCACCGACGTGGCCGACATCGTGAACCTGGTCGACCTCGGCGAGATCGGGCTGGTCGAAACGACCTGCATTGCGGGAGGCGACGAGTCGGCACCGTTCGCGGAGGCGCAACGCCTCCCCCATATCAAGCACCTCGCGGCCGGCCTGGAGAAGTTCCTCGGTGTCACAGACATCCGCCAGGCCCGCGAGTCCCACATCTTTCCGCTGCCGAGCCGCTCGATCGGCGTCGATGGTGAAACAGTCGTCACCGTCTACCAGCCTGGCGCCGGGCCGACCATCGCGCCCTATTACGCGTCAGCAGCGGCCGACACCACGCCCGGAGGCACACCGGTTCCCGCCCGGGTGGCCCAATGGAAGAACGCCCTGCTCGACCTGAGTCTGCGCAACAAGCTGATCAACTACACCGACCGCTCCGGGTACCCGCTCGCCGTTCCGGCACCGGCAGTGGGGCGGATGGAAGACGCGATCAATGCCGGCACCCCGATCACTCTGGTGCCCTCCGACGCCGTGCCCACCATCGACCGTGCCCGCGGCGTGCGCTATGGGCGCGATCTGTCCGAAACCGCCCGGGAGCTGATGCTCGCCGACAAGAAGAGCGCCTTCATTGACATCACTGAAGCCGCGTACACGACCAAACTGCGCTACCTCGCCAACAAGGCGAAAACCATCGTGGAGGAGACCGGCGCGAACAACCTGTACCTGGCGTTCGGGATGTTGCACTGGACATTCAACGACCGCGAGCTCCGCTCGCCTCTCGTGCTCGTTCCCGTCACGATGGTGACCGCGAGCCGCGGCACCTCCTACCGGCTGACCGTTGATGAATCTGGTGCCTCGACCCCGAACTACTGCCTGCTCGAAAAGCTGCGACTGAGCTTCAACCTCGACATTCCGGGGCTGTCAGACCCGACCCAAGACTCCTCGGGTATCGATCTGCCCGCGGCATTCACGGCCGTGCGCGAGGCCATCGCCAAAGCCGGGCTTCCGTTTCGGGTCGAGGAGTCGGTGGATCTGTCGATTCTGCAGTTCGCCAAGTTCCGGCTTTGGAAGGACTTGGACGAGAACTGGGAGGTCCTGTCCCTGAACAGCCTCGTCTCCCACCTGATCAACTCTCCCCTGGAGGCCTACTTCGATCCCGTGCTGTCAGCGCCGAGCGTAGATCTGGATGAGCTGGGCGGGTGCGTGCCGGTGCCGGCCGACTCTTCGCAGCTGGAGGCGGTCGCCGAGGCCGTGGGCGGGCGCACCTTCGTGCTCGAGGGCCCTCCGGGCACGGGCAAGTCGCAGACGATCACAAACCTGCTCGCCCGCTCACTCGCAGCCGGCAAACGGGTGCTGTTCGTCGCAGAGAAGCGTGCCGCCCTCGATGTGGTGAAGAAACGCTTGGAAAGCGTCGGACTTGGTGATTTCTCCCTGGACCTGCACGACAAGGGCGCCCGACCGGCTGCCGCACGCGCGCAGATCAAGGCGGCACTCGACCTGCGAGTGCGGGCCGATGAAGCTGCGCTGCAGACCAACCTCGAGGCTGCCCAGTCGAGCCGGCGCAGTCTCGCCCGGTACGCCGACCGCCTGCACGAAACCAACGCTGCCGGGCTCTCCCTCTACAGCGCCCGCACGCACGAACTCACCGCGGATCAGGGCATCACCGCGCTGGCGATTCCGGCTGCGCTTGTCGCCGGAAGCACACCGGAGATCTTCGCGACCCTGCGCGACGTGCTCCGCCGGCTTCCCGAATTCTCCGATCTGGCCCGCCCCAGCGCTGTGCACCCGTGGGCGTTCCTCGACGAACGGCCCGGCACAACGCTAGATCCGGTCGCGATTCATACTGCTGCGCGCGAGTTCGACGCCGCACTGGTCGGCGCACAGGAGGCCGGGTTCAGCCTGCAGGCGCTGAGCCGGTTGGCGACTGCAGACGCGGTCGCCGGATGGCGGATCTGGCCCGTGCACCGCGGCAACCGGTGCCCGTGATCGACGCGCTACACAGCGACGAGTGGCAGGCCTACCTGACCGCGCTGGAGGGCCACCTCGCCTCGATCATCGCATCGACACCAGAATGGCTGACGAGCGTGAAGCCCACCGGGCTCGCGCGGGACATCCCGGCCATCCATGCGGCGGCGCTCGCGGCCGATCAGGGTGGCTTCTTCGGTCGCAAAAAGAAGCGTCGGGCCGTGCTGGCGCAGCTCGGTGATGATCTCATCGTCGACCCGGCCAGTGTGCCGCTCAAGACGCTCTCCACGCTCACCGCTGCGATTGCCGCCTCCCATGCCGAGGCACACAGTATCCGTGAAGCCGCGCTCAAACTCCCGCTCCCCCTCGTCTCACCACTGTGGAATCCGTTCATCGCCGAGCAGGCGGAGAGCCTCTCAGTCACCCTCACCTGGTTCGGTTGGCTCGGCGACACACTGAACCCTGCGGGCAGCCCGCACATCAACGATCTGCGGGAGTACTACACGTCGACCGCGACCGGCGCGGGCGCCGAGCATCTCGCACGCCTGGCCACCGCGTGGAACCAGCTCACCACGGCAGCGGCGCTCCAGCCCGACGTCGTTCAGCGTTGGGCGAGCGCCGACGGCTTCATCGCAGCCTGGTGGGCGACCCGTGCCCCACGCAACCTCGACACCAGCCAGCCCGTCGTCTTGGAGCGATGGCTCAATCTCGTGCGCCATATCGAACCGCTGCGCCGCCACGGCCTGGACGCCGCACGAACCGCCATTCTGGCCGGGAACATTCCAGCCGACGATGCAGCCCTCGCCTTTGACAAAGGTGTGGCCATCGCGTCGATTTCCGAACGCGAAGACGCGACCGCGCTCAACGACTTCGATATCGCCGCGCACAATAAGACCATCGGCCGGTTCACCACGAGCACACAGGCGGTGCGCGCCGAACTCCCCCGCGGAATACCGGCCGAGGTGCTGGCGCTGCGCCGGTTCGACACGAATTTGGCCTCCGGCCAGGTTGGCGGCCTTCGCCGGCAGCTCGACCGTCAGCGCGGCGGGATGAGCGTGCGGGCGCTCCTGGAGAACTATGGCTCGCTTATCACCCAGGTCATGCCCTGCACGCTCATGAGCCCCGAGTCCGTGGCCCGGTTCTTCCCGGCGCAATCTGACCTGTTCGACATCGTCGTGTTCGACGAAGCGTCACAGATTCGAGTTCCGGATGCGATCGGTGCGATGGGACGTGCCGCATCCGTTGTGGTGGTGGGCGACAGCAAGCAGATGCCACCGACCAGCTTTGCTGAAGCGGGCAGCAGCATCGACGAGGAATCGGAGTCCGCCCCCGACGTCGTGGTCGACGAGGAGTCGATTCTGACCGAGTGCGTGCAGGCGCGTGTGCCGAGCAAGTGGCTGTCATGGCACTACCGCAGCCAGGACGAGTCGTTGATCGCGTTCAGCAACCACAACTACTACGAGAGCCGGTTGTCGTCCTTCCCCGCCCCGTTACAGGGGGCATCACATACCTCCGCAGACGGTCACGGCGTCTCTTTGGTTCGCATCGACGGCCAGTTCGAGCGGTCGGGCCGCGGCAAGACTCTCCGAACGAACCTGGCTGAGGCCACGGCCATTGTCGAGGACATTCAACGTCGTTTCTGGGCTTCTCCGCACGAGTCACCGTCGGTGGGCGTCATCACGTTCAACGTTCAGCAGCGCAACCTGATCGAGAACATGCTCCGAGACTGCGACGACCACCGCATCGCGCTCGCACTCGATGAGCCGGACGGCCTGTTCGTGAAGAACCTGGAGAACGTGCAGGGGGACGAGCGGGACAGCATCTTGTTCTCCATCGCGTTCAGTGCCAACGCGAGCGGCGTAGTACCCCTTAACTTTGGGCCGCTGTCTCGCGCGGGCGGTGAACGCAGGCTCAACGTGGCCATCACTCGTGCCCGTCGACAGGTCGTGCTCTATGCCAGCTTCGACCCGAGCGTGCTACGCGCGCAGGACACGAGTTCGGTCGGGATTAAGCACCTGAAGGCCTATCTCGAGATGGCCGACAGCGACACCGACGTGATGACAGACGACGTTCGACGCCAGTCGATCGTCGACCATCATCGTGATGACATTGCTGCCGAGCTGCGAACCCTCGGTTTCCCTGTCCGCACGGACGTCGGGCTTTCAGATTTCCGGGTCGATATCAGCATCGCGGATCCCGCGGCACCGGAGCGACCCCTCGTCGCCGTGCTCCTTGACGGCCCGAGCTGGCGAGCACGTCAGACCGTTTCGGACCGGGATGGTCTGCCTATCGACGTGCTCCAGGGGATCATGCGCTGGCCGGGCATCGAACGCGTGTGGTTGCCGGAATGGCTGCACGACCGCGACGCCACATTGGCTCGGCTGGGTGCGGCTGTGGCTGCGGCAGCGGAGAAGGCACAGAAACCGGCCGAGGGCGATCTGATGGCGTCCCGATCTGGTCAGGTGGCTGCCACAGTTTCGTCGGCGTCCCTGGTCGTCAGCGCGTCAGCCAGTTCCCCTGCAGCATTGTTGGATGAGCGCAGTCCGGCCCTCAGCATCCGGTCAGCACCGACTGCCGTGAGCGCGCCGAGCCGAGAAAACCCACTCAT
The DNA here is from genome assembly GCF_019443325.1 of Cryobacterium sp. PAMC25264. NCBI lineage: Bacteria > Bacillati > Actinomycetota > Actinomycetes > Micrococcales > Microbacteriaceae > Cryobacterium > Cryobacterium sp. PAMC25264. The sequence continues at coordinate 2,335,353 of NZ_CP080383.1, forward strand.
CCACCAATTCCGCGCATGGGCCCCTGGCTACCTCGGCTCGGTGAGTGTGCTTGACGACCTGCCGAGGCAGAACGCGGCGGGCAAAGTGCAGTCCGCGATTCGTTCCGCGGTAGCCGCGGAGGGTCCCATTCACAGCGCCCGCCTCGCAAAACTCGTCGCCGGCGCATTTGGTCTTGACCGAGTGAACCAGACACGCGCCGCAGCTATCCTGCGGTGGGTGCCGTCGGAACTGCGGACGAGTGCCGGGGAACCGTTCCTATGGCCAGCGAACGTCGACCCGGCGGACTGGCATATTGTTCGCCGGGCGCCCTTAGGCGATTCGCGTCAGCTCGACCATGTGTCGCTGATCGAGATTGCGAACGCGATGAGAATCGTGGCGGAGGCTGCCGCCGGTATGGAGGAGACCGAGCTGAAGAGGGAGGCATTGTACCTGTTCGGCAGCCGTCGTTTGACGGACGGAATCAGCGCACGGCTCGACCAGGCGCTTGCCGTTGGGATCGAGACCGGGCGTCTCGAGCGCACGAGCTCAGGAATGCTGGTGAACGGCTTGTGATCTGGACCCTCGCAGGACTCAAAGCTTACGGTTTCGACGGATTCGTGCCGTTCACCGACCTGCCACAGGCTTCCGTGCCCGCCCGCCCGGGCGTCTACGTGGTGATTCGTGCGTCGTCATCGCCGCCCGTGTTCAACGCTGTGAGCCCTGCCGGCTGGTTCAAGGGCAAGGACCCGTCCGTTCTCGTCGAACGTCTGCAGGCAGCGTGGGTACCAGATTCGAACGTGCTCTATATCGGGAAAGCGAGCGCGGGCGCGACAGGTCAACGTGGCCTGCGTAAGCGGCTCGACGAATTTCGTCGCCACGGAGCGGGAGAGCGAGTGGGCCACTGGGGCGGCCGATACCTCTGGCAGCTCGAGGACAGCGACCGCCTGCTCGTCGTCTGGAAGAAGACTCCGGATTCTGAGGCCGAGAACCTGGAATCTGCACTGATTGGTGACTTCGTGGCGCACTACGGCGTTCGACCGTTTGCCAACCGCAAGGCTGGGCGATCGATCGATAACAGCGCCGAGGAAAACGGCCAGGTGCTACCGTAAGCATCCCTCTCCAGACCCTTCGGAGGCCGGGAGGCACTGCAGTCCTTGTTTCCTTGTGCCAGGTTATGAATCAATGAGTCCGGCGCGGACCGAGGCGTCACGCCCCGGCGAGCTGCGCAGAAGGCAGTTGTGCAAGAAACCATGCCAACACGACAGCGAGGCGCCGACGTTCTTCAATCCCGCCCAGTAGCTCAAGCGAGAAAGAAGGGCGCAAGCTCAGGCGATTAGGGTCGATGTCGATGCCACGAATTTCGGAGAGAAGACCCCGGAACTCTTCCCGGAGCAACAGGGAGTCGAACGGTGCTCGACGAGAGAGGTGCTGGAAAACGACCTCCACGGATCCCGATGGATAGATTACGAGAGGCCAGATCGTCATACCCGGCTGGGCGCTGGGGGCGATCAGAAAACAAGACACCTCATCGTTCGTCCCGTATTCGAGCGTCCCTCCCATGCGCCTCCACTCATTCATCAGTTCCATGGTTCCATGCACAGTGGTTGGCGTCTGCCGGCTCGAAAGCTGTTCGACGAAAGGCAGCTCTGAGCCGTACTGCTCCTCGGTTTCATCCTCCACGGCACCCTCCCCGATGAGCTGAGCCAGATCCACAGCGTGGAGACGCCGAGATTCATCAGCTCTCCCGCGCACATCGAAGGGGACACCTTCCGCTTCCAGCACGTCTTGTGGCAATCGTTCATCTGAGGGGTCGTACCAGCGGAAGCCCGGAGAGATCGTTCCAGCTGACTGGAGCACCCGCCACGCGTTCGGTATCCGAACCGCAGCCACATGCTGTCCCATCGGGACCGCGTGAGTACCGATCAGGGCGGCCAGGTCGCCGTACGTCGTCCAGTTGCCCGCAGGGATGGCCATTATCGCCTTGTGCGCGGTGGACCATTGAACGCCTGAGTCGACAGCTTTGTCCGGAGTAAGTGGGGCCATCCAGATCGATATTGCGATGTCGGCGAGCCGTTTACCTCGGGCTGCTATCTCGTCACGCCCCCAATCGGCGCTTTGTGCCAGCTGGTTGGTCAATCGAATACCGCTCTTGGCGAATTCAATCCGTTTATTGACGAAGTCTCCGTTACTGAGCTCCGAGTTGTAGGCCGTGAGAGTGAGATTTCCCAATGTGTGAAGGATGCTCTCGTGCAATTCTTCGACGGACTCTCCGGCGCGAATATCTGCTTCAAGCTGACGGCGCCATGCGGGGGTGAGCGTCTGAGGCAACACGTGCTCGATAGTCGCTTTGTCGAAGTTCACTCCCTCCTTCGAGCCGAAACTCTCGTCCAGCCACTGGAGGATGAGCTTCTGCTGATTCTTTCTTCCGCGGAGATAGAAGGGCTCGTTGAGTATTGCGGCACGAACGCGGTCGTCTGTCCCGAAGTACTTGCGCCCCGATGAGAGGTATTGAAGGACCGCAACGTCCACCGGCAGGTCCGCACGCAACTCGCTGCTTGTTGCCAAGAGAACACGGTTGATGCCGGCGCCAGGTCCACCCACGATCACCCGGCGGACGAGGAAGGACTCGATCGCCGACATCGCCCGGGCGATCTGCTCAGACGTCGCTGTGCCCTTCTGCCGAAGACTGAGCAGTCGCAGCAGAAGTGGGTCTACCGTTGTAGTTCCCCAAGCACGAAGTCGAAGTAGTCGTTTTCGAACCTGTTCGTCCAGTTCGCCCTCTCGCTCAGGATCGTCTGCAGCGACTTCGGGGTTTCGCATGTTGGCAAGCAGCTCGGATAAACCCGCATATCGCTTGATCTCGGCGATGATTGCGTCGTTATCCAACTTTTCGAGGCGCGCGTGCTGAAAAGTGTAGATATCGCTCTGTTTGAGCGTCGGGTACTCGGCAACGGCATCCAACCAGAACAACTGCTCCAGATCGGCGGGCGAGAGTCGCCGCTGGAGCGGTAGCCACCACGTGGTGTACATCTCATGTCCGCGGGTTCCCAGGCGCATGAAGAGATAGTTCCGCAGCAGGTCGCCCTGGGTGAGACGCATTCCGGTGTTGTTGAGCGACTCGAAAATTCGGTACACATTGTCCGAGTCTTTGGCGGTGATGGAGACGAAGGCCAACCCATCGAGTACGGCGTCCTGAATTCGTTGAATGTCATTCGGGTCATCCGGGTCGTCGGTCAATTCAAGCTGGCGGCGGAAGTACCCGTAGGCCGTTCCAACTCCGGTCTTGGAGTCGGCACCGGATGCTCTTTCAACGATTGATCGGTAGGGGTCGCGGTCAGCCTGAGTAGGAAGAAGTTTTAGACGATCATCGCCCTGCTTGTATCGATCCGCGATGTACTGCTCGTGGATTTGGTCACTCAACATCGGCTGACCTGGATTGTGGTCGCGCACATAGTCGCGCAAGGCACACAAGAAGATTGAGATGGTGGTGAGACGTTGCTGACCGTCGACGACCAAGAACTCCAGTCCATTCGGCCCAACCTGGCCTAGAGCAAGCACCAGAGAACCCATGAAGTGCGAAGCGCTAGGATCGGTCCGCCGATCCTCCGACAGCTTGACGATGTCTTCCCACAAGCGGTCCAGCTGCTTCGACTGCCACGAGTACGGGCGCTGGTAAAGCGGGACCTGGTACTGCTTCGCTCCTTCAAGGATTTGCCGGATGTGAGTCTCTTGAACGTCCACTACTACCCCTTGCTGTGGTGCCTACCTCTTCGGAGAATATCGCAACAGGCGTCGACAACATCAGTCTGGTCTTGAGCTGCTTCATCCAAATCGTCGTACTCGCATTCAACTCATGAGGTGAGTCGTCATCGGCGACAGAGCCGACGGGAGTCAGGCGCGCTCGAGCAGAGAGCTCAGTCCTGCTTCGCTCACGACCGGGATGCCATAGTCGCGGGCTTTCCGCGCCTTGCCCGAAAGGGAGTCCGGGTCCGCGGCGACGACCAGCCGGGACTTCTTCGTCACTCCGGCGCCCGGCACGAATCCCCGGTGGGTGAGCTCGGCATGCCAGTCGGCGCGGGGACGCTGCATTTCGCCCGTCAAGACGACGATGTCCCCCACCGTCAGCATGAAGCGTGCCAGGGCGTCTTCCGCGACAGCTACCACGGTGACCGGCTGGGGTGGCTGCATCGCCGTGGCGACGGCCGAGGCGGGAAGTCCCAGGAGCTGCGCGACCGTGATCAGGTCGGCGATTTCTCCTTCGGTCAACACAGCGTCGGCCCAGGCGAGGGCCACGAGGTCGGCGAAATAGCGCTCATGCAGAGCCACGCAGGTGCTGCGGTTGATGCCGAGATCTTCAGCGAGCTGCACGAGCGCCCGCGCCTCGTGAGATGAGAGTTCTCTGTCAAGCAGGCACAGGTCGAGGAGCGCAAGGTAGTCCAGTTGCTCCTTCGGGCCAGCGAACTCGGGCATTTTCAGTGTGATGCGGTCCAGCCAGGAGGTGGGGGCGATGGGGCCGGCCGGCACGATGTCGTCGCGGGACACCCACACCGCGGGGTCGCCCTGGAACGGTGGCCATGGGGATGCTGCCGCTGCGTCCAAATGCAATGCCCAGAACGGCGCATCCGGGTCGTCAGCAATGTACGCACCCAACAGGTGCGCGGTGGCGGTGGCATCAGCGAGAGCGCGGTGGGCGTCGACAAGAGGAATGTCGTACGCCGCGCAACAGTCGGACAGCTTTCTGCCGGAGCCCGGGAGGAATTCGCGGGCGAGCTGCATAGTGCACAGCCCAAGGGGTTCCAGGTCGCCGCCGTACGCGAGCCGATTCAGTTCTGCCAACAGGAAGCCCGTGTCGAAGCGAGCGTTGTGCGCCACCAGCACGCGTCCGGAGAGAAGCTCGATCAGTTGCGGCGCGACGTGAGCAAAATCCGGTGCCTGCATGATGTCGGCGGCGCGTATGCGGTGAATGTCCTGCCTGCCCAGATCTCGACTCGGATTGATCAGCGTGTCCCAGCTGCCAGTGATGCGACCATGTGGATCCACGTGGACCACTGCCACCTCGATGACCCGGTGGCTCGACTTAGCGAAGAGGCCGGTGGTTTCGAAGTCGATGACTGCGTAGCCCCTGGCCATCGAATCAAGGCTGTGCGACATAGCACGTCCGTTTCCCCGTGCGCCTGAGGCATCGGGATGATGGCGGCGTCGGCTCAGCTTTCCAGGGTGTTGGCGCTCTGTCCACTCCCCAGTGGTGGTGGGTGCGACGGGCTGCTCTCCTTGCGCCGTGCGGTCGATTACTCGTCCCAGATGCACACACGCGCAAATCGTCCGGTCACTTCCCGGCGCCTGCCCCGGTTGGGGGTTGGTGCCAAGCCACTCGCTCCTGAAGGATGAAAGAGCGCGGGTGCGCCGCCTAGGGGGATTTTCGTTGACAGATCTACGCAGCCGTGTGCCCGCTCAAGGCCTGATGGCCATGGTGCTCAACTCCCAGACCAGCGACGATGTGGCGCCGTCGCCACGGCCGGGCATGATTCGCCTCAACGAAGAAGCTCGGCCTTGGTACACGGGTGCGATCGGTGAACGCCGGGTGGGGAAATTACTGGCTGAACTCGGGCCCGACTGGACAGTGCTGCACTCCGTGCCGGTCGGCAGCGGTACGAGCGATATCGATCATGTCGTGATCGGCCAGCCGGGCGTATTCACGATCAATACAAAACACCACCCGGGCAAGTCAGTCTGGATCGGTGGAAAGGGCATGCTGGTCGGTGGCCACAAGGTGCCGTACATCCGCAACGCCGTCCATGAAGCCGCTCGCGCGGCTACCCTGCTCTCGGCCGCGAGTGGGATGACCGTGCCGGTGACTTCGATTATTACGCTAGTGGATGTGTCGAACGTGGTCACGAAGAGCCCACCGGATGGCGGTGTCGTCGAATTACACATCGTCACAGAGCGCCAACTTCTCCAAACCCTCACGACTCGCCCTGTCTTGAGTATCGAGCAGGTGCAGCGAATCGTGGACGTGGCCGCTTTGCCCGCAACTTGGCGCAAGAAGCCTCAGCCGTATCAGGATGGAGTCGCGATCAACACCGCATTCGAAGCGCTGCATGACGGTGTCGCCGTGATGGATGCGCACATCCGCCGCCGCGCCTACTGGTTTGGTCTTGCCAAGCGGCTGGTGCCAGTGTTGGTGCCGTTTCTTGCGGCGACGATTATCTATTGGTCGTTCGGCCGCTGAGTGCCTGGCGGCAAACGCGCCGTGATCATCGGGCATCCAGATTCTCGAGCGCAGCCTGCAGAGTGGAGGTAACGTCGACGCAGCCGGGCAGCGCCTCGAGACCCGCGAGGGACAGCGTGAGTCGCTGTCCGCCGACCCACGCGGAAACGCTAGCTTTCTCGCGCACGGCATTGGCTGGCACTTCGTATCCGGCCAGAATTTCGTAGGTCTCAGCCGCGAAGACGACGAAGATTGCGGCGTCAAAGCCCCACGATCGGAAGACGGAGAACTGGACGGGCTTGGAAAGTGCGCTGGCAGCGACGACTCTGGACTTCACCTGCAGCAGGCGACCGTCATCAGCGGTCACGTCCCAGCTCTTCTCACTGGTTTGTGCGAGGGCGCCCGCATAGGCACGAGCGGTGAGGGTTTCGGCAAGGTCGCCGGCTGGGGCGTTCAGAGTACGGATGAAGCCCCGGTCGCGGAGCTCTCGAAGGATGCCGGCGTACTGCCGGAGGAGTTCGTGGGTGGTGAAGTCAGAGGGGTTGAGATCGTTCGCTGCCATCGACCAACTATCTTCAGGTGGGTTAGGGTGCGTCCATCATTCTGAGTGCGCGCAGACGTCCGCAGCCTGTTGAAAAGCGGCGACTTGATGCGCCAATCGTTCGGCACGCACGGCGGGATCTTTGTGCCACAGCGCCTGGCGCCCAGGGTGATATGTGTCGATCACGGTGAGGCCCCGTTCCCCCACCAGCTTCGGTGCTCGCCGCGTGACCCTGCGCCAAGAATCCCGGGCAGGACCGGAATGATGGCGGTGAACGCATCCGTCGCTTCTCCCCCGTACTCGCTCGGCCTGGCGAGGCGTCGGGCTAGATCGACGAGTTCGATGGCGGTACTCGGCCAGCCGTTGGTGAGCACCAGCGGCAGCGCGCCGGGGGTCTCGGCGTCGAAGCGGAGGTAGCTCAGCGGGGTGCCTGCGACCTTGGCGCGGTGCCAGGGCAGTGCATTGATGCTGCTTTGCTGCGCAGCCCAGTCGAAGCCGTCGGCCCAGTACTCGACCAGCCGGCGTAGTTCCGCTTGGTCGGTGCCGGCGGTCCAGCCGGTGACCGGCCACGCGGGTGCCCAGCGGGTGCGGCGGAGTCGGTCGCGCAGGTCATCGACGTCGGTCTGGGGCACGTCGAGCGGGGGTGCAGAGGTCACGAGGTCAGTCTGGTGTATCTCGTCCGGTGGCTGCGGGATGCTCCCGGTCGCAATGACGGGGGTATTCATGACACGGTGAGAGGCCTCCGGTCAGCCGGCGACCTGAGCAAACTTAGCGATCGCAGCCGGCGACACCGGGGTGAAGAGGTTCACCAGGGTGCCGTCCGGGTCGCGCACCAGCTGGGAGCGATTGCCCCACGGCAGGTCCCGCGGTTCGCCGAGCAGTTCGATGCCGCGGGCAGCGAGCGCGGCGCTCAGGGCATCCACATCGGCCACCAGAAACTCGACGAGGGCCGAGTGGTTGTCGGCCGGGCGGGCGGAACCGGGGCCGAAGATGGCGACGGTGCGGGTGCTGCCGATGGCCAGGGTGCCGTTCGGGGTGCGCAGCTCCGCGAAGTCGGCGTTGGGTCGATCGGCCGTGATGCCGGTGATCGTTTCGTAGAACGTGACGAGACGGTCCACGTCAGCGGTGATCAGACGGAGGGAGACGAGGTTCATGAGGGCTGCTCTTTCGGGTCGAGGCGCGCGGGGCATCCGCACTTCTCACCATGCTTTCGGGCCCGAGCGACAGCCCTCTGTCGGTGTTTCCAGATCCACTTCTCGGATTAATCAGAGCAGCGTAAGGGTGAGTAGGTCGCCGTCGGGAACCTGGATGTCGTCGGGTCGAACAGTGCGTCGGGGTGCCCGCTCGGTTGTGGCCGTGACCCGGTCGATGCGGTCGAGCTTGAAGACGCGGATGCCCGTACGCAGCCGGCACCAGCCGAGCAGGTACCAGCCGGTGGTGGAGCCGACGTAACCGAGCGGCTCGACATCCCGCACGGTGCTGGCGCCCGAGCGGTCGGTGTAGCGCAGCCGGAGCACGTGGCGCGCCGTCACCGCCTGGGTGAGCACCGCCGGGATCGTCGGCGAGTCGGCGCTGGCACCGACGAAGTGGATCCGGCTCGCCAGCTCGGTCGCCGCGTGTGCGTCGGTCTCCCCCATGGCCACCAGCAGCTTGCGCAGGGCAGTGCTGCCCGCCAGGTGGAATGGTGTGCCCGACATACCCCGCAGCGCAATCGCGACGGCAACGGCTTCGTCGGGGCTGAAGTTCACCGGCGGTAGGGTCATCGCCGCGTCGAGGCAGTAGCCGCCGGTTCGCCCCGGCTCCGCCCACACCGGCACCCCGGTCTGCTGGAGTGCGCTGATATCCCGCTCGACGGTGCGGGTGCTCACCTCGAACCGGTTGGCCAGCCAGGTGGCGCTGCGGGGTCGCGGGGCGATCGCGCGCAGTTCTTCCACGATGCCGTACAGCCGGTCGGTGCGATTCATTTGGTTCGACCATACGGGTATTGCGGGTGGCGACGGATGATTGCACGGCGGTATCGGCCGTTCACAGGGTCGCTGGTCGGGCACGTCGCGTTGCCACAGCGTCCTGACTACGGCGCAGGGCGGCGGCCACTCCCCCGACAAAAGCGGTACCACGATGCCCGCGCAGCACTGACGGAGGAACCTGTTTTCGGCAGGGAAGAAGCTGCTGCAAATTCTGATCCGAGGAGTGATTTGTTAAGCAACTGAACGCGAGTAGTTTTGAGGCGTGGCTGAACGGTTCGGCTGCGTGCCTGGGGGGAGGACGTTGCGATGGGCCCGGTCGCTGCTGACGACGCAAAAGAGACTCTCGAAACGATCGACGGACTTCTTCATCTGCGCTGGCGGCCTGGAGTTCACATTCAGGTCGAAGATGCCCAAGTCGCGATGGCGAAAGTCAACGACGCGTGCGGGAACGAACGCCGGGGCATGCTCGTCGATATGGCAGCGGTCGGTTCGGTGAGCCGAGAGGCCAGGTCCGTGTGGTCCATTCCCTGCAGCGCCTCACGGATTGCGCTCTTGGGCAAATCACCCGTTGACCGAGTTTTGGCGAACTTTTTTCTCGGAGTGCACGTGCCGCCGTGTCCGACCAAGTTCTTCACATCGCGCAGCGAAGCCATGAAATGGCTCACCGCCGGTGCCTGAGCATCCCGAAGCGCTGCGCAGATTGCACCTTTGAGTGATATGAGCTCAGGAAACGGCACCAATGACCCTCGTCTCCAGCAGTTGGTAGACGGTATCGTCCGGTTGGCTGCGGGCGACTTGGACGCACGCGTGGAACCGTCGGACTTGAGGGATGACATCGACGCTGTGATCACCGGCGTCAACCTCCTGGCCGAGGAACTCAGTTACATCTACTCGGATCTGGAACAGCGGGTTTCTGACCGTACCGCCATGCTGCGGCGAACTCAGGCCGAGCTGGAACAGATGGCCAAGTCTGATGACCTCACGGGACTTGCGAACAGGACCCTGCTCAACGAGCGAATCCACGAGGCGATCCAGGCCAGCACGGACAGTGGGAGACCTCCGGCTGTGCTGGTGCTGGACGTGGATTCTTTCAAGGCCGTGAATGACGCTCTGGGCCACGAGGCCGGTGACGCCGTGCTGATCGAGGTTGCCCGACGCCTCCAACGCGCCGTACGGCCCGTCGATACCGTGGCGCGTTTGGGCGGGGATGAGTTTGCCATCCTCGTCACAGACGCCACGGAAGAGGAGGTCTTGACTATCGCGAACCGGGTGTCGGCTGAGCTTCAGGACAGCGTGCGGGTCGGAACCGAAACCGTCTGGGCGATGGCCAGCATCGGGGTGCGCATCGGCACGCCGGGCCATCCAACCGAGTCGCTGATTCGGGATGCGGACATTGCCATGTATCAGGCGAAGGCGCGGGGCCGCAACAACGTCCAGCTGTTCCACCCCGACATGCTCGACAGCGTTCGGGAACGCTCCCGCATCACGGCCGAACTTCGTAACGCCGTTACCGGCGGCGAGCTGGCACTGCGTTACCAGCCGGTGGTCGAATTGGCCTCAGGAACAGTCATCGGTTTCGAAGCCCTCGTTCGGTGGCAGCATCCGGTGCGCGGACTCATCATGCCGGACAGCTTCATTCCCATCGCGGAAGAAACCGGTCTGATCCTGGAATTGGGACGTTGGGTGCTTCATGAAGGCGTCGCCCAGTTGAGGCGCTGGAGCGAAACCGAGCCTGAACTGACTGACTTCTGCCTACACATCAATCTTTCCGCCGCCGAACTGCTTCGCAGCGACCTGCTGGAAGATGTCAAAGAGACGCTCGCGTCGAATCATGTGGCTCCGCCGCGATTGGTTCTAGAGATCACCGAGACCGTCTTGATGTCGAAGGGAACGGCGGAAGAACAAGTCTTGGGCCAGCTGCGAGATCTCGGGGTGGGGCTGCAAATCGATGACTTCGGCACCGGCTATTCGTCCATTAGCTATCTCCGAACGCTTCCAGCAGACACGGTCAAAGTCGACCGTTCCCTGATTCAGGACATGGCATCGGACCCTCAGCAGCAAAAATTCGTTGCTGCCATTCTCCAACTGATTTACTCGGCGGGCCTGAAGGCGATCGTGGAAGGCATTGAGACCGCCGAACAGGCGGTTCTCCTGCAGACCATGGGCTGCCTGTACGGACAAGGCTATTTCTATGACCGCCCGCTACCGCCCGAGACGGTTCTGGGACGGCTCAGGAGTCTCGCGCACCGTCAGTAGAGTGAGAGCATGTCAGAGCTGTGGGAGCGGATGCTACTTGTCCCGTCGGTCGTGCGCCTCACCTCCCGGGCACCGAAGGACCCATCAGCCGCGTGGGACGGCTACTGGCGCGGAATTCACACCACCGGCCGTTCGGGCGACGTGCTGTGGGACTCCGGCTCCCAGACCGAGCACGAGCAGTACACCGACGCCCTTAAGAGCAATTTCGATCCGGCTCTTCCCGTCATCGACGTGGGGTGTGGCAATGGAACCCATACCCGCTGGCTTGCTGGTCTGTTCCCGAGGGCTATCGGCATTGATGTATCCATCGGCGCCATCGAGCTAGCTCGACGGGAAGCCACAGATCTTCCTAACGTTGAGTTCCTGGCCATGGATGCAACGGAAACAGGCGTTGGAAAGCACCTGCTGGAGTTAGTAGGGCCTGCCAACGTTTTTGTGCGCGGAGTTTTCCACGTGCTGAAACCAGACCAGCAAACCAGCATGGCTGCCAACCTACGCACCGTTGTCGGAAACACCGGCCGAGTGTTTCTTGCCGAAACCAACTTTCCCGGAAGCAGTCTTGCCTACCTGCAACAGCTGGGCGCCACGCGGCGACGCATGCCACGGCAGTTGCAAAGGGCCCTGGAGAACCTGCCCCGGCCCGGCCATTTTGGTACGCAGGAACGGCAGAGTACCTTCCCTGACTCGGACTGGCAGTTGATCGCCGACGGGCCGGCACAGATCGAAGTGACTCCCATGAACGCCAGCGGCCGATCGCAGTATGTTCCGGGATATTTCGCTCTACTGGCCGGCGCGTAGGTCGGGTTAGGCGTCGCAGGCGACGGTGACCGCGGATGTGCCCACGTCGATGACGATGAGGCAGACGCCTGGCTGGCGAGCAAGAGGCCGGCCCGGTCAGACCGCAATTCGCGGCAGTGACAGCGCGGGGCACCTAGAGTGAACAACATGGGGCGGAAACGGGGACTTCGCTGGGTTGGCGTGGTCGGGATTCCGCTCGCCACGCTGTTGGGCGGATGCACGATGACCTCGAATCCGGCTCCGTCACCAACGGTCGCCGCTTCCGGCTCTCCGACCGCTTCCGGAGGCGTCGAATCCTCTGAGCATGGCCACCAGCAGCTTGCGGAGGGCCATGCTGCCCGTTTGGTGGAATGGCGTGCCCGACAAACCACGCAGCGCAATCGCGACGGCAACGGCTTCGTCGGGGCTGAAGTTCACCGGCGGTAGGGTCATCGCCGCGTCGAGGCAGTAGCCGCCGGTTCGCCCCGGCTCCGCCCACACCGGCACCCCGGTCTGCTGAGTGCGCTGATATCCCGTTCGACGGTGCGGGTGCTCACCTCGAACCGGTGGGCCAGCCAGGTGGCGCTGCGGGGCCGCGGGGCGATCGCGCGCAGTTCTTCCACGATCGCGTAGATCCGGTCGGTGCGATTCATGTGGTTCGACCATACGGGTAGTGCGGGTGGCGACGGATGACTGCACGCCGGGATCGACCGCCGACACCTCCGCCCGGTGGCACGCCGAACTCGCCGAGGTGGTTGAGCGGGTCGTGGCTGTCGGGACAGGAAGGACCATGGGGCACTCGTCTCCGAGTTGCTCAGGCCGTGAAGGGTAGTTGTCGAAGCGCGGCAGAACCGTGATCGAACACGGCTGATTGGCGTGCACCGAACCGATGACGCGATCCTGAGCACACCCCGCCCTGAGGGATGTGGCCGCCAGTTCACCCCCCGTCATCGAGAGCGACGACGAACCGGCATGGCGCCATTCCGAACTGGCCGCAACTGTGTCATGCTCGGCCAGAGGGGTGCCTCGCCGGCAGCCCCGGCTAACGCAATGCAATGGGGGAAGAACGTGCGTAAAAATTCAATGCTGAAGCTCGGAGCCAGCCTCGTCGCCGTGTCGGTGTTCCTCGGTGGTGCGGGACCCGCCACCGCGGCCCCCGCCGAGGTAACACCGCCTGAACCGGCAGCGACTGCACCGGCAACGACTGCACCGGCAGCACCCGAGGCACCCGAGGCACCCGAGGCACCCGAACCGCTCTACAAGATCGCCTACGAATCGACGATTTACGAGTTCATCCTCGGCGAGAACGGCCGCCGCGAGGCGGTGCCGTTGAGCTACGAGAAGTGGCGAGACGTCTACAAGTTCCAGACCCCGGCCGACTCGCTGACGGACTTCGTGAAGTATCCATGGTCACCCACCGTGTACGCGGTCACGTTCTGGCCCGGCGGCGAAAGCTACTGGATGTGGGACCGGCTCCTCTTCGACCAGTGGGTCACCGCCGGCAAGCCCACTCCGCGTAACGCCGGCTGGATCGCGGACAGCTACTTCTACAAGTGGGGCACCTCCGACGAGCTCTTCGTCGAAGGTCCCGACGGAGTGAACCACAAGCTCACCTATGCGGAGTGGGCGGAATCCGGTCTTCGCGCTTTCGCGGTACGTGGCAACGAGGGGTATCTCAAGTTGACCTGGGCGCCCGAGTTGGCGCGCATGTCCGATCTCGGCACAGGCGCCGGCCGCCCAATGGGTTACGACGAATGGCAGGCCGAAGGCTTTCCGACACCGTCCACACTGCGGCGGATACCCGGAGACACGTTCTATTCCTTCCGAGGCGACCCCACCATCTGGTACGCCGGTCCGGGCATGAACCGCCCGGTAACACTGCGGGAATGGCAGGCGGCCGGCTCGCCCGCCCCGACGGTACGCGGCTAGGGCTCCGGGGAGCGTGTGCGACTGAGCAGCTAGTTCTTCGCCGCGGGCCCCGCGAGCCGCACCATTCAGCAGCTACTGCCCTGGCCTGCGCGAGCCGGCCTGGTCGGCGCACTCAGCTGAGCCGGCACCCCTGGGCGCACAGAAACGTCTATCTACCTAACCTTTCCCATCCAAGAGAAACCAGCGCCCCCGCTCCGCACGGGCCCCCAGCGTGAGGTACGGTCAAGATGAAACCGTGAAACGGCGTGGGGAATGGGGAGCAACGGTGAAAGACAAGAGCTCTTCTGCGACCATGCAAGACGTCGCCCGCCTCGCCGGGGTCTCGGTCAAGACCGTCTCCAACGTGCTGTCGGGCTACGAACACGTCAGCACCCGCATGCACGACAAGGTCATGAGCGCCGTCACCGAGCTGAACTACGAGATCAACATCTCGGCCCGCAACCTGCGGTCGGGGCGCACGAAGGTGATCGGGCTCGCCGTGCCGGAGCTCAGCCAGGCGTACTTCGCCGAACTGGCGGATGCCGTGATCCGGGCCGCGAAGGCGCACGACTACACGGTGCTCATCGAGCAGACCAGCAGCGACGACGACGAGATCGCCACGGTCGCCGCGATGCGCCGGCACGCCATCGACGGCCTCATCTTCAGCCCCCTCGCGCTGGGGCCCGGCGACGTCAGCGGCCTGTCCGTGGACTTTCCCGTGGTGGTCTTGGGCGACTGGGTCGAGGGCAGTCCCGCCGACCACATCACGCTGCCCAACACCGCCGCGATCCGCACGGCCACCGACCACCTCCTCGACCTGGGGCGGCGCCGCATCGCCGTGATCGGGGCGCATCCGGAAGGGCCGGTCGGCACCAGTGCCCTGCGATTCACGGGCTATGCGGAGGCGCTCACCGCCCGCGGGCTCGAGGTGGTGCCGGAGCTGGTCGCCGACGTGCCACTGTGGCACCGCTCCGATGGGGCGGCGGCGGTAACCCAGATGCTGGCGGCCGGCACGCGTTTTGATGCCCTGGTCTGCTTCAACGACGCCCTCGCCCTGGGTGCCATGAGCGCCCTGCAGCAGGCGGGCCTGCGCGTGCCAGAAGATGTGGCCGTGGTGGGCTTTGACGACATCGAAGACTCGCGTTTCTCCACCCCCGCCCTCACCACCATCTCCCCCGGCCGCGACGAACTGGCCCGGCTGGCCGTGGATCGCGTGCTGGCGCGCATCAATACCGGCGATGACACGTCCGACTCCGTGCACGTGGAGGTGGGCTACTCGCTCGAGGTGCGTGCATCCACCGCGCCGACGCCCGCACTGGCCACAACCGCGCCGCCCATGCTCGCCCACAACTGAGCCCACCGACCACGCTCTGTCACAACTTGGCTTTTGGTGTTGACAGGGTGCGCACGGTGCCGTACCTTCAAATTTACATCGATGTAAATTGCATCGAAACCCCCTTACAAGAGCTTCCCGACAACGCCGTGGGAAGCAGATAGCAGGTACCCAGTGAAGAAGCTGATGGCCGCCTTTGCGGTCTCCGCCGTCGTCGTCTCCGGTCTCACCGGATGCGCCGCCCCCGCCCCCGCCGCCAGCGACGGGCCCATCGCCCTGACCTTCTGGCACGGCTACACCGAAGCCGACGGCGACGTGCTCAACGGCATCGTCGACGACTTCAACGCCTCGCAGAGCGACGTGGTGGTCACCCCCCAGACCAAGACCTGGGCCGTCATCGACGACACCCTCCTCACCGCGCTCTCCGCCAGCGAAGGCCCCGAGATCGTGGCCATGCCGGCCGAGCGCCTGCCCGTCTACGCGTCAAAGAAGGCCCTGGTCAACCTGGACAACTTCTACGCCGATGACACCAGCAACACTGCTGAGTTGAACACCGAGGCCGTCGCCATGGAAACCGTCGACGGCTCCAAGTACGGCGTTCCCACCGGCTTCGTGCCGCTGTCGGTCTTCTATGACAAAGACAAGCTCGCCGCCGCCGGCATCACGACCTTCCCCACCACCTGGGACGAGTGGGTTGCCGCGGCCAAGGCCACGACAGTCGACGCCGACGGCGACGGCACTCCCGAGCAGTACGGCATGGCGCTGCCCGACCACGGCACCGTCGGCAACGGCGTCTGGGCCAGCCTCTTCGAAGGCGGCGGCGGATCGATCACGAACGACGACGGCACCACGGCCACCGTGGACTCGGCCGCCAACATCGACACCCTCACCTACTGGGCCGACGCGGTGCAGAAGGACAAGATCTCGCCGACCGGCCTGGACGGCATCGACGCCGACGCCCTCTTCACCTCGGGCAAGGCCGTCATGCACATCGGCGGGCCCTGGATGACAGGACTGGCCACCGACGCGGGCATCAACTACGGCATCGCGGCCATCCCGGCCGGCCCCGACGCCCAAGCGGCCTCAGCGATCGGCGTTTCGATGGCCGTCACCGAGCAGGCCTCCGCGGCCGAGCAGGCCGCCGCGGAGAAGTTCCTGGCCTACTTCAACAAGAAGGACGTCGCCACCGCCTGGTCGCTGGGCTCCGGCTGGCCGGCGCTCCGCACGGATGTGACTCCGGAAGACGTGAACTCGAACGCCACCGTCGCCGCTCTCACGGAGTTCTCCGACACCAGCCGGGCACTCCTGCCCGGCGTCGTCAACAGCACCGATGTGCTGACCGCCGTGGACGAAGCCACCCAGAAGGCCCTCGCCGGCGGCGACCCCGCCGACCTCCTCACGGCCGCCCAGGCAGCCGTGCAGCAGGCGCTCGACAACTAAGCGGGAATCCGATGACGACTTCAACTGTGCAACGGCGCCGCCCCTGGCGCCCGCCCGGCCAGCTCGGCGGCCGGCGACCGCTCAACGACGGCTTCCGCCGCCGGGCCGTCGTCGTCGGATTCCTGGCCCCGGCCCTGATCATCCTCACGGCCTTCGTCGGCTGGCCGATGCTCTCGGCCCTCCGGCTCTCGTTCACCGACGCCAGCGGCTTCGGGCAGGAAACCTGGGTGGGCCTGGCCAACTACGCGCGGGTCTTCACCGATTCGAGCATCCTGCAGTCGATCGGCAACACCGCGTTGTACGCCGTGATGTTCACACCGATGGCCCTGGTGGTGGCACTGGTGCTGGCCCTCGCGATCAACAGCCCGCAGCTGCCGTTCCGCGGGTTCTTTCGCACCACCTTGTTCTTGCCGTTCATCGTGTCGTTGGCTGTGGCTGCGTTCGCCTGGTCGTACCTGCTCGACCCGCAGATCGGCCTGCTGAACTACTGGCTGCAGGCCGTCGGCATCCGCATCGGCAACGTTCTGGAAGACCCGGCGCTGGCCATGCCCACCGTGGTGCTCGTGGCCGTGTGGAAGAGCTTCGGTTTCTACATGGTGATCTTCCTGGCCGGCCTGCAAGACATCCCCAAGAGCCTGTACGAAGCGGCGGCGCTCGACGGCGCGAACGGATGGCGTCGGTTCACGAATGTGACCTTCCCGATGCTCAGCAACACCATGGCGTTCGTGGTGGTGATCGCCTTGATTGCGGCGCTGCAGGCCTTCGACCAGATCTACGTACTCACCGGCGGCGGCCCGTACCGCAGCACCCAAACCATCGTGATGGAGATCTATCAGTCCGGGTTCAAGGACCTCGAACTCGGGTTCGCCTCCGCGCTGTCGTACGTGTTGCTGGTGGCCACGCTGCTGCTCAGTCTCGTGCAGTTCCTGTTCTTCGGTCGGCGTGGAGAGGACACCAGCTCATGACCAGCACCCTCAGCCGCCCGGCACCCCCCGCCCCGGCATCCGCCCCACGCACGGTACGCCGGCGCCCTCCACGGGTCAGCCTCACCCGGGCGCTCTACTTCGTCGGGTTCCTCGTCGTGACCCTGGCCATCATGCTGCCCGTGATCATCATCGTGTTGACGGCGTTCAAACCGGCCTCCGAGGTCAACGCCTACCCGCCCACGCTCGCACCCACGGTGTGGACGCTCGACAACTTTCGGGCGATCTTCTCCGAGCTGCCCTTCGCGCGGCTGATCGGCAACAGCTTCGTGTTCGCCGGCGGGGTCACCCTGTTCGCCCTGGTCTTCGACTCCCTCGCCGCCTACGCGCTGGCCCGCCTCGATTTTCGCGGCAGCAAGGTGCTCCTGATCGTCATCATCGCCAGCCTGATGATCCCGTTCCAGGCGACGCTGATCCCGATCTACCAGCTGGTCTCCGACCTGGGCTGGGTGAACACCTTCGCCGGGCTGATCCTGCCTCGTGCGGCGGATGCGTTCGGCATCTTCTTCCTGCGGCAGTTCTTCCTCTCGCTCCCCCGCGACCTCGACAACGCGGCCCGCATCGACGGGGCCTCCGAGTTCCGGGTGTTTCGGAGCGTGGTGCTGCCCAACGCCATCCCGGCGCTGATGACCCTGGGCATCTTCACCTTCGTCAACAACTGGAACGACCTGCTCTGGCCGCTGGTGTTCACCACCGAGACCGACCACGGCACGATCACGTCGGGCCTGACCCTTCTGACCGGCCCCGGCGGCATCATCCCGCAGGGCGTGATGATGGCCGGCGCCCTCATCGCCGTGCTGCCGCTGGCGATCCTCTTCCTCCTGGTGCAGCGGCGCTTCATCGAAAGCGTCGCCAGCAGCGGCCTGAAATAGTTCACGCCGCCATCCCATCACTTCTCTTCTCACTGAATCGAGCACCATGACCTGGTTTGACGACGGCAGACTGCACTTCGCAGTCGGCATCGAGGACACCTTCGTTCCGCAGTCCCGCCCCGGCGAGCGCGCCATCGACGAATACGAACTCACCGAGCACTACGCGCAGTACGCCGGCGATCTGCAGCTGGCCACCGAGGTGGGCGCCGAGATGGTGCGCTGGGGCGTGCCGTGGCATCGGGTGGCCGCCGACCGGGGCCGCTGGGACTGGTCGTGGGTGGATGGCGTGATGGCCCGCTTCAGCGAACTGGGCCTCCGGCCCGTGGTCGACCTGCTGCACTACGGCACGCCGCTCTGGCTCGATGGCCAGTTCTCACACCCCGACTACCCCGACCACGTCACCGAGTACGCCCAGCGCTTCGCGGAACGCTACGGCGACGTGGCCACCGACTACACCCCGGTGAACGAACCCGTCATCCACGCCCTGTTCTCGGGCGAGTACGCCTACTGGCCGCCGTACCTCTCGGGCCCCACCGGCATGGTGTCGATCGCGACCGCCCTCGCCGAGGGGTTCGTGAAGACCCAACGGGCCATCGCCTCGGTGCTCGGCGACCGGGCGACCTTTGTGCACGTGGATGCGGGCATCCGCTACTCCGGCGACCTGGACGCCCCCGAGCACGCCGACACCGTGGCCCGGCTGCGACACCAGGGGTTTCTCGTGGAAGACCTGGTAACCGGCGCGGTCGGGCCGGGGCATCCGCTGCTCGGCCAGCTCGAGCGCGGAGGCGCCGACGACACCCTGCTCGACTGGTTCCGGGCCAACCCGGTACGGCCCGACGTGATGGGGGTCAACTACTACCCGCTGCACTCCACCGAGGTCTTCGAGGCGGGCATCCACCACAGCGGCGGGTTCGCCGACCCGCGCCCCTACGAAGACACCGGCACCGAGGGACTCAAAGAGGTGCTCACCACCTGGGCCGACCGCTACGGCGCACCGGTCATGCTCACCGAGACCAGCGTCACCGGGTCGGTGGACGAGAGGCGCCGCTGGTTGGACGCCTCCGTGGGCGCGCTGCACGAGCTCAAGGCCGACGGCGTCAACGTTGTCGGTTACACCTGGTGGCCGTTGTTCGACATGTACGAATGGACCTGGCGGCACACCGAGGCTCCCCGCGCCGATCATCTGTTGACGATGGGGCTGCATGACCTGGTCGAAACGCCGTCGGGGCAGCTCGCCCGCCGACGCAATCCGGTGGCCGATTCGTTCCAGCGACACGCGACCGAAGCCCGGCTCGTGGCCGCCGGTTCGTCGATGGATGCGGCCGACGTCGTCGCCTGACACTCCTCCTCTTTCACTCCCCTCTATTCATTGCCCTGACGAAACGGATCTGCGATGCCGCACGCCCATTTGACCCTGAACCCGCGCACCTCCATCGGCGCCATCGACCGGCGTTTGTTCGGTTCGTTCATCGAACACCTCGGCCGCGCCGTCTACGACGGCATCTACGAACCGGGCCACCCCACCGCGGATGAAAACGGGTTTCGCACCGACGTCATCGAGCTGGTGCGGGAGCTCGGCGTCTCCACCATCCGCTACCCCGGCGGCAACTTCGTGTCGGGGTTCCGCTGGGAAGACAGCGTCGGCCCGGTGGAGCAGCGGCCGACCCGGCTCGACCTGGCGTGGCACTCCACCGAGTCGAACGAGGTGGGCCTGCACGAGTTCCAGAGCTGGCTCGACGCCGTGGGCAGTGACCTGATGCTGGCCGTCAACCTGGGCACCCGCGGCACCGCCGAGGCTCTGGACCTGCTGGAGTACGCCAACCTGGCTCGGGGCTCCGCACTAGCCGAGCAGCGGCGGGAGAACGGGCAAGACGCCCCGTTTGATGTGCGGATGTGGTGTCTCGGCAATGAGATGGACGGCCCCTGGCAGATCGGCCACCGCTCGGCGGATGACTACGGCAAGCTCGCCTCGCAGACGGCGAAAGCGATGCACGCCTTCGACCCCGACCTGCAGCTGGTGGTGTGCGGGTCGTCGAGCTCGACAATGCCCACCTTCGGCGAATGGGAGCGGGTGGTGCTCGGGCACACCTACGACGACGTCGACTTCATCTCCTGCCACGCCTACTACGAAGACCTCGGCGACCGGGCCAGCTTCCTGGCCTCCGGCGTGGACATGGACCGCTTCATCGAACAGGTGGTGGCGACCGCCGACCACGTCGGCGCGGTGCGTGGCAGCTCCAAGCGCATCCAGCTCTCCTTCGACGAGTGGAACATCTGGTACAACACCCGCTTCGAGAACGTGGACAAGATCGCCGGCGTCGACAACTGGCCCACGGCACCGCGCCTCCTCGAAGACGTTTACACCGTCACCGACGCCGTGGTCTTCGGCAGCCTGATGATCTCGCTGCTCAAGCACGCCGACCGGGTCACCAGCGCCTCGCTGGCCCAGCTGGTCAATGTGATCGCACCGATCATGACCGAGCCCGGCGGGCCGGCCTGGCGGCAGACCACGTTCTTCCCGTTCGCGGCCACCTCGGCGTCGGCCGTCGGCCGGGCCGTCGACGTGCAACTGGAGAGTCACTCCTACGAGACCGCGCGGTACGGCACGGTGCCCGTGGTCGACGCCGTCGCGGCCTGGAACGACGAGACCGACAGCGGAGCGGTGTACCTCGTGAACAGATCGGAGAACGAGGTCACCGAGGTGACCATCGACCTCACCCACCTCGGCGACGCCGTGTCCGTCAGCGCTCAGACCCTGAGCGACCCGGACCTGAACGCAGCCAACACGCTCACCGACCCCGACCGGGTTCGCCCCACCGCCAACCGGACCGTCGTGCTCTCCGCCGGCATCGCCACGATCACCCTGCCCGCCGTGTCGTGGACCGAGATCCGGGTGAGCACGCTGCCGGGCGAGTAGCGTTCACCAGCTGACCGGCGACCCACCTCGTGGGGGGAGATGAACTGGGTACGGCCTTGCCGAACAGCGACAGCTGCTCGTGCAAGGCCGTACCCGTTACTGCGTCGCGCCCTCAGCCGTTCAGATCGAGCTCCACGCCGACGCCTCGAGCCCGTGCCTCGCGCACCAGCAGGTCGGCGATCGCGAGGTCTTGCGCGCCGATGCCCACCGAGTCGAAGAGGGTGATCTGCTCGGCACTCGTGCGGCCGGGGCGGAGGCCCGCGAGCACCTGGCCGACGGATCCGACCACATCCTGCAGGGTGAGTGCGCCCTCCGCCACGGCCAGCATGAGGTCGCCCGATTTGGTCTCGGCTGTGGCCATGTCGTCGACCCACACCGAAGCCCTGGCCATCGTTGCCGAGTCGACCTCGCGTTCGTCGGGCCGGGGGCGGGCGCCGACGACGTTGAGGTGCTGGCCGGGCCGAAGCCAGTCTCCGCGGATGATCGGGGTGACGGAGGGGGTGAGGGTGCAGATCGCATCCGCCTGGGCGAAGACCGACGCACACTCCTCCACCACCTCGATGGCACCGTCCCATTCGAGAGAGTCGGCGAGGGCCTGCGCGCGCACCGAGGTGCGCGACCAGATGACCAGCCGATTCCAGTCCCGCACTCCCCGCAATGCTTCCACGTGCTCGCGGGCGAGCCCGCCGGCCCCCACCAGGCCAAGCACACGGCTGTCTTCGCGGGCCAGGGCGCGGGTGGCGACAGCGCTGGCCGCGGCGGTGCGCACCCGGGTGGGCACGCCGCCGTGCAGCAGGGCCACCGGGGCGCCATCTTCGCGGTCGAGCACCACGATCATCGAGCGCTGGGTCGGCAGGCCCCGGGCGGAATTGTCGGGCACGTCGGCGAGCAATTTGACCGCGGCGGTACCGGTGGTGTCCGACAGCGCCGCCATGAGAATGTAGCGGCCGGTGGTCGCCTCGGTGGCCATGGAAGTGGGCGGCGGCTGGGTGGCCGCGCCCCGGGCGATGTCGGCGAAGATCTGCGCCACGGCCCGTTCGGTGGCCGGCCGGTCGACCAGGGCTTCGAGCTGGGAGGCGGTGAGCACGATCATGCGGCGGCCGTCAGCTCGAGGCCGTCGGCCACAACCGCGCCGCGGAACAGCACGGTGCGGTCGGGCAGTCGGTCCATCACCGCACTGGTGACGGTCTCGCCGGTGATGAGCTGGAGGTCGGCGGGGTCGCCGACCGAGACTCCGGGCCGGTCGAGGTGCCCCCGCAGGGCCGGGGCGGTACCGAGCACCGAGCGTCCGCCGATGGTGGCCACCGCGACGCAGTGCTCGATGTCTTCGTACCGACGGAAGTTGTTCGTGAACGCCAGCTGCCAGGTGCGGTCGAGCATGTCGGCGTTGCCGTACGGCGACCAGTAGTCGCGCTGGCCGTCCTCGCCGAGTCCCAGCCGGATGCCGTGTTCGGCGAGCAGCAGGGTCGGCAGCGGCGTCGCGGGGGCGATGGTCGCCCAGGCGATGTCGAGTTCGGCGAACTGCTCGAGCAGGGGAACCAGCTGGTCCTGGGGAAGCTCGCCGAGGCCGTAGCCGTGTGAAATGGTGACCCGGCCGGTCATGCCGTGGGCGCGGGTGCGTTCCACGATCAGTTCGGCCGAGAACTTGGCCAGTTGGTCGGGCTCGTGCAGGTGGATGTCGATGGGAGCGTCGAAGCGTTCGGCCAGCGAGAAGACCAGGTCGAGATGCTGTGCGGGGTCACGGTCGAGCAGGCACGGGTCGATGCCCCCGACCACGTCAGCGCCCTGGCGCATGGCCTCTTCGAGCAGTTCGAAGGAGCCCTCCTCGCGCAGCAGACCGGCCTGCGGGAACGCGATCACCTCCACCGTGGCCCGATTGTGGTGCGCCTCCTTGGCCGCGAGCACGCCCTGCAACCGTTCGAGGCCCGCATCCACGTCGACCTGGGCGTAGCTGCGCACGCTGGTGGTGCCGTGCGCGATCATGCGGGCCAGGGTCTCGGTGGTGCGCTCGGAGATCGAGGTCTCGGCGCCGCGCCAGTTGGCCCGGTCGTTGAGCATCATGCCCCAGACGCCCGGCGCACCCGTGTGTTCGCGGAATGGCAAGCCGATGCGGGTGGAGTCGAGGTGCACGTGCACGTCGGCGAAGGACGGGAGCAGGATGCGGCCCCGGCCCTCGATCAGCGTCTCTCCGGTCTGCGGAGCGGTGCCGGGTGGGAGGACCTCGGCGATGACTCCGTCGACCAGTCGGATGTCGGCCGCGGCGCCGCCCCAGGGGCGGGCGTCGGTGATCAGCGCGCGACTCACTTGAAGCTCGTCTGGGTGAAGTCGAACAGGCCGTCGGCGCGGGGCGTCCAGTTGAGGTCGGGGTCGGCGGCATAGTTGTTCATCGGCACGTAGAGCGGCACGTAGTAGCCCTGCTCGTTGCTGTAGCTGAGCAGTTCAGAGAACACGTCGAGACGGCTGGCGCCCTCCACGCCGCGCTGCTCGGCGGCCAGTTCAGCGGTGCGGGGGTCCTGCGCGTAGTTGTTGTTGCCGGCCGGCTCGTACAGGTCAGTGAGCGGCAGGTCGCCGTCCACGGTGGAGGGCGCCCAGGTGTTCAGGTAGATCCCCTGCATCTCCCGGCCGCGCACCTTGAGGGTGTGTGACTGCTGGTCGGCGCCGCGCAGGTCGATCGTGAAGCCAACATCCTCGAGCGAGGCCTGAATGGTCTGGGCCACATCGGCCGAGAGCGGGATACGACCGTCGGTCGCGTAGTCGAACGGAATCGGCTCCCCGGCGTACCCGGCCTCGGCGAGCAGTTCGCGGGCCCGGTCGGGGTCGTAGCCGGAGTCCGTCACCTCGTCACTGTAGCCCTCAACGGCGGGGGCGAGGGTCGTGCTGGCGGGCTCGGCGAGCCCGGAGAGCAGGCCGTCGGTGATGGCCTCCTTGTCGATGGCGAGACCAATGGCTTCGCGGATGCGCACATCCGTCAGCACACCGCTGGTGGAGTTGACGCCAAGGAAGACGACACCGTTGGAGAGTGCGGAGAACACCTGGGCGGAGTCCTGGCTCTCCACCGACTCCACCTGGGTCGGGCCGATGGGAGCCACGTCGAGGCTGCCGGAGAGCACGCCGTTGACCCGGGACTCGTCGGAAGAAACCGGCTGCAGAGAGATCGACTCGATGGCCGGTGCCTTTCCCCAGTAGTCGTCGTTGCGCACGAGGTCGTAGGAGACGCCGGTCTGGATCTTGTCGAAAACGTAGGGGCCCGAGCCGATCGGGGCCTGCGCGAAAGCGTCGGCTCCCATCTCCTGGTAGGTGTCGGCGGGCACGATCGAGATCAACGAGGTGTTGCGGGGAAAGGCCGAGAACGGCGAGTTGAGGGTGAAGCGCACCGTGAGGTCGTCGACGGCTTCGACCGAGGCGACCGAGCTGAGGTAGGCGAAGTTCTCACCGGTGGGGTCGGCGAGGATGGTTTGGTAGGAGAAGGCCACATCCTCGGCAGTGATGGCCTCACCGTTACTGGCGGTGACGCCCTCCTGCAGGGTGAAGTCCCACTGGGTGAGGTCGTCGTTGGGGGTCCACTCGGTGGCGAGTTTGGGGGCGAGCTCACCGTCGGCGGTGATCGTGACGAGCTGGTCGAAGGTGTGGAAGAACACCGACAGCACCACCAGGGCGCCGGACTTGATCGGGTCCATCGAGGTGGGGTCGGTGGGGATGGCGGCGACGATGCGCGTCGGGGTGTCGCCCGAGCCGGCGTCGCCGCTGTCGTCGAACCCGCCGGCGCACCCGGAGAGCATCAGGGTTCCGGTGGCGGCGAGCGCGCCGATGCTGAGCATCCGGCGGCGGAAGGTGGATGTGGGCATGGGGATCCTCATTTCGGTGGGTGACACAAGGGATTCGAAGGGTGGGCTGTGGGCGGTTGTGGGGGTTACGCGGCGGCCGTGCGTGCGGTGCGGCGCGGCCCGTCGAGTCGCGGTACCGCGGCGAGCAGTTGGCGGGTGAACGGATGCTGCGGGTCGCTGAAGATCTGCGCCGTCGGCGCCTCCTCCACGACCCGGCCGTGCTGCATGACGATCACCCGGTCGGCGATGCTGCGCACAACCCCGAGGTCGTGCGAGATAAAGAGGTAGCCCAGGCCGTGCTCGCGCTGCAGGGTGTCGAGCAGGGTGAGCACCTGGGCCTGGATGGAGACGTCGAGCGCGGAGACGGGTTCGTCGAGCACCAGCAGGCGGGGCCGCAGGGCGAGAGCGCGGGCAATACCCACCCGCTGCCGTTGACCGCCGGAGAGCTGACCGGGCAGCCGCTTGGCGTAGGACTCGTCGAGGCCGACGTCGGCGAGCAGCGCCGCGACCGCGACGCGGTTGTAGGCGCGGCGGATGCGCAACGGTTCCGCCACGAGCTCGTGCACGGTCAGTCGCGGGTCGAGCGCCGAGTACGGGTCTTGGAAGACGATCTGGGCGAGCTCGCGCTGTGCAGCCGAACGGCCCGCGAGTTCGGAGCGCACGGGACGCCCCCGACCACGACAGTGCCCGCTGCGGCGGGCTGGATGCCGAGCACGGCTTTGGCGAGCGAGGACTTGCCGCAGCCGGATTCCCCGACCACCGCCACGGTCTCCCCGGCCATGATGCGTACCGAGACGCCGTCGACGGCGCGCACGGGGGTTTTGCGGCCGGACACCCTGTAGTCGACGACGATGTTCTCGGCGACCAGTGCAGCCGCTTCGCCCGTGCGCACCGCGGGGGTCGCCCGTTCCTTCTCGGCGGGCATCGCGGCCATGAGGCGTCGGGTGTAGTCCTCGGCCGGGGCCGCGAGGACCGCGCGGGTGACACCGGTCTCGACGACCCGGCCGTGGTGCATGACGGTGAGTCGGTCGTTGTTCTCGGCGACGAGGCCGAGATCGTGGGTGATCAGCACGAGGGCCGACCCGGTGCGGTCGCGCACCTCGGCGAGGAGGTCCATGACCTGCGCCTGCACGGTCACGTCCAGAGCGGTGGTGGGCTCGTCGGCGATCAGGAGCAGCGGGTCGTGCGCGATGGCCATGGCGATCATGGCGCGTTGACGCATGCCTCCCGACCACTGGTGGGGGCGGGTGGCGGCCCGGTCGGCGGCGTCGCGCACGCCCACCGAGGTGAGCAGGTCGATGGCGCGCTGGCGGGCCGCGCGGCGGCTGAGGCGCGGGGCGTGCACCCGCACGGCCGAGGCCACCTGGGCGCCGACGGCCCGCAGCGGGTCGAGGGAGGACATCGGGTCTTGGAAGACCATGGCGGCGGTGCGTCCGCGGAGGGCGCGGAGTTCGCGCTCGCCAGCCCAGACATCCGCCTCGACGTCGACGAGCACGCGGTCGTCGAGAACGATGCGGCCACCGGTGACGCGGGTGCCGACCGGCAGCAGGCCGAGGGCGGCGAGCACGGTGAGGCTCTTGCCCGACCCGGACTCCCCCACGACGCCGAGGGACTCCCCGCGGTCGACGTGCAGCGAGACGCCGTCGACGAGGGTGCGCGGGTTTTCCCCGTCGGTCTCGATACGCAGGTTGTCGATCCGCAGAACGGCGCTCATCGCATTCCTCCCTTTCGCAGCAGGCCGCCGCGGGTTTCGGCCGTGAATTGCTGGCTCAGAAACTGCACGCCGCCGACGGCGAGCAGCATCATCAGGCCGGGCAGCAGGGCCAGCCAGGGGTCACCGGCGAGGTGACGTTGGCCGTCGAAGATCATCGAGCCCCAGCTGGGCACGGGCGGTTGCACGCCGAGGCCGAGGTATTCCAGTGATGACGTGATGAGCACGATCGTGGCGACGTCGGTCGCCGCGATGATGAGGGTGTGCGGCCACACGTTCGGCACGATGTGCCGGGTGAGCACCCACACGGAGTCGGCGCCCTGGGTGAGCGGGGAGACCACGAAGTCTTGTCGGCGGAGGGCCGCGGCGATGTTGCGGGTGACCCGGGCGTAGCCGACCCACCAGGTGCAGCCGAGCACCAGGATGGTCAGGCCGGCGCTGGGTCGCAGCACCGCGCAGATGGCGATGAGCAGCAGCACGACCGGCATCGCCAGAGTCACGTTGCTCACCAGGGTGATGAGCGCCTCGAGGCGGCCACCGTAGTACCGGCGAGGATGCCGACCAGGCTACCCAGCACGGCATTCATGATCACGATCAGCACGGTCATGCCCAGGGTCACGGCCGAGGCGAGCGCGAGGCGGCTGAGCAGGTCACGGCCGAGCGCGTCGGTGCCGAGCGGATGCGCCGGGTCGGCAAAGGGCGGCAGCAGGGCCGCGCGCAGGTCCTGGCCCATCGGGTCGAAGCCGGGCAGCAGCGGCACGATGGCGGTCAGCAGCAGCACCGTGCCGAGCATCAGCGCGCCGACGATGGCGCCGGGGCGTGGCCGCCACCGTCGCACCACGGGGGCGGTGGCCAGGGTGAGTGAGGTGGTCATGCGGCCGCCGTCCGGGTGTCGATGCGGCGCACGAGCACGTCGACCGCGGTGTTGACGATCACGAAGGCAAGGGCCACGAAGACCAGGCCCGCCTGCACGATCGGGAAGTCACGCTGGCTCACCGCGTCCGTGAGCAACTTGCCGAGTCCGGGCCAGGCGAAGACGACCTCGACGACCACGGTGCCGCCGAGCAGACCGCCGAGGTTGAGGCCGGCCATGCCGAGCACCGGCACGATCGCGTTGGGCAGCATCCGGGTGAACAACACTGTGGAGCGGCGTTGGCCCTGGGCGATGGCGGTGCGCACGTAGTCCTGCCCGGCTTGCTCGCTGAGCGCGGCATCCAGCAGGCGCAGGTACATCACGAACTGGCCGGTGGCCAGGGTGATCACTGGGAGCACCAGGCTGGCGTAGCTGGTGCGACCCAGCGACGGGAGGGCGCCGAGCAGAACCGAGAACACCAGCACCAGCAGAAGGGCGAAGAAGAAGTCGGGCACCGATTGGCGGAGCGCTCCGGCCCAACCGACGATCGCCCGCAATACCCGGCTTCCGGTGAGCTGGATGGTCAGGGCCAGGGCGACCGCGAGGGCGAGGCCGATCAGGAAGGCCCAGAACGCGAGTTCGATGGTGGCGGGCACGCGCTGGAGAACGAGACCGAGGGCGGATTCGCGCAGGCGGTAGGAATCACCGAAGTCGCCGGTGACGAGGCCGACGAGAGTGTCGAGGTACTGCACGAGGAGGGGGCGGTCGAAGCCGAGCGAGGAATTGAGCGCCGCGACATCGGCCTGGGTCGCGTTGTCGGGCAGGAGCAGTGCACCGGGTTCGCCGGTGGCACGGCCGAGCACGAAGGCGATGGTCACCACGGCGAGCACTGTGGCGACGGCGAGGGCCAATCGGCGGGCGATGAATAGGAGCACGTCACCGACGCTAGGTGACGCTCTGCCCGGTATGGGCTGGTGTAACACGCTCGTCACATACTTCTTACGTCAGCGTCACTTTCGCATACCAAATCACCCTTAATTCAGTTTGAGTTGCCTCAAACACCATGTTTGGTATTCCAAATACGACGTTGCGGACGTGCCAGAATGGTGACCATGAGCCTCGAACAGACCCCAGCGCGCATCGCCAACGTGCTGCGTGAGCAGATCATCACGGGCGAGCTGACGATGGGGTCCAAGCTCAACGAGCGCGAGATCGCCGAGCGCCTCCAGGTGTCGCGCATTCCCGTGCGTGAGGCCCTGCCGATCCTCGAATCCGAGGGGTTCATCAGCACCCAACCGCGGCGCGGAGCTGTCGTGCACGCGCTCACGCTCACTGACGCCGTGGAGCTGTTCGATCTGCGCCGTCAACTCGAACCGATGGCGTCGGCCTTCGCCGCACGACGGGCCGCCGAGGGCGCCGATGTCGGACCGATGCTGGCCGCCCTCCGCACCGCCCGTGGCGCCATCACCCCGGTCACGGCGCTGGACGCTCTCGACGAGGGCGCTCCACCCTCAACCCGCAATTCCGACCTGCACGAGGAGATCATCACCCTCGCCGATCACGCCCTGCTGCAGCGCGTGACCAAACTCATGAGCGGGCGCGTTCGCTGGCTCTTCCGGCTCACCCCTCAGCGCGACACCACGGCCATGTGGGTCGAACACCGGGAGATCGTCGACGCCATCGTCGCCGGGCAGGCCGACGTCGCCGAACTCCTCACGGCGGCCCACGTCGAGCGCGGACGCTTCGAGTCGATGCCGCTGCTGGCCGAGCTGCTGCCCTCCGCGGCGCCCGCGGCACTCCGGAGACGGCGGAAGGCGAGCTAGCCAGGCCAGACACGAACCGTCATCTCCGAGCGCGCAGCGGGGCCGCTCACCTAGTGTCCTTCCCATGACCACGCTCACCTCCTCCCCCGTTGCCGCCGTCGATTACGCCAGCTTGGCCCTGCGATTTCGCCCCATCTTCGCCCGGATCGCCGCCGGCGCATCCGCTCGGGAGCAAGACCACCAATTGCCCGACAAGCAGATCAGGGAGCTCACGGCGGCGGGGTTCGGGGCGCTGCGCGTGCCCGTCGCCGACGGCGGCCTGGGCGCGAGCCTGCCGCAGTTGTTTCGGCTGCTGACGGAACTCGCCGCGGCGGACTCGAACATTCCGCAGGCGCTGCGCGGGCATTTCGCGTTCGTCGAGGACCGGCTCGTGGCCTCCGGGCCCCAGAGAGACCGGTGGCTGGCCCGGTTTGTGACCGGCGAGATCGTGGGCAACTCCTGGACCGAGGTGGGCGCCGTCACCATCGGCGACGTCATCACCCGGGTACGCCCGAAGGTGGGCGGCAAGCCCGGCGAGCTGGTCGTGAACGGAACGAAGTACTACTCCACCGGCAGCATCTTCGCGGACTGGATCGACACCTTCGCTCAGGTGGGTGACACCGGGAAGAACGTGATCGCCGTGGTGAACGCGCACCAGCCCGGCGTCACACACAGCGACGATTGGGACGGCTTCGGCCAGCGCACCACCGGCAGCGGCACCAGCACCTTCGTGGATGCCGTGGTGGCAGAGGAGAACGTGATCGACTTCGACACCCGGTTCAGGTACCAGACCGCGTTCTATCAGGCGGTGCTGCTGGCGGTGCTGGCCGGCACGATCAAGGCCGCCGAGGTGGAGATCGCCGCCGAGGTGAAGGCCCGCACCCGCATCTTCTCGCACGGCAACTCGCAATCCTTCGCCACCGACCCGCAGATTCTGCAGGTGGTGGGCGAGGTATCCGCGCAGGCTTTCGCCGCCGAGGCGATCGTGGAGAAGGCGGCCTGGGCGTTGCAGGGGGCCTATGAGGGTGCGCTCCTGGATGATCTGGTCGAGGAGGAACGCCTCAACGACCTGGCCGAGCTCGCAACCGCGCAAGCCCAGGTCGTGCTGGTGGCACTGGCGACCCGAGCCACCTCCGACATCTTCGATGCGCTGGCCGCCTCGGGGGTGTCGACGTCGAAGAACCTCGACCGGCACTGGCGCAACGCCCGCACCGCGGCCAGTCACAACCCGTGGGTGTTCAAGGCGCGCATCGTGGGCGACTACGCCGTAAACGGCACCCCGCCCACCCGGATCTGGTCGATCGGGGCCGCGCCGAAGTAACGCATCCGTTCGGGCCGGTCGGCAGCGGATGGGCGGCGCACGATTATGAGGACATAGTTCGGTTGGGAGGATACTTTTGGCCGCTTCCCTCCTCTTAACCGAACTATGTCCCCCTAACGCTCTGACCCGGGTTACTCCTCGGCCACCGTGAACGCGGCCCCGAGCAAGACGCCGTCGCGGGACGACGGGCCGACCAGGAGGGTGAACTCCCCCGGTTCCACCACACGGTTGCCCGCTGCATCCACGATGCTGCAGTCGGCCACGGGCAGGTCGAGTCGCACCCGCACGCTCTCCCCCGGCGCCACCGACACCTGGCGGTAGGCCTTGAGCTCCTTGTCGGTCCAACTCACCGACGTCACGACATCCCGCACGTAGACCTGCACGGTCTCCAGCACCGGGCGGGTGCCGGTGTTCTGCACCGTCACGTGCGCCACGATCGTGTCGGCCGTGGTCAGCGACGTGTGCTCGAGCTCCAGGTCGGCGTACTGCACCGTGCTGTAGCTGCGGCCCTCGCCGAAGGCCCAGGCGGGCGACTGGGTGAGGTCGGCGTAACGGTCGCCGTGCTGGCCGCGCAGCTGGTTGTAATAGGTGGGCTGCTGGCCCACGTGGCGGGCGAACGAGAGGGGCAGCCGGCCGGAGGGCTCGACAGCGCCCACGAGGATCTCGGCGAGCGCGCGGCCGCCCTGCATACCCGGGTTCGCCGTCCACAGCACGGCGGCGGCGTGCTGAACGGATGCCGGCAGCACCAGTGGCTTGGAGGCCAGCAGCACCACCACGACGGGTGTCCCCGTGGCGATCAGGGCGTCGAGCAGGGCGATCTGCCCGCCGATGAGCTCGAGTGTGGCCGTGGAGCGGCCCTCGCCGACGAGTTCGATCCGGTCGCCGACCACGGCCACCACGACATCCGCGTCTCGGGCCGCGGCCACGCCCTCGTCGATCAGCGCCTGGTCGGGCTCGCACGGCACCACATGCGGCGGGAGGGGCTGCCCGTCGGGGAAGGTGCCCCCGGCCGCCTCGAGGGTGAGGATGTCGGCGCCGCGCGCGTGGGTGACCGTGAAGGTGTCGGGGGCGATCCCACGGATGCCGTCGAGCACCGTGGTGATCATCTCGCGGGGCTGCCCGTCGAGCCAACCCACCTGGCCGGAGCCGCCGGCCCAGTCGCCCAGTTGGGTCTGGGCGTCGTCGGCCAGCGGCCCCACCACGGCGATCCGGGTGCGGGTGGCCGCAGACAGCGGCAGCAGCCCGTCGTTCTCGAGCAGCACGATCGAGCGGCGGGCCATCTCGAGGTTCAGCTCGGCGTGCTCGGCGGTGCCCACGACGCCGGTCAGGTCGGCCTGGGGCCCGCGCGGGTTCTCGAACAGGCCGAGCTCGAACTTGAGGGTGAGGATGCGGCTCACGGCGGCGTCGAAGGCATCCGCCGCCAGAAGCCCCTGTTCAACGGCGGCTTGGGCGCCCTCGTAGAACTTGGGGGTGGTCATGATCATGTCGTTGCCGGCCCGCACGGCCGCGGCCGCCGCGTGGGTGTAATCGGGCTGCACCTTCTGTTCCCACACCATGCGGCCCACGTTGTCCCAGTCCGTGATGAGGGTGCCGGTGTAACCCCACTCGCCGCGCAGCACCTCACTGAGTAGCCAGTCGTTCACGGTGATGGGAACGCCGTCCATGCTCTGGTAGCCGAGCATGAACGAGCGGCAGCCCTCCTTGGCCACCCGTTCGAACGGCGGCAGGAACCAGGAGCGCAGCTTGCGACGGGAGATGTCGGCTTCGGTGGCGTCACGGCCGCCCTGCGTCTCGGAGTAGCCGGCGAAGTGCTTGGCGGTGGCGAGAATGGCCGTGGGGTCGGCCAGGCCGTCGCCCTGGTAGCCGCGCACCATGGCCGAGGCGAGTTCGCCGATGAGGAACGGGTCTTCGCCGAAGGTCTCGTTCACCCGGCCCCAGCGCAGGTCGCGGGCGATGCAGAGCACGGGTGAGAAGGTCCAGTGGATCCCGGTGGCCGCCACCTCGACGGCGGTAGCGCGGGCGACCCGCTCCACCAGGGCGGTATCCCAGGACGCGGCCATGCCGAGCTGGGTCGGGTAGATGGTCGCGCCCTCGTGGAATGAGTGACCGTGGATGGCGTCTTCGGCGATGAGCAGCGGAATGCGCCAGCGGGTCTGGGCGGTGAGGTCGTTCGCACGCCGGATCAGTTCGGGTGAGGTGTGCAAAACCGAGCCGGCGTGCTTCTGCAGCACGTGGTCGTCGAGCTCTTCCCGGGCGTCGAGCTGCAGCATCTGCCCGATCTTCTCCTCGAGGGACAGCCTGCCGAGCAGGTCGGCGACTCGCTCGGGAACCGGGCGGGACGCATCCTGGTAGGGCAGGGTGTCGGTGAGTGTCGGGGAAATCGTCATGGTGTCTGGGGTGCCTTCTTCTGGGGTGCAGTCTCAAGTGTGGGGGTGCGCACGACGGTCATCGCGTCATTGACGTCGAGACCCTTCTTCTTCATGGCGCGGGCGCGCTCGCCGGCCGAGCGCAGGCGGGGGTTGACGTACTCGTCGATGCCGAAGTTGATCAGCGACAGAGCCACGCCGAGGATGGCGATGCACAGCCCGGCCGGGATGTACCACCACCAGAAATCGGGGAAGGCGCCATTCTGCTGAGCCCAGAACAGGATCGTTCCCCAGTTGAGGTTGGAGATGGGGATCACCCCGATGAAGGCCAGCGTGGTCAGGCCCAGCACGGCCGCGGTGACGGTACCGACGAAGCTCGACGCGATGATCGCCATGAGGTTGGGCAGCATCTCCACCAGGATGATGCGGTGCAGCGGTTCACCGTTGGCCCTGGCGGCCTGGATGAAGTCGCGGTTGCGCAGCGACATGGTCTGCGCGCGCAGCACCCGCGCTCCCCAGGCCCATCCGGTGGCGGCCAGCACCGCGGCGATGAGGATCAGCGGCGGGTTCTCGAACTGGGAGGCGACGATGATGATCAGCGGCAGCCCGGGGATGACGAGGAACACGTTCGTGATCGCGGACAGCGATTCGCTGCGCCAACCCCGGGTATACCCGGCGACGACGCCCATCAGCACGGCTATGGCGGTGCCGATGATGCCGGCCAGGAACCCGACGATGAGCACCCCACGGGTGCCGTAGATGAGCTGGCTGAGGATGTCTTCGCCCATGTGGGTGGTGCCCAGCAGATGGGTGAACGACGGCGCCTGCCGAAGCGCCGTGAAGTCCTTCTCGAGCGCGCCATACGGCGCGATGACGTCGCCGAGGAGGGCCACGACGACGAAGACGCCGAGGATGACGATGCCGGTGAGCGACTTGGGGTTGCGGAACATCGCGAAAGACATCAGCAGCTGCGACCAGAAGGTCTTCTTCTGCGGCACCTGGCGGGACACCGGGGCGCGCATGGTGGAGGTCTCGGGGGCGCCGAGACTGGCCGGGCCGGTGGGGATTGTCGGGATAGTCATCTCAGGCCTCCGTCTGGCGTGTGCGGGGATCGAGGATGGCGTAGGCGACGTCGGCAAGGATGTTCGCACACAGCACCGCCATCGTGATGATGAGGAAGACACCCTGCATGAGCGGGTAGTCCTTGGCGTTGGTGGCATCCAGCAGAAGCTTGCCGATCCCGGGGTAGGAGAACACCATCTCCATCACGATGGTGCCGCCCACGATGAAACCGATCGACAGCGCGAAGCTGGACAGCTGCGGCAGCATGGCGTTCCGGGCGGCGTAGTTCCAGAGCACCCGCCGGTTGGGCATGCCCTTGGCCTGCGCCACGGTGATGTAGTCCTCGTCGAGCACTGTGAGCATCATGTTGCGCATGCCCAGGATCCAGCCGCCGAGCGACGCGATCACGATCGTGATCGCGGGCAGCGCGCCGTGGGCGATCACCTGGCCGATGAAGTCGGCGGTGAGCTCGGGCGAGGCGCCCTTGTCGTAGGCGTGCGAGGCGGGGAACCAGCCCAAAGTGGACGAGAAGACGGCGATGGCGATGAGCCCGAGCCAGAAGTAGGGCACGGTGCTGAAGAAGGTGGAGATCGGCACGATCACATCCGCTTTGCTTCCGCGACGCCATCCGATCAGGGCACCCGTGGCCGTGCCGAGCATAAACGACACGATGGTGGCGATGCCGACCAGGCCAAGGGTCCACGGCAGGGCCGAGGAGATGACCTCACCGACCGGGGCGAGCCCGTTGGAGAAGGAGCGCCCGAGGTCACCGCTGAACAGGAGCCCCCAGTAACTCGTGTACTGGTCCCAGACCGAGCTGTTGTCGTCGAGGCCGAAGAGGATGCGCAGGGAGCGTTCGGCCTCGGGGCTGATCTGGCCGGCGTTCCGTTGCATGTACGCGGTGACGGGGTCTCCCGCCATCATGCGCGGCAGGAAGAAGTTGATGGTGATCGCCGCGAACGCCGTGAACAGGTAGAACGCGGTGCGGCTGGCGATGAAACGCACGGGGATCTTCATGCGACACCTCCCTCGGGGCGGCTGGCTGCGGCCGCGAAGTGCTTCTCCGGGTCGGGCGAGGCGCTGCGCAGCTCTCGGGTGTATTCGTGTTGCGGGTTGAGGATCACGTCGTCGGCGGGGCCGTGTTCGACCACACGGCCGTGGTGCAGCACCATGATCTGGTCGCTGAAGTGCCTGGCGGTGGCGAGGTCGTGGGTGATGTAGAGCACGCCCAGTCCTTCTTCGCGCTGCAGGTCCGCGAGCAGGTTGAGCACGCCGAGGCGAATCGAGACGTCGAGCATCGACACCGGCTCATCGGCGACGAGCAGCGCCGGCCGGGAGGCCAGGGCGCGGGCGATGGCGACGCGTTGGCGTTGTCCGCCGGAGAGTTCGTGCGGGCGCCGGTCGATGACCGCACCCGGGTCCAGGCGCACCCGTTCCAGGAGGCGCCGTACCTCGGCCTCGATCTGGGCCTTGGGCACGACGTTGTCGAGCTGCAGGGGACGCTCGAGGTGGTACCGGATGGAGTGGTACGGGTTCAGCGACGCGAACGGGTCTTGGAAGATCATCCGCAGGGTCTGCCGGTAGCGGCGGAGCCCCTTGCCGTGGCGCGGGATGGGCTGGCCGTTCAGCAGAACCTGCCCGCTGGTGGGGGTCTCCAGCTGGGTGAGGATCTTGGCGATGGTGGACTTGCCGCTGCCGGACTGGCCGACCAGGGCGATGGTCTCGCGGTCGTGCAGGGTGAAGCTCACGTCGTCGAGAGCGAGCATCGAGGAGGCCCCGCGCACCCGGTAGCGTTTGGACACGTTCACAAACTCGAGCGTGGTCATCTAACCAGCACTCCCCTCTCGCCGGTGAGGCGGGGAAACGACGCCAGCAGCGTCTTGGTGTACTCGTGTTGCGGGTGTTCCCAGAGCTCGCGCGCCGGGGCCAGCTCGATGATCTCGCCCTCCCGCATCACGGCGATCCGGTCGCTGATCTCCAGGAGCAACGGCAGGTCGTGGGTGATGAAGATCACCGAGAACCCGAATTCGTGCCGGAGCTGGGAGATCTGGCGCAGGATCTCGCGTTGCACCAGCACGTCCAGGGCCGTGGTCGGTTCGTCCATCACCATCAGCTGCGGGCGGAGGGCCAGTGCCATGGCGATCATCACGCGTTGGCGCATGCCGCCGGAGAGCTCGTGCGGGTAGGAGCGGATGCGATCCCGGCCGACGGCGACGAGCTCCAACAGCTGCTCGCAGGCGGCGCGGCGCTCCCGCCGGCTGAGGTCGGGTCGGTGCACCCGGAAGACGTCGTCGAGCTGGGCGCCGATGGTGGTGACGGGGTTGAGGGCGTTCATCGCGCCCTGGAACACCATGGAGATCTTGTCCCAGCGGAATCGGCGCATTTCCTCGACGTCGAGGGCGTTGATGTCGATGTCGACCCCGGAGGCGTCGTGGAAGGTGACGCTGCCCCCGGTGATGACGGCTGGTGCCCGCAGCAGGCGCTGGAGGCCGTAGGCGAGGGTGGTCTTGCCGCATCCGCTCTCGCCGGCGAGGCCAAGGATCTCACCGCGGTGCAGTTCGAGGGTGATGTTCTTGACCGCCTTGACGGGCGGGTCGACGTCGTACTCGATCGAGAAATCGCGCACGGTGAGCAGGGGGTCTGACATGGGGGTCGTCGCTTTCGTGAAGGTCGGCGATTCAGGGGCGGATGCGCGTGCATCCGCCCCGTCGTCGATTCGAGCTACTTGGCCGGTGTCAGTTTGGTGAGGATCAGCGGCACGGTGACCTGCACGGGGTCAGCGGTGGCGTACTGGTCGTCTTCGCTCGGCCAACCCACGTAGTTGCGGGTGTTGTACTCCCCCAGCACCGGGTGGGTGCCCACCGGGATCACCGGGACGTCTTCGACGAAGATGGTCTGGATCTCGTCGAGCGCCGCGGTGCGCTCCTCATCGGTGGCCGCGGTGGCGTAGGTGTTCAGCAGTTCGGTGGCCCGGGGGTTCTCGTAGCGGCCGTAGTTGAAGTCCACGTTCTCGCCCGTGAGCAGCCAGCGGCCGTCCATGCTGTCGGAGTAGAGGTCGTACGGGGTGGTGCCACTGTCGGTCCAGTGCATGATGGCGTCGAAGTTGCCGGAGCGCTTGTTGGCCCACCAGGTGTCGGCGTCGGGGGTGTTCACCTTGGCGTCGGCGCCGAGGGTCTTGGTCACCTGGTCGGCGATGAGGCTGATGCCGGTGACGTAGTCGTTCCAGCCCTGCGGCACCTCGAGGGTGAACGAGACGGGTTCGCCGTCGGGGTCGATCAGGGCGTCTTTGGCCCAGGTGTAGCCGGCGTCTTCGAGGATCGCCCGAGCACCGTCGACGTCGATGGAGAACTCCTCGCCCTCGTACTCGGGAGCGATGTACTTGTCACCGACGGGAGTGGGCATGCCGGTCACCGACGACAGTTCGGGGCCGGCCTTCTCGCGGGCGATCTCGGTGTGCGCCGCACGGTCGAGCACGATGTTGACCGCCTGGCGGAAGGCGACGTTGTTGAACGGCTTCTGCTGGTGGTTGAGGAAGAGCACGTCGGGGGCCAGCACGTTGGCGGCCCAGAACACGTTGTGCTCGGAATCCTTGTCGACGAAGGCGCTCTGCACGTTGGGGATGAAGGCCTGCGCCCAGTCGGCGTCGCCGTTGGCGAGGGCCGTGGTGAGCGCGGTGTTGTCGTTGTAGGAGACGTAGTACAGGGTGGGGACGGCCAGGTCGCCGCCCCAGTAGTCGTCGCGGGCCGTCATGGTGACCGACTGGCTGCTGAAGCTCTCCAGGGTGTACGGGCCGGTGCCCACGGGGTTGGGGTTGGTCTCGGTGGTGGGGTCGGCGATGTCGGCCCAGATGTGCTCGGGGACCATGGGGATGTGCAGCACCTGGGCCTGTTTGACGAACTTCGACTCGGCGAAGGTGAGCACGACGTTCTCGCCGTCCTTCACGATGTCGGTCAGCTGCAGGTTGCCCGTGTCGAGCGCGGGGGTGTTGCGGATGAGGTTGAAGGAGAACACGATGTCGTCGGCGGTGAAGTCCTCGCCGTCGTTCCAGGTGACGCCGGTTCGCGGGGTGACCGTGAGCTGCGTGTAGTCGTCGTTCCACACGACCTTCTCGGCCAGCCAGGGAGTGGTCTCGTTCTCGCCGACGGCGTTCACCATGGCGAGGGGCTCGAAGATCACGTTCTTGTAGCCGAGCTTGTTCGCCGAGGAATCACCAACCCAGGGGTTGTTCGACTCCGTGGGGATGGCGCCGTCCGGCTTCGCGATGGTCAGTGCCGCTCCGGACTCGGGCTGGGACGTATTGCCCGTGTTCGCGCTGCAGCCGGTGAGGGCCAGAGCCGCCACCATGCCGATCCCGATGAATGTGGATTTAAGCCTCATTGCTTCTCCTTTGATGATGCACCGCCATGGTGCCCATTCCGAGTTAACTTACTTGCTGGTAAGTAAGTAATTAGGACAGACGTTACCAACAAGTCAGTAACATGACAAGTGTGTGGTTTCACACAACAAATTCACCGTCGAAGGGAGTGCCGTGACCAACGAAAACACGGGCCATACCCCCCGCCCCAGACCTGCCACCCAGCGCAAACGCACCGAGATTCTCGACGCCGCAATCGACATCTTCGGCAATCGCGGCTACGCGAACGGCACCCTCGCCGACATCGCCGAGCAGGTGGACATCACCCACGCCGGGGTGCTGCACCACTTCGGGTCCAAGCAGAATCTGCTGCTCGAGATGCTCGCCTACCGCGACCAGACCGACGTCGCCGACCTGGACGAACAGCACATCCCGGATGGGCCGGAGCTCTTCCTGCATTTGGTGCGCACCGCTGTCGCGAACTCGCGCCGGGCCGGTATCGTGCAGGTGTACACGGTGCTATCCGCTGAGTCCGTCACCGATGATCACCCGGCACGCTCGTTTTTCGAGGGCCGGTACTCGACGCTGAGAGGCGAGGTCGCGGAGGCGTTCCGCGTGTTGTGCGCGCAGGAGGGCGTCGCGGAGCCGTCGACGATCGACGCCGCCTCGGCGAGCATCCTCGCCGTGATGGACGGACTGCAGCTGCAGTGGCTGCTGCATCCGAAGGAGATCGAGCTGGCCGAGGCCAGCGAGTTCGCCATTCGGGCAATCGTCAACGCCGTGCTGCGGCCGGGCCCGGAGCTGTCCGACTACTCCCGGCACTGACGCCCGTCGCTCGCAGGCGACGGCATCCGCATGGTGGTGGCGCGCGGCCGGAGTACCGTTGAGCCGTGCCCCCTCGCCGCAAGTTCTCCGCTGCTTCACCCGCCGCACGTGCGCGCTACGCGAAGCGACGGAAGGGGCGGCTCGCCCGCGTCGACAACGACCTCACCTCCTCGGAGTGGGCCGACCTCCTCGCCGCCTGGGGAGGATGCGCCTATTGCCACGTCGAGAGCCCAGCCCTGCAGCGGGACTGCATCATGCCGATCTCCCGCGGTGGCCGGTACACCCTCGAGAACGTGGTGCCCGCCTGCCCGTCCTGCAACGCGAGCAAACACAACAACGAGGTCACCGGGTGGCTCCGCCGCAAAAAGCTCGACGAGCGCGCGTTCCTGGTCCGGTACGCGACAATCCTGCCCACTCTTCTGCCGGCAGATCAGGGCTGACCTGGACGCCCGGCCCCCACTTCACTCTCCGCGCGCATGCACCGGTCTGGCATTGGCCGGGGGCTCTCCAACTTCTTGAATGGTGTGGCCGCTACAGGCCGCCGTGGTGACGCTGGCCCGCTCGATGCGCGACACGGTGAACCAGCGCATTGCGGTGCGCAGTCGGCACCACCCGACCAGGTACCACTGGCCGTTCGTTGAGGCGAAGAGCACGGGTTCCACGTCACGCAGGGTGGTGGTCCCGTCTCCCGCTGTGTAGCGAAGACGGAGCACTCGCTGCTCGGCCATCGCCTCCTCCAGTGCCGACCTGATCGCGCGCGACGAGGAGGGAGGCCGGTTGACCCACACCCGGCCGGCCAACTCGTCGGCTCGTGCTCGGGTTCGGGGGTCGAGCACGTCCAGGATCTTCTGGATGCCGGCCGCGGCCAGATCGGCGTAGGGGGCATCCGGCGCCGCAGACACGGCCGCCAGGAGCGCCACGGCCTGGGCTGAGGACAGGCTGACCGGCGGCAGGGATGCGCCGACGGCCAGTCCGTAGCCGCCGCCTGGACCTGGACGGGACCAGAGCGGCGCGCCGCTGCTCTCCAGCGCGGCGAGGTCTCTCTTGACCGTGCGCACGGATATGTCGAACTCTCTCGCCAGCCTCTCGGCCGAGCACCCCCGTGAGCCGTTGCGGCGTAGCATCTCGGACAACGCATGGAGTCGCTCTGTTCGCTTCACCGTTCGGTCCGCAGTAAATTCATGACATAAATAGTGACATACACCTGCCGGTAGCGCCTACAAAGGTAGAGACATGACACCTACAACGAGCAGTCCCACCATCGTTCTCCTCGCCGGCCACTGGCTGGCGCGTGGGCGTGGGATGAGGTCCTTGACCACGTGAAAACCGACCGCACTCGAGCACTCGCGATGACACTGCCCGGCCTCGACGGGGACGATCCCGCTCGGGCGACGAAGACCCTCGACGACCAAGCCGCAGCGATCCTGGACCTGCTCGCGCGACTCGGGGTCTCCGATGATCAGCCCGCGATCCTCGTTGCCCACAGCGGGGCGAACGCCCCCGTCAGCCTCGTGCTAGACCGGCACCCCGAGCTTGTGCGGCGAGTGGTGTGGGTCGACTCCGGACCTGTGGCCCCGGGAAGCGTCTTCGCCCCCGACCTCCCCGAGGAAATGGAGGAGCTTCCGCTGCCTCCCTTTGACGTGCTCGCCCAGCAGGCGAGCCTCGACGGGCTGAGCGCAGAGGTCCTCGAGCGCTTCCGGGCCCGGGCGGTTCCTGAGCCCGGCCGCGTGCTTCGTCAGCCCGTCGAGCTCACGAACGACGCCCGGCGCACAGTGCCGACCACTCTGATCTGCTGCTCGATCCCGAGCGCGCAGATGCTGGAGCTGGCCCGGGCGGGCCATCCCATGTTCGCCGAGATCGCGAACCTCGAGCACCTCGACGTCATCGACCTGCCGACGGGCCACTGGCCGATGTGGAGCCGGGCGGGCGACCTCGCCGAGGCCATTCGGTCGGCGGCGTCTCGCACCGACTGAACCCGGGTGGGGCGGCCGGCCCGCGGGGCGCCGCACATCCGTCGGGGCTTCGCTGCGCCTCGTGTGGCTGGATGCGCCCGCTATACGGTATTTGTCAACCTGTTTGAGACAGGTTGGGTTTGGGTTTTTGGCGGGGGTCGTTGATGCATACCCGGCCCGGTAGGGCCGGGGGCTTGGGGTGTTGGGCGTAGCGTTCTGGATGCGTTCGGAATGCGGTGTTGAGGACTTGGCTTCTGCGGCGGGTCACTCGGTCGGTGCGGCCGTAGTGAACGTCGTTGGGGGTGTTCCAGGCGATGCCGGAGTGGCGGTGGTTCTGGTTGTATTCGTGGAAGAACCAGTCGAAGTAGGCGCGGGCGTCATCGGTCGTGTCGAAGATCTCAGGGAACGCGAGATCGTATTTCGCGGTCTTGAATAACGCTTCGCTGTAGGGGTTGTCGTTGGAGACTTTGGGCCGGGAGAAGGACTTATCGACGCCGAGTTTCTCCAGCAGTAAGGACACCGGTGTGCTCACCATCGCAGCACCGTTATCCGAGTGCAGAGAGTTCGGCGCGACGCCGTGGTTCGCGGTGACCGCTTCTTGGATCAGTTCTTCGGCGAGGTCACCATCCTCGTAGGCCTCCAGCCGCCAGCCCACGACGCGACGGGAGTAGATGTCCATGATCACGTAGAGGTGGAAGTAGCGGCCCCGGATCGTGGTCTTGAGCTTGGTGATGTCCCAGGACCACACCTGTGACGGGGCGGTCGCGACCAGCTCGGGGATCTTCTTCGGCGACCCCTCAGCCTGCCGGCGGCGCTCGTGGACCTGCCCGGCCGCGCGGGCGACGCGGTACCAGGAAGACTTCGACGCCAGGTAAACACCCGCATCCCAGGCCCGGTAAAAGGCTTGGCAGATCGAGAAGCCCTCATACTCAGGGGTGTTGATCAGCGCCAGGATCTGCGCGCTCTCCGCAGTGGAGAGCGTGGCCGGCTGGTGCCGGTCCTTCTGCGGGATCGGCGCGGCCAGGCGGGCGCGGGGGCTGCGGTGCCGATAGAACGATGCCCGCGAGTAGCCGACCAACGCGCAGGCCCGCACCACCGGCATCCCCACCGCAGTCAGGTCGACGACTGTTTCGAACGCTACTCGGTGGGTTTCGGCTTCCGAAACGCGGCCGGGATCGCTGGCTCGTCCGGCAGCGGCGGGGTGCGGATTTGTGAGCTCTTGGCCAGCGCGGACAAGAGCTCTGAGGCTTTTCCCAACACTTCCACCGCGCTCTCGGACTGCTCCAACTGGGCTTTGAGGATCGCGTTTTCCTTCTGCAATCGCAGAAATTCGATCCGTTCCTGTTTCGTCAACACGTACTTAGTCTGCCGCTGTTCCGTCTCGACCAGCAGGCCCTGCCGCTTCTCCTGACTCCACCGCGACAGCGACCTAACGTCGATGCCGACTCGGCGACAGAACGCGGACTTCGCGCCGATCTCCGCGCCCGTCGACGCGTACTGCTCCCACTGCGCAAGAATCGCGAGGCGCTCAGCAGACGTGAAATGATGCTTCCGAGTAAGCCGGGTTTGGACTTCTGACATTTCCATTTGGATGTCCTCTTCCCCGCCCTCAGCCGGCCCGTGATGAAACGATGATTTGTCTCACCACAGGCTGACACTCAGGGTATAGGGGGCGCATCCAGCCACACGGGGCGCACTGAGTAGGCCTGGAAGCACGACCGCCGCAATGGTCGCCCGTTCGAGGCAGCGGTCGCTAACCCGATGCGGTGGTCCGGCAATCTCGCCGCCAAGTGGCCTTGGGGGCGACCTCGGAAGCTGGGAAGGTTGTCAGGGCCGGGGCATCCGAGCGCCGTCATTCGATCGGCAAGCCGATGACCCGCCCGGCACATCGCGCCTCAACCACTGGAGAGTCCCTTGTCGACGAACGACCCGCAGCAGGCACCAACCGACTTCGACTTCATCCTCGGGGACTGGACGGTTCGGCACGAAAAGCTGGACGGCATCTTCAGCAGCGCCGCCACCTGGACCACCTTCGACGGGCGCTCTTCCACGCGCTCCATTCTGGGCGGGTTCGGCAACCTCGAAGACAACATCCTCCAGCATCCGGCGGGTGACTTTCGGGCCGCCGCCCTCCGTTCCTACTCGGCGGCGGATGCCGAGTGGTCGATCTGGTGGCTCGACGGCCGCAATCCGACCGCTCT
Organism: Cryobacterium sp. PAMC25264; assembly: GCF_019443325.1. NCBI lineage: Bacteria > Bacillati > Actinomycetota > Actinomycetes > Micrococcales > Microbacteriaceae > Cryobacterium > Cryobacterium sp. PAMC25264. Next base: position 2,378,806 of record NZ_CP080383.1, read on the forward strand.
CGATACGCCCGTGCGCGGGGCGTTCGCCGACGGGATCGGCACCTTCCTGGCCGAGGACGTGCTGCACGGGGTGCCCATCCGTGTGCGCTTCATCTGGGATGCGACCGGAGGAGAGCCCACCTGGCAGCAGGCGTTCTCGAACGATGCCGGGCTGTCGTGGGAGACGAACTGGCGGATGACGTTCCGGCGCGCTTAGGCGGCCATGGCCGGTCGGTAGCGCTCTGACGTCCAGACAATCAGGCACGCGGCGCGCGGTGCGGCGCCAGTGTCGGTGGCCGCGTGTAAAGTCGGCCATCTTGGCGGCGCAGCCACCCGGGCGCGCCCAGCCAGCCGACTAGCGAGGTAACGCACATGCGACTCCCCACTTCCCGAGGCCCGGTCAGCGGCGCCCTGCTCGAGCTCCTCGACGGCTCCCCCACCGCCGCCGACACCGGTCTCACCGCGGCCTTGCGTGAGCGCACATCCGCCGCGCTGGCCGACACGGCCGACATCGTGCAGGACGACGACCTGCAGACCGCCCTGTTCCTGGCCTACGAGCTGCGTTACAGCGGCCTGCACGGCATCGACGACGACTGGGAATGGCACCCCGAGGTGCTCGCCCTCTGCGGCGCGATCGAAGCCCCGTTTGAACAGGCGCTGCGCGAACGCGCATCCGTTACCGACCTGCCCGAACCCGGGGTGGAGAACGTCGCCGCGGCACTGTTCGAGTTGACCGGATCCGACAGCGGCCCGAGCGTCTCTCGTTACCTGGCGAAAAAGGCCACGGACGAGCAGGCGCGGGAGTTCCTTATCCTGCGCTCGATCTACCAGCTCAAGGAGGCCGACCCGCACACCTGGGCGATCCCGCGCCTGCGCCGCCACGCCAAAGCGGCCCTCGTGGAGATCCAGGCCGACGAGTACGGCGGCGGACGATTCGACCGGATGCACGCCGAGCTGTTCGCCCGCACCATGCGCGGCGTGGGCCTGGACGCAACCAACGGCCACTATGTGGACGTGGTGCCGGCGATCACGCTGGCCTCGAGCAACATGATGACCATGTTCGGCAGCCACCGGCGCCTCCGCGGCGCCATCGCCGGGCACCTGGCCGCTTTCGAGATGACCTCGTCGCTGCCCAACCGGCTCTACGGCAACGGGTTCCGGCGGCTGGGCTACGACGCCGACGTCACCTTCTACTTCGACGAGCACGTCGAAGCGGATGCGGTGCACGAGCAGATCGCCGCCCGCGACCTGGCCGGGTCCCTCGCCACCGACGAGCCCGAGTTACTCGTGGACGTCTTCTTCGGTGCCGCGGCCGGACTCTATGTGGACGGCCTGGCCGGGGCGCAGCAGATCGACGCCTGGACGGCCGGCACCTCGGCCCTGCGGGCGCCGCTGAATGCCGCGGTGACCGCATGAGCGAGCCCGACGCCCAGCCGGCGACCCGGTGGGACGACCAGTGGGACGAGTACCCCGACACCGGTGCGACCGAGCCGGTGAGCATCACCGCCTACCCGAACGGTCCGTTGCTGGTGCGCGGACCGTTCGAGATCCTCACGCCCACGGGCGAGGTGATTCCGCCGCGACGGAAGACCGTGGCGCTCTGCCGTTGCGGGGTCTCCTCGCTCAAGCCGTTCTGCGACGGCAGCCACAAGGCGATCGGGTTCCGCACGGAGCAGGAGCCGCCGGCTCCGCAGCCCCCGTTGTCTTGAGCCGCTGGCGTGCCGGCGTCGCGTTCCGGGGATCTGACCGAAGCCCATAGCCTGGCCGACGCTGATCGTTGTCGTGCGCGGCGGGCCCCCTGGTCAGGTCGATTCGACTCGGAGGCGGCGAGGACGAGCCTCCTCCCCCGTCGCTGCCCCTCGTGCGGGCGATCGCGCCCGCTACAGCGGGCGCCATCACCGGCATCAGGTGCAGTCACGGCGCCTGGGCGCTGTTCGCGCGCAACCGGCACCGGCGGCGCGCCGCTCACGTCCGTGGCAGGCGGCATTGTTCTAGTAACATTACAAACATGTTGTTTCGTGTTGACCAGGCGTCGTCGGTGTCCCTTGCCGACCAATTGGCCGTGCAGGTCCGCGCGGCGGTGGCCGACGGTTCACTGCCGCCGGGCACCCGGCTGCCGCCGGCCCGCGAACTGGCCAGCGCCCTCGACATCAACATGCACACCGTGCTGCGCGCCTATAAGCGACTGAGGGACGACGGTCTGTTGGAGATGCGTCAGGGCCGCGGCGCCTGGGTGCGCGCGGATGCGGGCGCCGGCACGGTGCGCCTAGCCGAGCTGGCCGACGCGCTGCTCGCGGAGGCCCGAAAGCTCGGCGTGACCCTGCCGGATGTGTTGACCCTGATCCAAACGAGAGGCTGAGCCATGCCAGACCAGACGACCATCGACGCGGCCCCGGCGCTCGACCCGCGTGCCACCGGGCGCGACAGGCTCGCGGTAGGGTTGCTGTGGCTGCCGGTTGTCACCGTGACAGTGACGGCGCTGCAGTGGTACGACCGACTTCCGGAGGAATTGCCCCGGCAGTGGAACGGCACCGAGGTCACGTCCACGTCGCCGAAGGCACTCATGCTGGCGATCACCGGCGGCATCGCCCTGCTCGCCGCGTTGGCCGGGCTGGCCGCGCTGTCCCGCCGCACCGCCGACATCCGTCGAACGCTGCTGCTCGTCGCGGGTTGTGCTGCCGGACTGGGCACGGGCATTTGGCTGGTGACGGCCGGGCTCGTTCTGGTGACCGGATCGCCGGAACCCGACGCGGGCGGCTGGCCGCTGCTCGGTGTGCTGGCCGGCGCGTTCGGGTTGATTCCCTTCCTGCTGTCGCCGCGGCGCCCGTTTGAGCCGCAAGCGTACTCCCCCGTGTCGGTACCGCTGGGGGCGAGCGAGACCGGCGCTTGGTTCACTACCGTGAACGTGCCGCTGCTGCTCTGGAGCGCCGGCATCCTGGGCCTGCTCACGGTGGGTATCGCGGTGCTCAGTGTGGCGCTCGGTGGGCCGGGATCCGGCGGCGCGGTGACGGTGGGGGTGGTGGCACTGTCGTGCCTGGTCTTCGGCCGGGTGCGAGTGAGCGTGGACCGACGCGGACTGCGGGTGATGTCGGCGCTGCTCGGGCTGCCGTTGCGGCGCTTGCGGCTCGACCAGATCGTGTCGGCGCGCGCCGAGACCATTGCGCCGATGGAGTGGGGCGGCTGGGGCTACCGGATCATGCCCGGCCGGTCTGCCATCGTGGTCGCCCGCGGTCCCGGCCTCGTTGTGGAGCGCACCAACGGCACCCTGTTCGCGGTGACGCTGCCCGAGCCGGAGCTCCCGGCGGCGCTGCTCACGACACTCGCGGCGCGCTGAGCGCATCCGCATCGGGTGCGTGCGCGGCGCCCCGGGCGTCGCCCACAAAACGTTTCCGAGGAAAAAGTGAGTTTAGAAGGACCCTGCGCGCGATTTCGTCCTCTTAAACTCACTTTGTCCTCCTCAACGTGTGCTCGACGAACTTGAGCGGCGCGGCGAGCGCATCCGCTGACCGGGCGTTACGCTCAGACGAAGCCGATTGTCGGCGATCAGCGCACACGTGGGGTGGACGGTTGCAAATACGGAGTACAGCACGGCGAGCCTGCAGACCGCAGCGCTCACCGAGCGGGTGAAGCGCCGGGACGTGCGGGAGTTCTACCGACCGTTCGCAGCTCGATATCCAACGGTGCGAAACCGGTACCTCCGGGTGCAGCGGGGGGCCATGTTGTTCGGTAGCAGTGTGGCGCTCCTCGGGACGCTCCTCATGGCCTTGGGCTCAATCCGTGAAATTTACGTCGGCGGGCTCAACGGTGACGGAGATCTCGTGCCGATGGCACTCAACGGCGTGTGGATACTCGGCCTCGGCATCCTGTTCACGTGGTCCTTCAGGCGCCTGTCGACGCGTCGGGGCACTCCGAGCAGGCACTACAGGCTCGCCCGGTTCGCGGCCGACAATGGCCTGAGTTACGAGTCCGGGCCGGTCATCGTGACGCATGTGAAACCCTGGGCGGACCGCGGCGTCCTCAGGCTCACCCGGGTGATGCGGCCCGTCTCGCAGCGCTCGATCGAATTCGCCAACTATGAGCTGCGTGCTGGAGCGGCCGGCACCGGTGGTGCCCGGTTCGGCGGTTTCTGCGCGGTTAGGCTGAGCACCCGCCTGCCGCACATCCTGCTGCGCGCCCAGGACGGCCCGGCCGACCAATTCACGCTGGCGGCGCTGCCCGATCGCGCGCAGCGGCTCTCCCTGGAGGGCGACTTCGACGACCACTTCACCCTGTATTGCCCCGAGGAGTACGAGCGGGATGCGCTGTACCTCTTCACGCCGGATGTGATGGCGCGCCTGATCGACCGTGTGCACGGGTTCGATGTCGAGATCATCGACGACTGGCTGTTTTTCGTGAGCAGCCGAGACGTGGTCACTCTCGACCCTCTCGCTTGGCAGGGACTCTACGATGCGGTGGCCGCTCTGAGCGACAAGATCGGCCGGTGGGAGCGCTGGCGAGATGACCGACTGCCGTCGGTGCCGAGAGTGCCGGCCAGTGCCGATGCGGTTGCCGAGAATGCCGCCGGGCTGATCGCTCGCGGGGTGAAGCCCAGCGCGGCCGGTTCGCGGCGGGTCGCCAAGCCGGGCCGGCGGCTGAGGATGCGCCTCGCGGCCGGTGACCTCATCGGGATGATCGCATTCGGATTGCTGATGATCGGCGCCGTGGTGACGATCTTCTACTCACTCTGATCCCCACGCCGGTGAGTGGCCTGGTGCTCCTAGTGCACGCGGCCCGGAAGACGGCGTTCGACGGGGATCGCTAGATCCAGCCCTGCTCCCACGCGGCCGCCGCGGCCGCCGTGCGCGAGTCGGCGGCAAGCTTGGCCATGGCCGCGGAAATGTGGTTGCGCACCGTCCCGTGCGCGAGGCCGAGCTGCTTGGCGATGTGCCGGGTGGCCAGGCCGTCCCGGGCCAGCCGGAGCACGTCCACCTCGCGGGGCGTGAGCGGGTTCTCCTCCTCGGTGAGCGCCGCGGTGGCCAGACGCGCGTCGATGTACCGCTCGCCAGCAGCAACCGAACGGATGATCGTGGCCAACTCCGACGCCGGGGTGGACTTGGGCACGAAGCCGCGCACCCGGGCGGCGAGCGCGCGTTTCAGGGTACCGGGCCGGGCATGCCGGGTGACGATGATGACCTGCGTGTCCACCAGGCGCAGCAGCCGGTGGGCGGCATCGATGCCGTCGAGCCGGGGCATTTCCAGGTCGAGCAGCATGATGGTGGGGCGGTGTGCGATCGCCGCCGCCACCGCTGCCTCCCCGTCGGCGACGTCGGCGACGACCTCGAGGTCGGGTTCGAGCGAGAGCAACGCCACGAGGGCTCCGCGGATGAGTTCCTCGTCATCGGCGATCACCACCCGGATCATCGGCCGGCCTCCCGTCCGGTCGGTGCTGCGGCCGGGACTCGGCCGTCGGCGGGCATGCCGTGGTCAGGAGTGCAGGCCTGCGCCGGGTCGGGGGCGGCGGCATCCGTCGTGGGCACCCGCACCACCAGCGTGAAGATATCGTCGGTGCGGGTGGTCTCGACCGTGCCGTGTTGCCCGGCGACGCGATGGGCAAGGCCAGAGAGGCCCGTTCCGCCGGGCCGCACGGCTCCGGCAGCGTTGTTGCTCACCGTCAACCGGTACTCCTCCGTATCCGCGAGCACCAGCTCGATCGTGGCCTCGGTGGCCCGACTGTGCCGGAGCACATTCGTGGCCGCCTCCCGGATCGCGACGGCGAACACGGCACCCATCGCGGTGGGCATGCCGGGCGTTTCGATGCGGGCCTCGCAGCGGATGCCCGCGGAGCGCAGCACCGCCGCGGCGTTCCGCACCTCCACGGCCACGGTGACCGTGCGGTAGTCGTTCACGACCGCGCGGGTGTCGTCGAGGGCCGCTTGCGCGATCACCCGAATGTCGGCGATCTCGCGGGCGGCCTGCTCGGGACGTGCGGTGAGCAGCCGTTCGGCCAGCTCGCTCTTCAAGGCGATCACCTGCAGGTTGTGGCCCTGGATGTCGTGCAGGTCCGTGGCGAACCGGAGTCGCTCCTTCGCCACCGCGAGCTCGGCCGCGGTCTGCCGGGCCTGCTCCAGCCGGAGCACCACCTGCAACGCCCAGACCGCGCTCAATGGCATCAGCGTGAACAGCGCGAGGGTGCCGAGCACGATGAGGTCGGCCGTGTCGTCGGTGCCGGCCGAGGCGACGCGGGCTGGGGAGGCGAGGAGGCCGATCAGACCGCCGCCGACGATGACCGCGTTGGTGCCGAGCACCACCGCAACTTTCCACCATCCGTGCACCAGACAGCTGAGCACCCCGCCGGCCAACGCGAACAGGAACGCCCAGCCCCACCCCGCGAACGGGGCCGGCACCGCCAGCAGCCACGCCACGCCGCTGGCACCGATCAGGGCGAGCACGAGCGGATGCGTGGGCGCGGCCTCGCCCGACACCCGGAGTAGCAGCGGAATGGCGGCAAGCGCGGCGGCGACGGCGGCCAGTGTGAGCGCCGAGAGCAGGATCATCCGCGGCGTCGGGGGCAGGTTGACCCCCAACAGAAGCTGCACGAAGCCGCCGACGAGCACCACGACCCCGAGCGTCAGCACGGTGGAGCGGCGCATCATGCGCAGGTCGGCGGTGGGCGCGGCCTGCGAGGTGGGCGTCATGGTCTCAGCGTATCGACAGCGTCGCGAGGAAGTCCGTGGTGTCGCGGGCGATCTCGGGCGAGAGGGTGTGGTGGAGGTAGTGGTCGCCGGTGAGAGGGATCACCTGGCCGGTGTCGACGCTCGCGGCCTGCTTGTCGTGCAGGGCCACCCAACCGTCCACATCGGTGTCGTTGGAGCGCACGAAGAGCAGCACCGGGAGGTCGGCGGGGAAGGTCTGCCCGCTGACCACGGCGAAGTTGGCGGGGGTGTTGTCCATCTCGTTCACGAGTGTCGGGGCCGCCGAATTCTTGCTGCTGAGCAGCTTCATCTGCGCGATGGTCTGCTCGTCGTAGGGCAGACCCAGGTAGGGGTCGGGCGCCAGGGAGGTGAGGGCCCGGGTGATGCCCAGGGTGCTCAGCGTCGAGATCAGGCCGGCCGGAATCGGCTCGCCGGCGCCGGGCTGGTCGGGCACGCTGCTGTCGATGCCGACGAACGCGACGAGTTCGTCCGCGTAGGCGGCGCTGTAGGTGAGGGCGTAGATGCCGGCGATGGAGTGACCCATCAGCACGTACCGGTCTACGTCGAGGTACTGCAGCGCCTCGTGCACCTCCCGGGTGATGTTCGCGGCGGTGCGCGGGGTGTCGGTTTGGTCGCTGAGACCGGTGCCGAACGGCTCGACCGCCACCACCCGGTAGGTGTCGTCGAGTTCGTCGATCAGGGGCTGGAAGTCGAGTCCGGGAGCGGCGGTGCCGAGTCCGGGCAGCAGCACGACGGTCTGGTCGCCGTCGCCGCTCTGCACCACGTTCATCTCTTTGCCGTCGACGGGAACCCGCTGCCCGTAGTCGGTGATCGCGGAGGCTTCGGAGGCAGTGGCGACGGCGTTGACCACGGCGGTCGTGGCCACGAGCAGCACCGGAATCGCCACGAGCACGCCGAGGGTAGTGAGCGCGATGCGCAGGGGTTTCTTCATGGGGACTCGTCTCGGTTGGCCGGGCGGCGGGGATCGCTGCGGCGGTGTGAGACCAGCCAATCAATCCCGGGTGGCGCCCGGAAGTGCCTGGGTGTCATCGCTGGCCGTGACAGGTGTCACGGTTGGGTGCGCCTGTCTCGTGGGAAAAAGTGAGATGAGAAGGACGGAATCCGGGATTCGGTCCTATTTTGCGAACTATCTCCCGATAAACGTGCGTCACAGGGCAGCTTTCCCGGATGTTGCCCGTCGCGTCGGCATCCATTCACACTCAGGGGGTGTGGAAGCAGCGGACTCCCACGTACGGTGGTTTCACCCGACCCGTGGAGCCACGCGGGCCAGCAGTTCACCGCCTCAGCAACGTTCATCTGACCGATACCGCACGTACTGCCTAAGGAGAACACGAACAATGCCTTACTTCACCACCTCAGACGGAACCGAGATCTACTACACCGAACAGGGCACCGGCCAGCCCGTGCTGCTCAGCCACGGCTGGCCGCTGTCGTCGGACGCCTGGCAGGTCGAGCTCAAGCTGCTGGCGGATGCCGGCTACCGCGCCATCGCGCACGACCGCCGCGGCCACGGGCGCTCGTCGAAGACCTACACGGGCAATGACATGGACACCTACGCCAAGGACCTTGCCGAGCTGGTCGAGTCGCTCGACCTCACCAACCTCGTGGTCGTCGGCCACTCCACCGGCGGCGGCGAGGTGGTGCGCTACGCCGCCCAGCACGGCAAGGGACGGGTGGCCAAGGTCATCACAGCCGGGGCCGTTCCGCCGCTGATGGTGAAGACCGACAGCAACCCAGAGGGCACTCCGATCGAGGCGTTCGACGGCATCCGTGCCGGGGTGCTCAAGGACCGCTCGCAGTTCTACCAGGACCTCAGCGAGGCGTTCTTCGGCGCCAACCGGGACGGGTCGAATGTGTCGCAAGGCGCGAAGGATGACTTCTGGCGCCAGGGGATGCTGGTGAACCTCGCCGCGGCGTTTGACTGCGTGAAGGCGTTCTCGGAGACCGACTTCACCGAGGACCTCAAGGCGCTGGATGTGCCGATCTTCATCGCGCACGGCGACGACGACCAGATCGTGCCGATCGCCGCGGCCGCGCTGAAGTCGGCTGAGCTGGTGAAGCACGGCACCCTGAAGATCTACGGGGGCGCCCCGCACGGTGTGTACGGCGACTACCAGGACGAGTTCGACGAGGACATGCTGGCGTTCATCGCGGAGTAGGCGTTCGGCCGGCTCGCCCCGTCGACCGAGACCGCTGGTCGAGCCTGTCGACACCCGGCGAGGCAGCCGCGTCCGCAGGTCGGCTCACGAGGTCTCCTAAGGAAGTGCGCTTCCGCCGACCACCCGGGCGCGAAGCGCCCCCACAGCTCGACAAGCTCGACCGACTAGGGGCTGGCTCGACCGGCTAGGGGCTGGCCCGGCCGCCGAGGCACGGAGCCGGGTTAGGCGCTCAGGCCCAGCTCCTCGAGGCGGTCGAGGATCTCGTCGGTGCCTCCGAAGACACTCCAGGCACCCGCGTCGGTGAGCAGATCACCGGCGATCCCGCCGGACAGCACTCCGAGCGAGCGCACCCGGGCGCGAGCCGCGGCCTCGATATCCCAGACCGAGTCGCCGATGAACAGTGCCTCGGCGGGCTCGACGCCAGCTCGCTCGAGGGCCAGCTTGACGATGTCGGGGTCGGGCTTGGCCACAGCCACGTCATCGGAGTTGGTGGTCGCGTGGATGGCCTCATCGGAATCGAGCAGATCGAGCAGGATGTTCAGCTCCTCCTCGGGCGCCGAGGCGGCGAGCACCACGATGACACCCCGCTTGGCCAGGGCCGACAGCAGCTCTCGTGCCTGCGGGAAGACGCGCAACCGGGGCGCGAGTTCCTGGTAATTCGCGGCGTGCAACTCCTTCGCCCGGCTCACCCAGTCGTCCGGCCGCTCCCCCACCAGCGACGACAGCAGTTGGCCGGCATCCTGGCCGATCGACCGGTGGATGCGCCACGCCTCGACGTCGGTGTCGAGCGTCTGGAAGGCGCGCTGCCAGGCATCGATGTGCAGGTAATTGGAGTCGACCAGGGTGCCGTCGATGTCGAAGAGCACTGCCTTCGCCGGGCTCATCGGGCACCGCCGTCGAGCAGCCGGGGCCGCAGCTCCTGCTCGAAGAAGTCGAAGAAGCCGTCTTGGTCGGGGCCGGCGTTCATGAGGGCGATGTGGTCGAAGCCGGCATCCGTGAACTGGCCGATCACCTCGAGGTGCCGCTCCACGTCCGGGCCGCAGGCGAACTGCTCACGTATGTCGTTCTCACGCACCGTGGCGGCTGCGGCCTCGAAGTTCACCGGGTTCGGCAGCTCGCTCATCACCTTCCAACCGCCCAGCGCCCACGAGTTGGTGGCGTGCGCGGCTTTCACAGCGGCGTCTTCGGTGGGCGCCCAGGCCAGCGGAGCCTCGGCGAAGAGCGGACCGGTGCCGCCGGCATCGCGGTAGCCGGTGACCAGGTCGGCCTTGGGCTCGGTGGCGAAGAGCCCGTCGCCGTGCTCGGCGGCGAGCGCCACGGACTTCGGGCCGCTGACCGCCACGGCCATGGTGGGCAGCACGTCAGGCAGGTCGAAGATGCGGGCGTCCTCGAGCTTGAGGTAGCGACCGTCGTAGTTCTGATAGCCGCCCTGCCAGAGCAGACGGATGATGTCCAGCGCTTCGTTGAAGGTGGCATGCCTCTCGTGGATGCCGGGGAAGCCGCGGCCCACGATGTGCTCGTTCAGGCGCTCGCCCGAGCCGACGCCGAGGGTGAAACGGCCGTCGGAGAGCAGCGCGAGAGTGGCCGCGGCCTGCGCGATGATCGCCGGGTGGTAGCGCACGCTGGGGCAGGTGACCCCGGTGGCGAGCTCCAGGGTGGTGGTCTTCGCGGCGATGGCGCTGAGCACGTTCCAGACGAAGGGCGAGTGGCCCTGGGCCTCGACCCAGGGGTGGAAGTGGTCGCTCATCTCCACAAAATCAAAGCCGGCCTGCTCGGCGCGTACGGCTTGGCGCACGAGTTCTTGGGGTCCGAATGCCTCGGCGATCAGCTTGTATCCGATTTTCATCCTTAAACGCTACGCAGCCGCACCGACAGGGGCAACCCCGTTGCGCAGAGCGCGGCGGGTGGGGTACGCGCAGCGGGTGCGCGTCGAACGATTATCAGGACAACGGTCGTTCTCTAGGACCAGATGTGCGATCCCGTCCCAGCAAACGCACTATTTCCCCCCACAGTGGCGCTCAGTCACCCCGCTCTGCCGTGCCCGCGGACTTGCGCGCGGACAACAACCCACTGGTAAGGTTAGGCAACCCTTACGGATGCGCCGGGCTGGACCCCTGCGCGCGGCGGAGGGGCGCGGCATCACAGCGCCGTCGGTCCACTCCCTGACCCCCTGCACCACGATCACGAGGAAAACCATGCCCCGCGCATCCGCATTTCTAGCCCTCACGGCCGCCGCCGTTCTCACCCTGGGACTCGCCGCCTGCTCGTCCCCTGCGGCCGACACCGACTCCGCCGCCGCATCCGGCGATTTCACCCCGATCACCATCGAGCACGCCTTCGGCGAGACCGTGATCGAGACCAAGCCCGAGCGCGTGGCCACCGTCAACTGGGCCAACCAAGAGGTGCCGCTGGCGCTCGGCGTCGTGCCCGTGGGCATGGCCGCCGCCACCTGGGGCGACGATGACGACGACGGAATGCTGCCCTGGGTGAAGGCCAAGCTCGACGAGCTCGACGCCGAGACCCCCGTGCTGTTCGACGAGACCGACGGCATCGACTTCGAAGCCGTGGCCGACACCAACCCCGACGTGATCCTCGCCGCCTACTCCGGCCTCACCCAGGAGGACTACGACACCCTCAGCGCCATCGCGCCGGTCGTGGCCTACCCGGAGAACGCCTGGGGCACCTCCTGGCGTGACATGATCTCGCAGAACGCCGCCGGCCTGGGCATGGTCGCCGAGGGCGACGACCTCATCGCCGAACTCGAGACCGAGATCGCCGACACCGCCGCGAAGTACCCGTCGCTCGAGGGCAAGACCGTCATGTTCCTCACCCACGTCGACGAGGCCGACCTCAGCGAGGTCAGCTTCTACACAACGCACGACACCCGCACGATGTTCTTCGACGACCTCGGCATGGTTAGCGCGCCGAGCATCGTCAAGGCCTCCGCCACCACCGACCTGTATTCGCTCACGCAGAGCGCCGAGCAGGCGGATGCGTTCAACGACGTCGACGTGATCGTCACCTACGGCGGCGCCGACCTGGTTGCCACCCTCGAGGGTGACCCGCTGCTCTCGCAGATCCCCGCGGTGGCCAACAAGTCCATCGTCAACCTCTCCGGCGACGGCCCCATGGGCACCGCCGCGAACCCCACCCCGCTGTCGATCTCGTACATCCTCGACGACTACGCGGCGCTGCTCGCCGCTGCGGCCGACAACGCGAAGTGACCCTTCTCTCCCCTGTTTCATCAGCCGCTTCGAGCGTCGCCCGTGTGCGACGCCCGAAGCGGCTGCGGTCGTTGTGGCTGCTCGCCGCGCTCGGCGTGCTCACCCTGCTGATGCTGGCATCGGTCACCATCGGCTCCCGCGAGGTCGGCTGGGGCGACATCTGGGCGGCACTCGGCGGGGCCAGGGATAGCTTCGACCGCGCCGCCGTCGCCACCCGCATCCCCCGCACCCTGCTGGCCGTCGTCGCCGGGGCCGCCCTGGGCATGTCGGGCGCGGTGATGCAGGGGGTGACCCGCAACCCGCTGGCTGACCCGGGCATCCTGGGCGTCAACGTGGGCGCGGCCCTCGCCGTCGTGAGCGGCATGGCTTATTTCGGGCTCAGCAGCGCCACCTCGATGATCTGGGTGGCCATCGTGGGCGCCGGCGCCACCGCCCTGTTCGTTTATACGATCGGCTCGCTCGGCCGCGGCGGCTCCACCCCGCTCAAGCTCGCGCTGGCCGGGGCGGCCACCTCCGCGGCGCTGGCCTCGTTCGTCACCGCCGTGGTGCTGCCCCGCAATGACATCGCCGGCAGCGTGCGCTCCTGGCAGATCGGCGGAGTCGGCGGGGCGACGATGGAGAACATCCGGGTCGTGGCGCCGTTCCTGATCGTGGGTTTCGTGCTCAGTTTCCTCTCCGCCCGGGCGCTCAACGCGCTGGCGCTCGGCGACGACCTCGCTGCCGGCCTGGGCGAACGGGTAGCCGTGGCGCGCGGCGCCGCGGCGATCGGCGCCGTCGTACTCTGTGGCGCGGTCACGGCCGTTGCCGGGCCGATCGGCTTCGTCGGGCTCGTCGTTCCGCACGCCTGCCGGCTGCTCGTGGGCGTCGACCACCGCTGGCTGCTGCCCTTCTCCGCCGTGCTCGGCGCGGCCCTGCTCACCGGCGCCGACGTGATCGGCCGCGTCATCGCCCGACCCGCGGAGATCGACGTGGGCATCCTCACCGCCCTCATCGGAGCCCCCGTGTTCATCTACATCGTGCGCCGCCGCAAGGTGCGTGAACTGTGATCACCTCGCACGGTCGACTGCCCGGTTCTGCAGCGGATGCCCGTTCCCTCGATCGACCGCGTCAGGCGGGTGCGTCGTGAGTACCGTCCTGTCCTCGGCCGGGCTGCCCGGGTCGACGGCGGAGGCCGTGGCCGAGAGCCGCGCGCGCCGCCGCATCCGTCGCCGCAGCGTGATCACCGTGCTCGCGCTGCTCATCGTGGCCGGCTACCTGGTGAGCCTCATGGTGGGGCAGACCAACTACTCCCCCGCCGATGTGCTCGGCGTGGTCTTCGGCCAGGACGTGCCCGGCGCGAGTTTCACCGTGGGCCGGCTGCGGCTGCCCCGCGCGACGCTGGCCGTACTCGCGGGGCTGTGCTTCGGTCTGGGTGGCGTGACCTTCCAGACGATGCTGCGCAACCCCCTGGCCAGCCCCGACATCATCGGCATCAGCTCCGGCGCCAGTGCCGCCGCCGCGTTCGCGATCATCGTGCTGGGCTACGGGTCCACCGCGGTCTCGATCATCGCCATCGTCTCGGGCCTCGTCGTGGCGCTGGCCATCTACGCGCTGGCGTACAAGGGCGGAGTGGCCGGCACCCGGCTCATCCTGATCGGCATCGGTGTGGCCGCGATGCTCGACAGCATGACCGCGTACGTGCTCTCCCAGGCCGCCGAGTGGGACCTGCAGGTGGCCATGCGCTGGCTCACCGGCAGCCTGAACGGCAGCACCTGGACCCAGACCCTGCCCGTGCTTGTGGCCCTGCTGGTGCTCACGCCGGTGCTGCTCGGGCAGTCCCGCAACCTGTCGATGAGCCAGCTCGGCGACGACACCGCATCCGCCCTCGGGGTTCGCGTGGAACGCTCCCGGATGATCATGATCATCGCCGCCGTGGGGCTCATCGCGTTCGCCACCGCCGCGGCCGGGCCGATCGCGTTCGTCGCGTTCCTGGCCGGGCCCATCGCATCCCGCATCGTGGGCCCCGGCGTCTCGCTGCTTGTGCCGGCGGCGCTCGTGGGTGCGATGCTCGTGCTGGTGGGCGACTTCGCCGGCCAGTACGCGTTCGGCACCCGGTTCCCGGTGGGCGTCGTCACCGGCGTGCTCGGGGCGCCGTACCTGCTTTACCTCATCATCCGCACCAACCGCGCCGGAGGCTCCCTGTGACACTCACTCATACCCTTGTGGTGGAGAACCTCACCCTCGGCTACGGCGACCGTACCGTCATCGACGGCCTCGACCTCGTCGTGCCGGCCGGGCGCATCACCGCGATCGTGGGCGCCAACGCCTGCGGCAAGTCCACGCTGCTGCGCTCGATGTCGCGGCTGCTGCCACCCCGGGCCGGGCAGGTGCTGCTCGACGGCAAGCAGGTGCACCGGATGCCCGCCAAGGAGCTGGCCCGCACGCTGGGGTTGCTGCCGCAATCGCCGATCGCGCCCGAGGGCATCACGGTGGCCGACCTGGTGGGCCGTGGACGCAACCCGCACCAGCGGATGTTCTCCCGTTGGAGCGCTGCGGACGACGAGGCCGTGGCGGCGGCACTCGACGCCACCTCCACCGCGGCGCTGGCGGACCGGGCCGTGGACGAGCTCTCCGGCGGGCAACGCCAGCGGGTGTGGATCGCGATGGCGCTGGCCCAGCAGACCGACCTGCTGCTGCTCGACGAACCCACCACGTTCCTCGACGTGAGCCACCAGATCGAGGTGCTCGACCTGCTCACCGACCTCAACCGGGCCCGCGGCACCACCATCGTGATGGTGTTGCACGACCTCAACCTCGCCGCCCGGTACGCCGACCACTTGATCGCCCTGGCGGATGGCCGCGTGCACGCGGTCGGCACCCCGCACGAGGTTCTCACGGAGGAGACCGTGCAGGCGGTGTTCGGTCTCTCGAGCAAGGTGCTCGAGGACCCTACCTCCGGCCGCCCGATGATGCTGCCCATCGGCCGCCACAACGTGGTCACGCCGGTCTAGCGGCGCGCGGGGTCTCGACAGGCTCGACCAACGTGTTGGTGGCGTTGCCCAGACTGGCTCGCGGCGGTGCTGGGCTGGCCGGTGCACCCCCTGTGGCTGAATGCGCCAGCTATAGGTGGCGCATCCAGCCATACGAGGTGCAGCGAAGCGCGGCGGATGCTCACCGCGCCACCTCTCGGCAATAGCGCCCGCTATAGGGGGCGCATCCAGCCACACGAGGTGCAGCGACGCATCCGTCGTTTTCGGGTGGTACGGTGTTCGAGGCCCAGGCAGGGCCACGACACACTTCGATCGAAGGCGGGTGAGCGGCCATGGCTGGTGATAGTCCGCGCTCCATCTCCCCTGCGGGTGTCGTCTTCGTCCTGTCTCTCTGACTTCGTCGGGAGCGGCCCGCGCTGAGATGGTGCGCCTCCTGAACCTCCCTGTGTGGGGTGGCCTCCCGTCTGTCGTCGAGTCCTGACGCGCGGTTCCTCCCCCGGCTTGCTTGCGCGCTCTCGTCGACCGACCGACGGAGTACGACCATGGCACTCATCGACAACGGCATCTATGTGACCGGGCGACGCACCGCGAGCCCGCACAGCCTCGACGAGACCTACGCGCAGTTACACGCGCATGCCGGCATGGCGTGGATCGGCCTGTACCGACCCGATGCGAGCGAGATCCGCAGCGTTGCCGACGAGTTTTCCCTGCATCCGCTGGCCGTGGAGGATGCGCTCAAGGGCCACCAGCGGGCCAAGCTCGAGCGCTTCGGTGAGACGTTGTTCGTGGTGTTGCGTCCGGCCTGGTATCTCGACGCGGAGGAGACCGTGGAGTTCGGCGAGGTGCACGTGTTCATCGGGCCGGGCTTCGTGGTGACCGTGCGGCACGCCGAGAACCCCGACCTGGCGAATGTGCGCCGGCGGATGGAGTCGAACCCGGCGCTGCTGGCCCGTGGACCCGAAGCCGTGCTGCACGCCGTGCTCGACGAGGTGGTGGATGGCTACGGGCCGGTGATCGCGGGCCTGGAGAACGACATCGACGAGATCGAGGATCAGCTCTTCGGCGGCGAACCGAACGTGTCGCGGCGCATCTACCAGCTGCTCAGCGAGGTGATCGCGTTCCAGCGGGCCACGGGGCCGCTTCGCGGCATGCTCGAGGGCCTGCTGCGCGGCTCGGACAAATACCGGGTGGACGAGGAACTGCAGCGGTCGTTCCGCGACGTGCTCGACCACGTGCTGCGTGTGGGTGAGCGGGCGGACTCGTTCCGGGTACTGCTGGAGAACGCGCTGACCGTGCACTCCACCCTGGTGACCCAGCAGCAGAACGACGAGATGCGCCGGCTCTCGGAGGCGAGCCTGGCCCAGAACGAGGAGACCCGGAGGCTCTCCGAGGTGGGTCTGGAGCAGAACGAGGAGGTGAAGAAGATCTCCGCGTGGGCGGCGATCCTGTTCGCTCCCACCCTGGTGGGCACGATCTACGGGATGAACTTCGACACCATGCCCGAGTTGCACTGGCAGTTCGGCTACCCGCTGGCCGTCGCCGCGATGGTGCTGATGGGGTTCGGGCTCTGGGGCATCTTCAAGCAGCGCCGCTGGCTTTAACCCTCCAGGCATCGCTGACCGGGCGGCCGCTGACGGATGCGCGCGCGATGGAGTCCGCCCCGGTTCGGCCTCAGACCGGGCTGACCAGCTGGATCAGGTTGCCGCAGGTGTCGTCGAACACCGCGGTGGTCACCGGGCCCATCTCCGTCGGCGGCTGGGTGAAGCGCACTCCGAGCGCCAGCATCCGTTCGTATTCGGCGGCGACGTCATCGACGGTGAACTGGGTGAACGGGATGCCGTCGGCCACCAGCGCTTCGGTGAACGGCTTCACGGCGGGGTGGCCGTTGGGTTCGAGCAGCAGCTCGGTGCCGTCGGGGTTCTCCGGCGACACCACCGTGAGCCAGCGGTCAGCCCCCAGGGGGATGTCGTGCTTCGTGGTGAATCCGAGCACCTCGGTGTAGAACTGTTGCGCCTTCGCCTGATCGTCGACGAACACGCTGGCCATCTGAATCCTCATGTCGTTCCCTCTTCCTGTTCAGGCCTCACTGGGGCTAAGTGGTGCACTGGTGCACGCGCGGTTCCACTCTGACGGATGCCGGTCCGACTCGGCAAGGCCGCTCGACCCGGCGCTCGGGGCCTGAGCCAGCCGCACGGCCCGCACAGTAGCCTGGGCACCATGACCGTTGAGAACAGCGCACCGGAGGCGACCTCCGCGCCCCGCTACTCCGGCAAGGCGGTCCTCGCGTTTCCGGTCGGACTGGTCGCGGTGTTCCTGCCGGCGCCGTTCAATATGCTCCTCGGCGGTATCGCGGTGCTCATCGCCGGGGCCGCACGGCGGGAGCTGCGGCAAGACGAGACCCTGCGCGGCACGGCGTTCTCGCTGCTGGGCGTGCTGCTCGGCGCGGGCGTGCTTCTCGTGCAGGTCGCCCCTCTGGTGTTGGCGTACGGGATTCTCGCGCTGAGCAACCTGGTTCCCTGAGCCGGCACCCGCCGCTTCAGCCCGACCGCTACCCTCGAGAGGGGGTCGGGTGTCGGTGCCCGAGCACACGGGGGTGGGACGGATGCCGGTGACCGAGCACAGCACAACGACGTTCCGCACCCGGGCGCTCACGGAGCGGGTCACCCGCCGCGCCGTGCGCCGGTGGTACCGTCCGTTCGCCGAGCAGCATCCCTCGGTGCGGAGCCCGCTCACTCCGGCCCGCCGGGTGGCCGCCTTCGTCGGTGGTGGCGCCGCGGTCATCGGCCTGCTCGCCCTGGGCACGGGCGTGGCGCAAGAGGTCGACGCGGGCAGGCCGGACATGGTCGGGCAGCTGCTGGGCATCTCGGTCATCGGCGGCCTGCTGCTGATCGCGGGCATCGTGCTGGCCTGGTTCTACGTCCGCACGACCGCCCGCCGGGGCACCCCGACGAGGCACTATCGGCTGGCTCGGTTCGCGGCCCAGAACGTCCTGACCTATCGGCCCGGACCGGTCTCCGGTGCACACATCACCCCGTGGGCCGACCGCGGGTCCCTCTCGCTCACCCGCGTGATGCGCACGGCGTCACGGCGCCCGCTCGAGTTCGCGAATTACGAGCTGCGCACCAGCCCGGCCGGCAGCCGGAACACGCAGTTCGGTGGTTTCTGCGCTGTGCGACTGAGCACATCCCTGCCGCACATCATTCTGCAGGCGCGGGGTGGCGCCCTATTCTCAGCGGCGACACTGCCCGCCAGTAGCCAGCGCCTCTCGCTGGAGGGCAACTTCGACGACTACTTCACGCTGTACTGCCCCACCGAGTACGAGCGGGATGCGCTGTACCTCTTCACCCCCGACGTGATGGCCCGCCTCATCGACCGGGTGCGTGGCTTCGACGTGGAGATCATCGACGACTGGCTGTTCTTCGTCACCAGCCGCGACGTGGTCACCCTCAATCCGGCGACCTGGCAGGGGTTGGCGGACGCGACATCCGCGCTCAGCGACAAGATCGGCCGGTGGGAGCGTTGGCGGGACGACCGACTGCCGGAGGTTGCGCCCGACTCGACCGTGGGCGCGGATGCCGGCGCACAAGCTGGCGCGGTGGGCGCGGATGCGGGCGCACAGGCTGGCGCGGTGGGCGCGGATGCCGGCGCGCAGGCTGGCGCGGTGGGCGCGAGCTCGACCGTGGGCGCGACTACCGAGGCGCCGATTGGTATCGCTGGCACGGGCTTGGCCGTGGGCGCTGGGGCGCCCGCTGGTGTGACTGCCGCGACGGCCACGGTCGCCAAGCCCGGTCGTCGTTTGCGGATGTCCCTGGGCGCGCGGGCACTGATCTGGGCGGTGCCCGTTGTGGTGCTGCTGGTTCTCGTTGTGCTGGCCAATCTGCTCTAGGCACCGCCTAGCTCAGGCGCCGGACCGCCGGATTATCAGGACTTCGGTCGAAAAATAGGACGCAATTCGCGAGTGCGTCCCATTAATCTCACTTTCTCCCAGGAACCGGACTCGGTTTCGCCCCGGACGGGGTTCTGGTGCGGGCCCGGGCGCGCCGCTAGCCTCGGCGGGTGTCGACCACGCCCCCTGCGCAGACCGCTGCCGAGCACCTGCCGCTGGTCTTTCACGGGCCACCCGGCTGGCCCACGCCCACCCTCGAGTGGGTGAACACCCACCTGGGCTGGCAACCGCCGCCGGGCTGGGTGCCCGTACCCGGCTGCCCGCACTCACCGCCGCGCTGGATCTTCTGGAGCCGCAACGATGTGGCCTGGGGGCGGATGGCGCGCCCCTACCTCCGCCGCGCCCGCTTCAACGCACAGGCCGGCGTGGTGCTCTGCGTGCTCTTGGGCTGGTTCACCGCTGTCGGGCTTGCCGGTGGGAGCACTCCGCTCTGGCCCGTCCTGCTCCACCTGGCCGGCCTGATCACCGTGGGTATCAAGACCTGGCAGGCCCACGCCCGGGTGCGGCAGATCGAGGCCGACCTGCTCATGGGTGTGCGGGAGGCGGCCGAACAGCTCAAGGCCGAGTCGGATCGGGCGCACTACGCGCGGTACCTGCGTTCGGCCGGAGACGCCGGATGACGCGGCTACCGATGTCCCCGACCGCCGCCTCGGCCGTGCTCAACGTGGGTCTCGCGGCGACGCGGCACGAGGTGGACCGGGCCTTTCGGGCGCGGGCGCGCCTCTGTCACCCGGACCGCTTCGTTGGGTCCTCGGCAGCCGAGCAGGCGGCCGCGAGCACCGAGTTCATCCGGGCCTGCGACGCCCGGGACGTGCTGCACAACCGGATGCGCGCCGCCGCCGTGGAGGAAGCGCGACGGACCGCCGGCTCGGGGCGCCATGCCGGCAGCAGCACGACGTCGCCAGGAGCGACACCGCCGGGCACGACACGTCCCCACTCATCGGGAGCGACCTCGTCGGGAGCAACACCGCCAGGAGCGACACCGCCGGGCACGACACGTCCCCACTCATCGGGAGCGACCTCGTCGGGAGCAACACCACCGGGAGCGACGCCGCCCGGAGCGACCCGGCCGTCACAGGCCGGCGCGCGCCCGCGATCTGGCCCGGCGACCCCACCGCCGCTCACCTTCGCCGACTTCGTTCGGGCTCGGGATGCCGCGTCTTGGGCGTACCTGAACCCGGCCCGCCCGCCCCGGGGCTGGCCGGCCCCACCCCAGTCCGGCCCGAAACAGGGTGGCCGGGCAGACGGCGGCCGTGCGCAGAGCACTCAGCCGCCCAGCCCTCGATCGCAGCCGGCCGGAGCACAGAACGGCTGGCCCAGCGGGCCGCGGGACTGGGCTCCCCCGGCTCCGCCCGGAGCCACCGGCGCACCCTGGCGCCCCGCGCCCCGGCGTTCCCGCTCGCCGTGGCTCGTGTTCTTCCTTCTGGTGGGGGTGCTCGGGGTAGGAGCGTACCTGGCGATGCTGCTGAGCAACCAGCTCTCCCCCGGCATCACCCAGGCGCTGGCCCCGCCGGCGGTGGAGAGCGCTGTCGGCACCGACCTGCTACTGGAGGCATCCGTGCTGCCGGTGGTAGACGATGCGACCCTGATGGCAAACTGCACCTCGGAATTCGGCTGTTGGGTCTGGTCGGTCACGACCCGGGCGGACTGCCCCGTCGCGACCGTCACCGTGGGCTTCTCCGACACCCCCGACGGCGTGGCCACCCGCACGACCACCAGGCAAGTGGCAGCACAAGGGGAGGTCCCGTTCCTGATCGTGGAGGAAGGCGTCAGCACGGCGGCGGAGTTCGCGGGCATTCAGACCATCACCTGCTGACCAGCCCCGCCCCGCACTGGGGTGAGCGCCCGGCGCCCGCGGCGGCCACTCTGGAGGGTGGGCAGACGCCCGATCGGGGGATCAGGTGGGCGAGCATCCGGGATACGTGGCTCCGGCCGGTTGGTATGTCGACCCCGGCGACGACGGCCAGCTGCGCTGGTGGAGCGGCCTGGACTGGACCGACCACTGCGCGCCCATGGTCGAGCACCGACCCGAGCCCGACCCCCGGCCATCCGTCGACGCCGACCCGGACCGCCCGCTGACCCGGCGCGAGCGTCGCCAGCTGGACGAACAAGCGGATGCCACGCGGGCGCTGCCGCCGCCGGTGCCGCGGATCGCGCCGATCACCAGCTACGGCTGGGACCGGGAGTCGGACCCGACGGAGGACCGGTTCGGGTACCGCCTGCCCGTGCAGCCGTCCGATCGGGAAATGCCCGCCGACCGTTACCTGGACATCCCCAGCCGCTGGAGCAGCGCATCCGTCTGGCTGATCGCCTTCATGCCCTGGATCTCGGTGCTCTCCGCATTCGCGGCGCTCATGCTGGCGGCGGTGTCGCCGGCCGCCTGGTGGTGGCAGCTGGGCGCCGTGTTACTGCCGTTCCTGCTCACCCTGGCGGCGGCTCAACGGGACGTGCTGCGGCTGCGCATCTGGCGGCATCGCATCGTCGCGCACTGGGCCTGGTCGCTGCTCGGCGCGCCGGCGTACCTCATCGCCCGCACCGTGGTCTTGCGACGGAATGCCGGGCTCGGGTCCGCCCCGCTGTGGGTGTGGCTGGTGAACCTGCTGCTCGCGTCGGGCGCCGTGGTGTTGGTGCTGACGCTCGTGGGGCTTCGCTACCGGGTCTCCTGAGGAACCGCCGACATCCGGCTCGGCGCGTGGGGTCAACGCAGCGCGAAACTGAGCGGCGCGGGACTAAACACTGAGCGCGACTCACTGCTACGTTCAACGAACATGTCGGCGCGCACCCAGCCACTCTTGCCGACAGTCGAGCACGATAAGGACACACTCGAATGGTCGCAGTCGCCCACATCGGCACGGCACACAGAATCCGCCAGGCCGGACCGACCGCCCACGGACTCAGCCTGTGGCGCCGGCCCGCCGGCATCCTGCAGGGCACCCGCTGGCTATTCACCTGGCTGGGGCTGCTGTCGCTGGCGTTCAGCGTGCCGGCGCTGCTGCCCATGGTCACCGTGAGCCCGCTGGCGTTGTTGCTGGCGGCCACATCCGTTCTGGCGTTGGTGGGGTCCTGGGTCTACGGGTTCCTTCGGCAGCAGGTTCCGTTCGCGCTCGAGGTGGTCGACGCCGTCGCGCTCACCGCGTTCGCGTTGGCCGGGCCGGTGCCCTCGGCGGCGGCCCCGCTCATCTTCGCTGCCGCGTGGCTGCGTACCCTCTACGGGTCACCGTGGCGGTCGGTGGCCCGCGGCGTGCTGTACTCCGCGGCGGTGCTGGCCGTCACGGCGCTCTGGCCGACGTTGTCCGCCCACGCCACCCTGCCCGACTGGACCAGGCAGGGCGGCACCCTCTCGATCATGCTGCTGATCATCCTGGTGTCCGGGCAGCTGCGCAGCGGTCTGCAGGCTCATGACTGGGCCATCGAACGCGACAAGGCACTCACCGAGACCGGCGCCCGGCTGCTCGGCATCACCGATGCCGCCCAGATCCGCGCCCTGGCCTGGGCCACCGCCACCGAGCTCGGCCAATGCACCCCGGGGCTCCGCGTGCTCAAGGTCGTGAGCACCGGCGACGCGCTGCAGGTGGAGACCCTCACGGGCGACTTCGCCACTCCGCCATCGACTTTGCCGGCCGCAGTGCTGCGGACCACCGGCTCCGATCAAGCCGTGCAGATCGTGCGCCCCGGCCCGCTCAACGACGCCGTCGGAGCCGCCCTGATCTGGGAGGGCGTGCCGCTGACCGAGCAGGACCAGGACGCATGGCTACTCGTGGGCGCGCCCAAACGCATTCCCGAGGGCACCATCACCTCGGTGC
Organism: Cryobacterium sp. PAMC25264; assembly: GCF_019443325.1. Taxonomy (NCBI): domain Bacteria; kingdom Bacillati; phylum Actinomycetota; class Actinomycetes; order Micrococcales; family Microbacteriaceae; genus Cryobacterium; species Cryobacterium sp. PAMC25264. The sequence continues at coordinate 2,401,578 of NZ_CP080383.1, forward strand.
GCAGCCTGGTGAACCAGGTGAACCTCGCTTTGCGCAACAGCCAGTCGCACCACCAGCTCACCGCGCAGGCGCTGCGGGATACCCTGACCGGGCTGGACAACCGGCTCTCGTTCACGAACCAGTTGGGCGTGCAGCTCGCCCGCCACAACGCATCCGGCGGCCTGCACGTTCTGTTTCTCGACCTCGACGACTTCAAGGACGTCAACGACCAGCTGGGACATCGGGCCGGCGACGCCGTGCTCACCGAGGTGGCCGAACGGTTGCGGCACTGCACTCGGCCGGAGGACATCTGCGCCCGGCTCGGCGGCGATGAGTTCGCGGTAGTGCTCACCGGCACCACGGATGCCGCAGCCGCCGCGATCGCGCAGCGCATGGTGGACTCGCTTGCGGCACCGATCGTCGTGAACGGGCGCCCCTGCCGGGTGGGCGCCAGCGTGGGTGTGGCCACCGCCACCCCCGACATCGACCTGGACGAGTTCGTCCACCAGGCCGACGTGGCGATGTATGCCGCGAAGGCGAACGGCAAGGGCCAGGTGCAGCTGTACCAGCCGGGCCTGCTGCAGAACGAGTCGACGCTGGTGTCGTTCGAACGCCAGCTGGGCCGGGCGGCCGGCGGCGGCGAGCTCGTGGTGCACTATCAGCCGATTGTGTCGCTCACCGATCTGCACTGCATCGGCGCCGAGGCGCTCGTGCGCTGGCAGCACCCGGAGCGCGGGCTGTTGCGGCCGGCGGAGTTCATTGGGCTGGCGGAGTCCACCGGCGCGATCCTCGGAGTGGGCGCGTTCGTGCTGCGGCGCGCCTGCACGGATGCGGTGACCTGGCCGGAGTCCCGGCCGGGCGTGCCCATGACGGTGCAGGTGAACGTCTCGGCGCGGGAGCTGGAGTCCGACCACTTCGTGGAGTCGGTGCTCTGGTGCCTCGCCGACAGTGGGCTGCCCGCCGAGCGGTTGGTGCTCGAGCTCACCGAGACGGTGGTGCTGGAATCGATCGCGGCCGTGGAGCGGCTGCGGACCCTCGTCACGCACGGTGTCCAGATCGCCATCGACGATTTCGGCACCGGATACTCGTCGCTGGCAACGCTGCGGTCGCTGCCGATCACCGTGGTCAAGCTCGATACGAGCTTCGTGGCCGGGGCGCTGAGCAACCCGGTGGACCACACCGTGGTGGAGGCGATCGTGCAGATGACCGCGAAGCTGGGCATCAGCACCATCGCCGAAGGTGTGGAGCGGCTTGACCAGCAGGAGCTGCTCGCGCGGATCGGCACGGATGCGGCTCAGGGGCACCTCTACTGCCGGGCGGTGCCGTTGCCCGAGCTGCGGGACTGGCTGGCCCACATGGACCGGGGCCACCTGCGCTAGGCGCACCGTTCAGCGGGGACGTTCGCTGAGCGCACCGCTACTGCCGCTGGTCGAGCATGTCGAGACCCCGAGAGCCGACTTGTGAACACACCTCACCAGGTTTCGACAAGCTCAACCAGCGAAACAGGGCGCCAAGTTTCGACAAGCTCAACCAGCGAGACAGGGTGCCTGGTTTCGACAAGCTCAACCAGCGAGACTCAGGCCAATCCTGCGTCTCAACCATCTCGTCGGTCGAGCCTGTCGAGACCCCGCAAGCCGCCGGTTATCGCGCCACATCGGCTCGACGAACGTGATCAGCTAGTCGGACGGGAGCACCTCGTAGGTGGACTGCATGAATCCGGCGCCGAGTTCCCGGCTGTCCACGTGGCGGAGCGGCACGTCCGCATCCAGCGGGCCAAACAGCGGGATGCCCGACCCGAGCAGTACGGGCGCCCTGGTGATGGTGATCTCGCGGATCAGGCCGGCGCGGAGGAAGCTCTGGATGGTGCGGCCGCCGTCGACATACACCCGGCGGAGCCCCTCATCCTGCAGGGTCGAGATCACCTCGGCGAGGGTGGCGTGCACGGTCGTGTCGGGCTCCTGCTGGGCATCGAGCTGGCGCAGCAGGGTGCGGCTGAGCACGAGCACACGTTTGCCGGCGTAGGGCCACTCGGGAAAACCGCGCACGGTGTCGAAGGTAGCGCGGCCCACCACCATGGCGTCGATCCCGGCGAAGAACTCGTCATAGCCGGTCTCGCCGAGGGCATCTCCGGCCGCGGTGAGCCAATCCACATCCCCGTTCTCGCGGGCGATGAAACCGTCGAGGCTGGTGCCGATGAAGACGCAGCCGATCACGGGCGCGTCGGGGCTGGAGGACTCGGTGTTGCTCATGCCAGCACGGTAGCAGCGGCCGCCGACATGGTCGAGAGGTTCGGCTCGGGGCCGGGGCGTGCCATGAACGCCCGGCGGGGAACCGCACGCGGTGCCGTAGGGATGCCGACGAGGGCGGATGGTTCTCCTGTCGTTCCGAGACGACCGGCCGACCGCCAGCCCGCCCGGCCGCAGGCCTGATCTTGCGGGAAGGAGACCCACCATGGAGGGCGACTCTGGCGACCGTTGAGTTTCGGAACCGTCATCACGCCGTCCGGAGCCGACCCGGCCGGCACGGTGGCGCTGGCCGTGGCCGTGGCCTTGGCCTTGGCCTTGGCCGTGGCCTTAGCCGTGGCCGTGGCCTTGGCCTTGGCCGTGGCCGTGGCCTTCGCCGTAGCCGTAGCCGTGGCCACTGAGCGGGCCGGGCGCGCCCTCGTCACGTCTCAGGGCCATCCCTACCGACCCCGTTTTCTTGACGCCTGAACCCCGCTGACCGGGGTCGCCGCCCACACCACACGCGTGCAGTTGACCAAGGATGTGCACAATCTGCCGCTCCGGCCACCCGCGGTGCTCACCCGGACAGCCGCATCTCTCGACCTGCTCACCGGCGGTCGGCTTGCTCTGGGGCTGGGCACGGGAAGGTGCTGGGACGCCATCGTGGCCATGGGCGCCGACGGGCTGGCACCGCTGGCGCTCGACGACGGCATCGACACGTTCCTCGTCGCTACCGACGACTCGAGCGCCATCGCCCGCCTCGGTGAAACCGTGGCACCGGCCACTCGCGCGCTCGTGGACGCGGCCCGTCTCTGAGCGGCACACAGCGGCCACTCCGGCCGTCAGCGTCGACTTCCGCTCGACCGAGGCTCGACGATGGGGCCTGGAACCCGGGAGCGCGGGGAGCTCGACCCGGGTGCCGCGCGCGTCAGCCGTCCCGGTCGGGGTCTGCCGCCCTCGAGCGCAACACATTCGTAACCCAGAGCGGTGTCTGACGGGCCCCTGCACACGATACGGTGTGGCTATGGGACGCAAGATCGGCCTGTCGGACCTCGGCAGCGTGAGACCGATCTTCGGCATGGGCGACGAGCGCGACAATCCGCTCCTCGAGCCGGCCCCGGTCGAGCCCACCCGGGAGCAGGTCATTCTGCGGCGTCGCCTCACCCTGGCCGCGGCCGCCGTTATGATCCTGGTCACCGGGCTCGTGGTGACCTACGCGACCGTCGGTTTCGCGGGTGATCTGGTCGGCGACGCGCTCTACGCGGTGCTGATTTTCCTGATCGTGTCGTTCATCTTTGTTCGGATGAACAGCTGGCGGGTGGCCGTCATCGCGATCCTGATCTGCACGGGCATCGAGCTGTTCCAGCTCACCGGCCTGCCCGTGGAGATCGCCGCCGTGTTTCCCCCGGCGCGTTTTGTGCTCGGCACCGCTTTCGACCCCGTCGACCTGGTTGCATACATCATCGGGGTTCTCGTGGCGGCCGGCGTGACCACCTGGCGCCGGCTGGACTGAGTCAGCCGCCCAGCATCGCTTGCTCGATCAGCAGGGCCGCGGTCACCGCGCCGCCGCACAACCCCAGCGATGCCACGATCGACCAGCTCACCCGGCGGATGCGCGCGCGCCGCACCTGGCCGTCGAGCGCGGCAAACCGGGCCATGACGTCCTCGGGCGCGGGGCTCGGGTGCTCCCGCCACGTGGCAGGGCTGTCCAGGATCACGACAGCCTCGGCGATCTCGTCATCGCTGAGCACCGGCTGCAGCTTGAGCAGCCACCGGCGAAGCACCCGGGCGTCAAGCACCTTCACCTGCACGGGCCTGTCACGGAAGGTGATCTGCTTGGGGTCCACCAGTGCGATGACGGGTTGCACGGGCGCGAGCAACGGCATCCGTTCACGTAGCACGGTGGTGACCCGCTCGGCCTCGTGTTCGGCGGCGGGCAGGTAGGCCTTCTTGTGGCCGGAGACCATCACGGTGCGCGCGCCCACCCAGATGTGCTTGCCGCAGTGATGTTTGGTGTTGATGGTGAAAATGCCGCCGGGGCCCACCAGGATGTGGTCGATGTCGGTGTCGTTCTTGCCGATCGGCACGGCGTGGAAGGCGGTCCAGTCGGGCGGCAGGGCGGCGAGCACCTTGCCCACGGTGATCTCGCCCTGCGCGCCCAGGTACCAGCTCACGCTCTCGGGGCACAGCGGCGACTTGCCGAAAAGCCGGGCCACCGGGGTGCGCGGCGGCACCGCGCCCTGGCGAGACAGAAGGTGTTCGATGACCAGCTGAGCTGCGATGCGGTTGCGCATGGCGGGGGGATGCAGGGTCACTAGTCTCCTTCGGGCGTGCCCGGACACGGCTGCGCCCGGGAGTATCGCGTGGACGGGGCGGTCGTGCAGGGACTGCCTCCACAGTGTGCGCCGCTTCGGGGCGTGCAAACCATCCGGGGAGCAGTGCGGGCGTAGCGCCCACCGCGTTCGGTGGTCTGAGGTTAGCGAGAGCGAAGGCCCTGGCGGCACCCCCACTTTGGGTGTGCTCGCACACCGGATGGCCGTGGTCGCGGCGTGGGCGCGGCAATCCCGCGCCGCGACGCACGACTGTTGCCCGATCGGACATTTGGTCCCGGTGCGCCGGGTGCAGATGTCCGTTTTAGGACCGGTTACACCGGGCCGGATGAGCGGCTCGGCAGGACTGGCAGGAGGGCGAACCTCAGTCCGGGCGCGGGGCACCGGGCATCCGCGCGCCCGGTCGTGAGCTGCGCGGGTGCGGCGCCGCTTCGCCCCCGGCGCGCCACCCGCACAGCGGCGCTCGGCCCGCGAATCACCCCGCCGGACCGCTCGCGCGCTGGGCGCCGGGCGGGGACCGCTCAGGCGGCCAGGTGGAAGGTGCTCGCGAAGCGTGTGAGCAGGGCGCGGCGGCCGCGCAGCACCTCGACCACGCCGGTTTCGATCGCGCGTTCCGGGTCCAGCTCCCCCAAGATGAGCCGACGGATGCCCGGCCCGGCCGCGAAGGCGAGGTCGACGGGGACGCCCCCGCGTGTCACGTCGAGGGTGGCGCCCCCGCGTGTCACGTCGAGGGTGGCGCCCCCGCGTGTCGCGTCGAGGCTCGCGTCCCCGCGCGTGATGTCGAGGGTGGCGCCGTCGACCCGGATCAGTAGCTTGGCTTCCCCGAATCGGGCCGCGTAGGCGGTGGCCGGCAAGGTCTCCGCCACGTGCGCCCGAAACGCGGTGCGCAGGTCCATCGTCATCGAGTCGGGCGTGATGACCTGCTCGGCGCGCGGATCGCCCAGGGCCTTGAAGCCCCAGGCCCCCAGCGCGAGCACCACCGGCTCGAGCTCGCGGCCGTAGGGGGTGAGTTCGTAGACGATCACACGTGAGTGCGGCACCCGGCGGATGATTCCTGCCGCCTGCAGTTCCTTCAGCCGGGCCGCCAGAACATTGCTCGGGATCCGGGCGAGTCCCGCGGCGAGTTCGCCGTACCGGCGCGGACCGACGAGCAGGTCCCGCACGATGAGCAGCGCCCAGCGCTCACCCACGAGCTCAAGTCCTCGCGTGACACCGCCGTACTGACCGTAGTCGCGTGCAGCCATGGACCTCAGTCCTGCGCAGTCGGCTGCTGGGCCGCGAAAGCTTCGGGGCCCTGTGCGGCGGCCACCGGATCCATCCAACCGAACTCGAGGAGGTTGCCATCGGGATCGGTGAGCTGGCGCTGGTACATGAAGCCGTAGTCCGAGGCCGGCTGGGGTTCGGAGCCACCGGCGGCGATCCCGTCGGTGACGGACTTGTCCACCGCCTCGCGGCTGTCCAGGAAGATCGCGGTCGACGCCGTAGGGTGCACAGCCGGGTCGCCGATGGGCAGCTCGGTGAAAGTCTGGAAGTACTCGCGCACCAGGATCATGAAGTAACTGTGGTCCTCTTCGACGACGACGCACGCCGCATTGTGGTCCGAGAAGGCCGGGTTGATGGTGAAGCCGATAGCCGTGTAGAACGCCTTCGCGCGCTCCAGGTCGGTCACGGGCAGGTTGACGAACATTGAGGGCATGATGAGCTCCTTCGTGGGTGTCCCGGTGGGGTGTCCGTTGCTGCCAGCGATACTTGCAAAAAGCAAGTGACCTGTCAAGGGTCCGCGTCAGGACGCGGGACGTTAGTGCATGACGCCCGCCGGCGCATCCGCCACGATCGCCACACCGTGCCCGCGCAGTCGCCGGCTATCGGCGGCGAGCGCGGCGAGCAACCGGTCGTTGGTGCCACGGATGTGGTCGGTCAGCAACCCGGCGGCGGTGTCGGCATCGCGGGACTCCAGCGCGTCGAGCACCGCGCGGTGCTCCCGCCACGCCTGCTCGCGGGCGGCCGGGGTGCGCACCTCGAGCCACCGGGTGCGGGCCAGCCGGGTCATGGCATTGCGTACGGCGTCGACCATGACGGGGTTGCCGGAGAGCCGGCTGAGCTCCACGTGGAAGTCGCCGCCGGCGCGCACGCCCTCCTCCGCGTCTCCGTGATTGCTCACCCGCACACCCTCCTCGGCGTCGCCGTCCCCGCCGGCCGGCGCATCCCCCACGTCGACGCTCTCGGCCCGCACGGGACGCGCGGCATCAAGCACCGCGGCCAGAACGGCGATGTCATCGTCGGATGCCCGCACGACTGCCAGACGCACGGCGGCGGCCTCCACGGCTTCGCGAAGTTCGGCCAACGCGCCGATCTCGGCGAGGTCGATGGGCGAGACGATCCAGCCGCGGCCGTCGCGCTGCACCAGCCCTTCGGCGTCGAGCCGGCCCAGGGCGGCGCGCACGGGCGTGCGGGACGCGTCGAAGCTGGCCTCCAGGCCGCGCTCGGTGAGCCGCTCCCCCGGCGCGAGCTGCAGCGACAGAATGGCCGCCCGCAACCGGTCGTACAGCTGCACGGTCTGCGAACTGGCCCCGATCGACGTCATCATCATTCCCTTCCTCGACCCCCGTCCCCTCCCGCGAACTGTGACTTAAGCACCGGAAATCCCGAGATTTGGGGGCTTTACTCACGGTTCGCGGATGGGGTGGGCTTGCGCTGGTGGCACCCGGGAGCGTGCGCATCGATTTGGTATACCACCATGGTGTACCAGAAGATTAGCAGGAACCCCGAGGAGCCGCCATGACCGCCAGCCCGACCACCGACACGCAAACCGTCAGCGCTCGCGCCTGGGTCGTGCTCGCTCTCGGGGTGGCAGCGCAGACCGCCGGCACGGTCTTCGTGAGCGCCCCGGCGTTCCTCATCCCGCTGCTGCACACCGAGCGCGGCCTCACCCTGGCCCAGGCCGGGTTGCTCGCCGCGATCCCCACCTTCGGCATGGTGCTCACTCTCATCCTCTGGGGCGCCCTGGCCGACCGCATCGGCGAGAAGTGGGTGATCGCCGGCGGGCTGCTGCTCACGGCGCTCGCGGCCGGCGGCGCCATTGTGTCCGAGGGCTATGTCGCGCTGGGTGTGTTCCTCTTGTTGGGTGGCATGGCGTCAGCGAGCACCAACTCCGCTAGCGGACGCATCGTGGTGGGTTGGTTCCCCAAGCACAAGCGCGGGCTCGCCATGGGCATCCGCCAGATGTCGCAGCCACTCGGTGTCACGGTCGCCGCCGTCACCATCCCGGTGATCGCCGCGGCCTCCGGGGTGGGCGCCGCGCTGGTCGTGCCGTTCGCGCTCACCGCGGTACTGGCTCTCGCCTGCGCCATCGGCCTGGCCAACCCGCCCCGCGTCGCCCAGCCGGTGGGCGCCCCGGTCGCGCCGGCGCGCAACCCGTACCGCACCAGCGGTTTCCTCTGGCGCATTCACGCGGCATCCGTTCTGCTGGTGGTGCCGCAGTTCACCATCTCGACCTTCGGGCTGGTCTGGCTGGTGAGCGATCAGGGCTGGGATGCGCTGGCCGCCGGCGTGCTCGTGGGCGCCGCGCAGTTCGTAGGCGCGATCGGGCGCATCGTAATCGGTGTGGTCAGCGACCGGGTGGGAAGCCGGGTGCGGCCGCTGCGCTGGGTGGCGGTGAGCGTGGCGAGCGTGCTGCTCGTGCTGGCCGCGGTGGATGCCGCGCACTGGGGAGCCGCCGCCGTGGTGTTCGTGCTCGCGACCACGGTGACCGTCGCGCCGAACGGCCTGGCGTTCACCTCGGTGGCTGAGATGGCCGGGCCTGGCTGGTCGGGCAAGGCCCTCGGAGTGCAGAACACCGGCCAGTTCATCGCGGCATCCCTGGTGGGTCCGCTCATGGGTGCCCTGATCGGCGTGGTCGGCTACCCGCTCACCTTTGCGGTCGCAGCGATCTTCCCGGCGCTGGCGGTGCCGGTCGTGCCCCGCGCCCACGCCGAGCACGACCACCTCTAGAGCGGCGGATGTGGCGGCGCGCGGCGGCCGCAGCCGGCCGGATACGCGTTGCCAGCGCGGCGGCAGCATCCACAAGTTGCCGGAAAGCGCCCCGTCAGCGCCCGCGAGGGGCACTATGCGGCGAGTCGGCGCAGCGGCAAGTCGGCGCAGCGGCGCGGAAAAAGAACCGGCGTGGCACGAGGTGTGAGGTGCCACGCCGGCCGTTGGGGGCCGCAGCCGGTTACGCGGCCTTGGGCTCCGCGGGAACCAGGCTGCGGAACGCCGCGGAGTGGTAGATCAGCGGGTCGCGGTCGTCGCTCACCTTGAGCGACTTCACCTCGAGCAGCACGATCGTGTGATCGCCGGCGGGGGTCTCCGAGTAGATCTCGCAGTCGAGCCAGAGCGACGAGCCCTCCACGAACAGCGCACCGAGGTCGGTGGTGCGCGTGTCGATGTTGGCGAACCGGTCACCCGTGCGGGAGGCCAGCTGGTAGCACTCGCGGCCGTGGTCGCTGCCCAGGATCGAGACGCCGATGCGCTCGCCGCGGCGCAGCACGGGCCAGGTGGTGGAGCTGTTCTGCACCGAGAACAGCACCAGTGGCGGCTCGTAAGAGACCCCGACCGAGAAGGATGACGCGACCAGGCCGGTCTTTTCTCCGTCGATCACAGCGCAGAGCGCGGCCACCCCGGAGGGGAACTTACCGAACGCCCCGCGAATGAGGCTCGGGTCGCTGCTGATGACCTCCAGTCCATGCGAGTCGGTCGGTTCGAGCGCCGTGGCCAGATCGAGGTCCGCCGGGCCGTCGGTGCGGTCGCGGGGGCTCATGCGCTCACTCCGTTCGAGACGGGGGCGGATGCGTCGGACGCGGTTTCGACATCCGCTTGAGGATTCTTGCCCAGCATGCCCATCACCAGCGGCTGCAGCAGGCGGAGCACGGCGAGGTTCTCGGCGGCCCAAGCGGCCACGATCTCCTCCATCTTCTCCATCTGCCCGGTGACGAAGTAGAGGCCCTTGGTGGGCACGCTCGCGCCGAGCTCGACGAGCAGCGGACGCAGGTTGACGTCCGGGCCCATCGAGTGGCTGAGGTCGGCGCCGGTCATCACGGGGATCGCGGTGACGCCGCGCAGGCCGTTCGCCGCGTACCGGTCGAGGAAGCCCTTGAGCAGACCCGTGTAGGTGGCCTTGTAGGTAGGGGTGGCGACGACGAGCAGGTCGCTGTCGGCGACGGCCTGGTTGAGCTCGGCCATCTCGGCGGACGGCCACTCGAAGATGTGGCTCGAGTACTCGGCCAGGTCGATGACCCGCAGGTCGTAGGTACCGGCGACGAGCATCTCGTCCACCAGCGTTTCCGCAAGCTTGAGGGTGCGGCTCTGGGGCTTGGGGTTGCCCACCAGAATGGTAATTTTCAGCATCGTGTTCCTCCATCGAACCACTGGATCAGGTCTCGAATACGATGCCGGGCTACCAATCGGATGCGCCTCAGCGTGGGCGACAAACGCCCACCTGGCGGCACGGACCTGCATAGCTACGTCACCGAATTCGATGAGTGAGCCACTGAGGATTGGTGTCTCAGATGGTGAGCAACGGCTTACGTCGCATTCACTAGTGTGCGTTTGCCCCGTTGCCGCTGCGTGTCCCGGCTATTACAACTGTGTTTCGCTGTCCTGGGTATCCGCGGGGGCCGCCCGCGCTCACGAGGGCGGCCGTCGCGTGTGGTCGAATAGAACCGATGCATACTCCCCCAGCCCCGCCCGCCCGCACTGTCATCTCCCCCGACAACGTGCAGATCGCCACCTACGAATTCGGCGACCCCGATGCTCCCACCGTGCTCGCGGTGCACGGCTTCGCCTCGAGTGCGCTGGCCAATTTCCACGCCACCGGCTGGATCCGCGACCTCGTGCGCGAGGGCTATCACGTCATCGCGATCGACCAGCGCGGCCACGGCCAGAGCGACAAGCCGCACTCCTCCGACGCCTACTCGATGGACCTGCTCGTCACCGACGTGCTCACCGTGCTCGACACCTTTATGCTCGACGAGGTCGACTACGTGGGCTACTCGCTCGGCGCCCGGGTCGGCTGGCACGCCGCCCGCTTCATGCCCACCCGCATCAACCGAGCGGTCTTCGGCGGCATCCCCGACGGCGACCCGCTCACCCGGTTCCGGGTCGATGAGGCGCTCGCGTTCGTGCGCGCGGGCACCCCGGTGACGGATGTGCTCACCGGCGCCTATCTGCAGATGGCCGGCGCCATCCGTGACAACGACCTGGAGGCACTCATCGCCCTGGTCGAGGGGATGCGCGACGGCCCGCAGCCGCACGCCGCGAACGCGCCCGCACAACGGGTGCTCTTCGCCACCGGCAGCGAGGACCGCATCCTCGAGGCCTCCCGCGCCCTGGCCGAGGCCACCCCGCGCGCCGAGTTCTTCGAGATCCCCGGCCGCAACCATTTCAATGCGCCCACCTCCCGGGCGTTCCGGGACGCCGCAATTACCTTCCTGGGCCTGCCCGGCTCCGACTGAGCGGCATCTGCAGAGAAGTTGTAAAGAATATGCAAGCTATCTGCAACTAATTGCGTAAGCTCGGGCACATGTCCAGACGACTAGCCGAAGTAGCTCGCAAGGTCGGCGTCAGCGAGGCCACCGTCAGCCGGGTCCTCAACGAGAAACCGGGCGTGTCTGTGGCGACCCGACAGGCCGTGCTGTCCGCCCTCGATGTGCTCGGCTACGAACGTCCCACCAAGCTTCGCGGCGAGCGCGCGCGCCTGGTGGGTCTGGTACTGCCCGAATTGCAGAATCCCATCTTTCCCGCCTTCGCCGAGATCATCGGCGGCGCACTGGCTCAGAACGGGTACACCCCGGTTTTGTGCACCCAGACGGCGGGCGGCATCACCGAAGCAGACTACGTCGAACTCCTCCTGCAGCAGCAGGTATCCGGGGTGATCTTCGTCGGCGGGGCATATATGCAACAGGACGGTTCCCACGAGCACTACGGTCGGCTCCGGGATCTGAACCTGCCCACGGTCCTCGTCAACGCGCCCATCGACGACTTCGGTTTTGCGACGGTGTCCTGCGACGATACGGCCGCCATCGACCAGGCCTTCGCCCACCTGACCGAACTCGGTCACACCCGGATCGGCTTGCTTCTCGGCCCGCGCGACCATGTTCCGTCCCAGCGCAAGTTGGCGGCCGCGCTGGACGCTGTGGCCAGAACCGGCGGTGCGCTGGAAGACTCTCATGTCGTCCATTCCTTGTACTCACTCGAGGCCGGGCAGGCCGGGGCGACCAGGCTGGTTCGGGCCGGCGTGACCGCAATCGTCTGCGCCAGCGACCTGATGGCCCTCGGCGCTATCCGCGCCGTCCGGCGAGCGGGGCTCAGCGTCCCCCGGGATGTGTCGGTCATCGGCTTCGACGACTCGGCATTGATGTCGTGCGTCGAGCCACCCCTCACCACGATTCGTCAACCCATCGAGCACATGGGCCGCATGATCATGGAGCTGCTCATCCGCCAGATCAAGGGCGATTCCGCGTCCACTGAGGAGTTCTTCTTCGAACCCGAACTCGTGGTGCGGGCGTCGACGAGTAGGCCTCACCTGCAGGGATGACGACAGCTCAGGCGCGCAACCGGCGCAAATCTACGCAAGCGGCTTGCTTCTTGTAGAAAAATTGCATCATCCTGTCAATAAAGCTACGTTTCAGTTGTTGCCACCGTAGGTAACGAAGGTTGCCGCAGAGTCGGCCGATTGAGACGAGTACGAGCAGTGACGCTTCCCGCCGCATCCACCTACCGCACCCTCGCGGACTCCGACGACCTCTGGTGGCGAAGCGCTGTCATCTATCAGGTCTACGTGCGCAGCTTCAGCGACGACAACGGAGACGGCACCGGCGACCTCGCCGGCGTTCGCAGCCGACTCGGCTATCTCAAGCAGCTCGGCGTCGATGCGCTCTGGTTCAACCCCTGGTATCCGTCGCCCCTGGCCGACGGTGGTTACGATGTCTCGGACTACCGGAGCATCCACCCGTCTTTCGGCACCCTGGGTGAAGCCGAAGCGCTCATTCAGGATGCGCTCGCGCTCGGCATCCGCACGATCATCGACGTCGTCCCCAACCACGTCTCCGACCAGCACCCGTGGTTCCAGGCCGCCCTGGCCGCCGGGCCGGGCTCCCCGGAGCGCGAACGTTTCTGGTTCCGTCCCGGCCGCGGCCCCGACGGAGACGAACCGCCCACCCGTTGGCCCTCGAACTTCGCCGGCGACACCTGGACCCGAACCGTCAACCCCGACGGCAGCCCCGGCGAGTGGTACCTGCACCTGTTCACCCCCGAACAACCCGATCTCAACTGGACCCACCCGGACGTGCACCGCGAGCACGAGGACATCCTCAAATTCTGGTTCGATCGAGGCGTTGCCGGGGTCCGCATCGACTCGGCCGCCCTTCTGGTGAAGGATGCGAACCTGCCCGAGGTTCCGCTGACTCCCGCTCCCGGTGAGCACCCCAACACCGACCGCGACGAACTCCACGACATCTACCGCAGTTGGCGTGCCATCGCGGACTCCTATGAGGGCACCAGGGTGCTCGTCGGCGAAATCTGGTTGCCCGACGTGGAGCGCTTCGCCCGCTACCTGCGTCCGGACGAGCTGCACACCGCCTTCAACTTCGATTTCCTGGCCCGCCCCTGGAACGCGGCCGAGCTTCACGAATCGATCGAGACCACCCTCTCCGCTCACGCCCCCGTCGGTGCTCCGAGCACATGGGTGCTCTCCAACCACGACGTCACCCGGCCGGTCACCCGCTATGGACGTGAGGACACCACGTTCGCCTTCGCCAGCAAACGGGCCGGCACCCCGACGGACCTGGCGCTGGGGCTCCGCCGATCCCGAGCCGCGGCGTTGATCACCGCAGCGCTGCCCGGCTCGCTCTACATCTACCAAGGCGATGAGCTCGGCCTGCCGGAGGTGGAGGACATCCCCGCTGAACTCCTGCAGGACCCGATGCATTTCCGGTCTCTCGGCATCGATCCCGGCCGTGACGGATGCCGGGTACCGCTCCCCTGGTCCGGCACCGCGCCGCCCTTCGGCTTCAGCCCCGCCAACGCGTCGACCTCGCCCTGGCTCCCGCAGCCGATCGGGTGGCGGGAGCTGACGGCCGAGGCCCAGCAGTCCGATCCGACGTCCATGCTGCGGCTGTACCAGAGCGCCCTGCGCATCCGGGCCGAGGAGCCCGACCTCGGCGACGGCCGGTTCGCCTGGCTGAGCGGAGCCCCCGACGTGCTCACCTTCACCCGCGGCGACACCTTCCTCCTGGTAGCCAACCTGTCGGCGCACCCGGTCGACCTCCCCGACCACCAGCGTGTCCTGCTCACGAGCGAGACGCTCGTCAACGGAATGCTGCCCTCTGACTCCACGGCCTGGCTCGAGGTCCTTCCCAGCGCCACCGAGAACTCCGACCGTCCTCATCACTCGGCCTGAGCCACCTGCACATCCTCACTCACATTACGAAAGGCACGGACAATGAAGTCACCAGCAAAGATCGTCACCCTTGTTGCGGTCACACTCGCGGGAGTCGGGCTGCTGTCCAGCTGCGCCGCCGACGCGGCCGATAGCGACGGCACGACCACCATCAAGGTGGTCAGCCTCATCCCCGGCACCGAGCAGGCCGCGTTCGATGCGTTCGACGCCCAGGTCGCCCAGTTCGAAAAAGCCAACCCCGACATCAACGTCGAGGGCGTCGAGTATGAGTGGAGCGCGCCGACGTTTGCCGCACAGCTGGCCGGCGGCACCCTTCCCGACGTGTTCCGCATCCCGCTCACCGACGCCAAGACCCTGATCGCCAACGGTCAACTCGCCGACATGACCGAGCAGGTGGAAGCGCTCCCCTACTTCGACACCTTCAACCCCAGCGTGCTCAGCAACGCACAGGATGCCGACGGCAACATCTTCGGCGTGCCGCGCGAGGCGTACGGAATGGGTCTGCAGTACAACCGGGCACTCTTCGAAGAGGCCGGTCTGGACCCGAACGCCCCGCCCACCACCTGGGAGGAAGTGCGGGAGGACGCCAAGATCATCTCCGAGAAGACCGGCCAGGCCGGCTACATGCAGATGACCCAGAGCAACACCGGCGGCTGGCAGCTGACCGCGGCCACGGTGGCCCGCGGCGGCAGCATGGAAGAGGTCGCTTCCGACGGCACGGTCACGGTGACGGCCGACAACTCGGCCACCAAGGAAGCCCTGGAGTACCTGAAGGACCTGCGCTGGACCGACAACTCTATGGGCAGCAACTTCCTCTACGACTGGGGCACCATCAACCAGGCGTTCGCCGCCGGCCAGATCGGCATGTACACCGGCGGATCGGACCTGTTCACCTCGCTCACCGGGAGAGCAACATGGATGCGGCCGACTACGGCCTCACCGCAATTCCGCTGACGGATGCGAAAGGCGCGGGCGTACTCGGCGGCGGAACACTCAATGTTGTCAACGTGAAGGCCGACGACGCTGTGAAGGACGCGGCCATGAAGTGGATCGCCTTCTATGACCTCAACAAGCTGGTCGACAAGGACGCCGCTCTCCAAGATGCCAAGACCCTGGCCGACACCGACCAGGCCGTGGGAACCCCCGCGCTGCCCGTTTTTGATCAGGCCACCCTTGACCAGTCCCGTGAATGGGTGAAGGACTACATCAACGTGCCCCAGGACCAGGTGGCGTACTTCGCCGAAGGCAACGTGGGCCGCACCATCGTGGGCGAGCCGTCCTCGCACACGCAGGAACTCTACGGCGCTCTCGACACCGCCGTGCAGTCCGTGCTGACCGACAAGAACGCTGACATCGACGCCCTGCTGGAGACCGTCAACAAGACCATCCAGCCCCTGGTCGACGCCGATTGACCCGCATTCTCTGAAAGATCCGATTTGACCGGCGGGGATGCCGCATCCCCGCCGGTCGCACCGGCAACGCTCCTCTCTCCGGAGCATTCGCACGCTCCCCACCTTCTTCGGCCCACCCCGCTCACGAAAGACGACCATGACCACACTGGATGAACGCCCCTCGGTAGTGGATCCGCCCCGACCGTCTGCGCCCGTGCGCCAACGACGCCGACCGTCCAATCCGCGCACCTGGCTGCGCAATGGCGGACTCAGCAACTTCCTGTTCCTGGTGCCCATGTTGCTGATCTTCGGCATCTTCTCCTGGTACCCCATCGTGCAGTCCTTCGTGATGAGCTTCCAGAAGACCAATCTCGTCACCGCGCCGAGCTTCGTGGGGCTGGACAACTTCGTCAAGGTGTTGCACGACCCGCTTTTCTTCACGGCGGTGCAGAACACGGCCTGGTTCGCTGTTCTCGCCCTCCTCTTCGGCTATCCGATCCCGCTCATCGCCGCAGTTCTCATGAGCGAGGTGCGCCGGGCCAAAGGCCTGTTCAGCGCCTTGGCGTATTTGCCTGTCGTGGTGCCGCCGGTCGTGGCCGTACTGCTCTGGAAATTCTTCTACGACGCCAGCCCCACCGGGGTCTTCAACAGCCTTCTCGCCATCGTGGGCATCGGCCCGCAGCCGTGGATCCAAAGCATCACCGCGGCCATGCCCTCCCTGGTGCTCGAGGCCACCTGGGCCGGTGCCGGCGGCACCATCATCATCTACCTCGCCGCACTCACCGGCGTGGCACCGGAGCTCTACGACGCGGCCGAGGTGGACGGCGCCTCCATCTGGCAGAAGATCTGGCACATCACCCTGCCGCAGCTGCGCGGCATCCTGCTCATCACCCTGATTCTGCAGGTCATCGGCACGGCCCAGGTGTTCCTCGAACCGTTCCTCTTCACGGCGGGCGGGCCGGCGAACTCGACCATCACCGTGTTACTCCTGATTTACCGTTACGCCTTCCAAAACAGTCTCGGCGGTGACTACGGCGCCGCCACAGCACTGAGCCTCATGCTCGCGCTCTTCCTCGCCGTCCTGTCCGTGGTGTACTTCCGCCTCACCAAGTCCTGGAGCCAGAATTGAGAAAGCCAAAGATCCAGGATCCCGAAGACCGCGGGATCGTCTCCGTCGCCGACTGGACCAAGCCGCGCATCCGCCGTACCATGCGCGCCAGTCACGCCGTACTCCTTGTCGTGCTGGCGGTGTCAGGGTTGGGCCCGTTGCTCTGGCTCGGCAAAGCCGCACTCACGCCCACGCAAGACACTCTGCGCACACCGTTGGCCATCTTCCCCAACGGCATCGAGTGGCAGAATGTGGTCACCGCGTGGTCCACCATCCACCTCGACGTGCAGTTCGCCAACACGCTGTGGGTGGCGGCCGGCTCATGGGCCGTGCAGATCGTCGTGGCGACCACGGCCGGCTATGCCCTCTCGATCCTGCGGCCCAAGTACGCCGGCGTGCTCAATGCCCTCGTGCTCGGCACCCTGTTCGTGCCGAGCGTCGTGCTGCTGGTGCCGCTGTACCTGACGGTGCTCGACGTGCCCTTCCTGGGGATCTCGCTCATCAACACGTTCTGGGCCGTGTGGCTGCCCGCCGGCGCCAGCGCGTTCAACGTGCTGCTCGTCAAGCGATTCTTCGACAATCTGCCGCGAGAGGTCTTCGAGGCCGCACGAACTGACGGCGCGACCTCATTCCGGTTGTTCTGGTCGATCGTGCTCCCCATGTCCAAGCCGATCGTGGGAGTCGTCTCGGTGTTCGCGATCATCGCGGCCTGGAAGGATTTCCTCTGGCCGTCGCTCGTTCTGATCGACCCGATGGTTCAACCGCTCTCGGTACGGCTCCCCGCGCTGCAGCAGAGTATCGAACTCGGGGTGTACCTCGCGGCTCTCGCAATCTCCAGCATCATCCCGATCCTGTTGTTCCTGGTCTTCCAACGCATGTTCCTGCGCGGCGCCGGGCTGGGCGGAGCTGTCAAGGGGTAGCAGCCGGCTAGCTCGGCTTGACGGCCTTGATGATGGCGCCGTGCATCTGCGGCGCCACCTCGTGGGTGAACTCCACGCCGACGTCGGTGAAACCCGCCGTTCCCAGCGCCACCCGGTACTCCTGATCGGAAAGCGCTCCGGCGATGCAGCCCGCATACGAGCCCCGCTCAATGCGCTCGGCCTCGCTGAGCTGGTTCTCGGCCACCACATCGGAGAGACCGAGGCGTCCGCCCGGTGCGAGCACCCGGAACATCTCGCGGGCGACGGCGTTCTTGTCGGCCGAGAGGTTGATCACGCAGTTGGAGATGATCACGTTCACCGTCGCATCCGGCAGCGGGATCTCTTCGATGAAGCCCTTGAGGAACTCGACGTTCGTGGCGCCGGCCTTGGCGGCGTTCGCGCGAGCCAGGGCCAGCATCTCGTCGGTCATGTCGAGGCCGTAGGCGAATCCGGTTGGGCCCACCCTACGGGCCGAGAGCAGCACATCGATGCCGCCGCCGGAGCCGAGGTCGAGCACCGTCTCGCCGGGCAGCAGGTCGGCCACGGCGGTGGGGTTGCAGCAGCCGCCCCCTCCGGACAAATGGTCCCGGTGCGCCGGGACCTTTTGTCCGCAGCGGGACCTGTTGCGGCAACCCTTCGCGTGCGAACGCCAGCGCCCCGTCCGCCCGGCACCATCCCGGCGGCGAGAGCGCACCGCAGTGGGCCGTACACTGAGCCATCGAGACCAGCAGCAGCGAGAGGACCAGCGGTATGACGGACATCGGAGCCACCGGGCGCATCCAGCCCGAGTCGACCGAGCACGCCATGCTGCGCGCCCTCGGCGAGCGCCTCGGCGTCGGCGTCGAGTCGCGTACCCTCACGGTTCCGGGCGGACTGCGCGTCGAGGTGGAGGGAATCGACCCCGCCGCGAGCGTGCTCGTACAGCTCGTGGCCAACACGGGCACCCCTAAGTCCTCGCATCGCAACAAGGCCATCGCCGACATGCTCAAGCTGGTCTGGCTGCGGGGCGTGCTACCGACGCGGCCGCGCCTGGTCATCTGCATCAGCGAGCCGCTGGCGCGCTTCTTCACCCCGGCGTCATGGCCGAGCGCCGCCGCGGCCGATATGCACGTGGATGTCTACATCTTCCGGCCGGATGCACCGCTGGAGCTCCTCACCCGGTGAGCCCTGGCCTCCGGAACACCGCCCGGGCGCTCAGTGGGGAACTTCGCACGGTTGACGGGCCGCCGCACTGTGCAAAGTTCCGAACTGAGGGGACAACGCACGTTCGGAGACGCTCAGCGGGGCGGGATCCGGCGATGACCGTCCGTGACGGTGGCCCTGACCGTGCAGACGACCCCGACAGCAGCCAGGGCGACCAGGCCCGCGAAGAAGAAGACGATCATCCGGCCGCGTTCCTTGGCTCGGTCTGCCCGGACTCGATGCGGGCCACATCCCCTGATTCGGACGATACAGAAAAGAGCTGAGCTGCGTACGCCAACGCCGCGCCCGACACCGGGGTGCCAGCCGGGGTGAGCTCCGAGGTCTCCGGCGCCGCGGCCGTCACCCGCAGCGGCAGCACCCCGGCCCAGATCGATCGGTCGTCTCCGTCATCCACCGACTCGGAGGCGCCGTGGGCGCGCACCTTCACACTGGCCTCGTCCAGCGGCAGCCGCAGCACGAGCGTCGCGGCGAGCTCGCGCTTGGTCATCTCGCGCACCTCGGCCCAGCGCCCGGGCATCAAGTGCTCGGACACGACGCGCATGGCCTCCTCTTTGTCGGCGGCAGCGACCACCGTCGGCACGCCGAACACGACGGCGCTGCGGTAGTTCATCGAGCTCTCGAACAGCGAGCGGGCGTAGACGCGGCCGTCGAGGTGGGTCACCGTGACCGAGATCGGGGTGCCGGATGCCATCGCCCGGAAGATGCCGCTGCCGGTGGAGCCGTGCAGATAAATGGCGTCATCCCCGCGGCCGAATCCCATCGGCAGCACGAGAGGCAGGCCGTCGCGCACGATCGCGACGTGAGCGACAAGCGCGTCGTCCAGGATGCCGTAGAGCTCGGCCCGGTCGGTGCGCTGGCGCTCGGGGGCACGGGTAATGCGGGTGCGGTCGGTGACGGACAGCGTGGCGGGTGCGGTGGCGGGTGCGGCGGCGGGCGCGTCGGTTCGGGGCTGAACGACGTGCGCTTCGCTCGCGTTCGAGGCGCCGAGTTCATTGGTTCGGGGCTGTGTGGAGTGGGGCATCCTACTAGGATCAAGCGCGGAGTGGATCGGCAACAGGGCCAGTTCTGACCGCTTCGACTAGACCGGTTAACGAATGTGCCGACCGCGGGAGGAACCACGATGAACGCCCACGAGCTGCCGATCCTGCTCGACCGGGCGTCGGAGCTGCCCCTCGCCGCCCAGCTCGCCACGGCCCTGCGCCGGGCGATCCTCGACGGAGTGCTGCGCCACGACGAGGCCCTGCCGTCCACACGGACGCTCGCCACGTCGGTGCGGGTGTCGCGCGGAACGGTGGTCGCCGCCTACGACCAGCTCTCCGGCGAGGGCTACCTGCTGGCACGCCCGGGCTCGGCGACGCGGGTGATGGTGGAGCCGCCCGACGCTCTCGCCGCCGGCGTCATCGGCATGCGCGGCCCGCTCTCCTACGACCTGGCCCGGGCGCCCGGCGTTGGGGTGCCGCACACCCCGGCTTCCCCTTCCACTCCCCCGCCGATGATCGATCTGGCCCCCGGGCATCCGTCGACCCAGACCCTCGTCGACCCGGCCTGGACCGCGGCCTGGCGGTGGGCCGTTGCCGCATCGGGGCGCAGCGACTCACCGTCGCCCAGTGGAACGCTCGAGCTGCGCGCCGCGATCGCCGAGCACGTGCGGCGCGCGCGGGGCCTGGCCTGCCACCCCGAAGACGTGATCATCACGGCCGGCACCAGCGACGCCCTGGCGAGCATCGGGCTTGCCGTCGCGGCCCTGGCCGGCGACAACCAGCCCCACCGCACTCCGCGGATCGCGGTGGAGGACCCCGGTTACCCCACCGCCCGTCGGGTACTGCGCCGGGTGGGCGCTCGCCTGCAGCCGGTGCGCACCGGCGAGAACGGCCTCGACCTGGCCGCGCTCGCGGCGCTCACCCCGGCGCCGCACGCGGTGCTCGTCACACCGAGCCACCAGTACCCGCTCGGCAGCAGCCTCTCGGTGCAGGCGCGGCTCGACCTGCTCGATTGGGCCCGGGCATCCGGCGCCGTGGTCATCGAGGACGACTACGACAGCGAATTCCGCTTCGGCACCTCGCCGCTGCCGGCCCTGGCCACCCTCGATACGTCGGGCCGGGTCGCCCTCGTGGGCAGCTTCTCCAAGACGGTCACCCCGTGGATCCGGTGCGGCTACATCGTGGCCACCGGCGGGCTCGGGGCGGCACTGCACGAGGTGCGGGACGACCTCGGCCCGTCGGTGTCCGGCGTGCAGCAGGCGGCGCTCGCGCACTACCTCGGCAGCGGCGGCCTGTCCCGCAACGTTACCCGGGTGCGCCGCGAGTACGCCCACCGTCGCGCTCTGGTGATCGGCGCCCTCGGCGCGCTGCCCGGAGTGAGGCTGTCCGGCCTCGACGGCGGGCTGCACGTTGTGGTGCACCTCTCGCCGGCCATCGGGGCGGGCATCACCGGTACGGATGCATCCGCTCTTGTCGCGCACGCCGCGGCGCGCGGGGTGCGGGTCGCGTCGCTGGCCCACTACGCGGTCGTCGACCGGGGGCAGCAGGGCCTCGTGCTCGGCTACGGCGCACCGACCGACCTGGAGCTCGGGCGCGCCCTCGAGGTGCTCGCCCAGCTCCTCACGAACCCCGCCGAGAACTGAATTGCGGACATCCCGCAGGCACCTCACCTGGTCTCGACAAGCTCGACCAGCGGGATGGGTGCGCCCCGCCCGCACCTCACGAGACCTCGCTGGCCGACCCGGCGCGGGAGTTTACCTGCGCGTAACAGCAGACGGACTTTCGCGAAATCTGCGCCGCCTACTGTGAAACCCAACGGACCTCCGCGGGCCATTTGCCACTCGACTCACTCAGTCGGCTGATCACTTCACCCGCTCGCTCTCCTCCTCTCGATCTCTCGAAACGTGCCTTGGAGGCCAGCGTGCAGCAAACCGATCCCCGACCCGCCACGACGGATGTCCCAGTCCCCGTGCCCGCCGACGCCCCGGGCCCGGCCCTCTTCGACCCGGCCGAACTCCGCCGGGCCCTCGCCGGCATGGCCACCTCGGTCACCCTCGTCACCACGAACGTGAACGGCACCGCCTACGGCTTCACCGCCAACAGCTTCACCAGCGTCTCGGTGACTCCTCCGCTCGTGGCCGTGTTCCTGGCCGAGACCGCCGAGAGCTACCCGGCCTTCGCCCGCACCGACCACGTGGCCATCAACATCCTCGCCGACGACCAGGGCGACGTGGCCCGGCACTTCGCCACCAAGGGCATCGACAAGTTCTCCGCCGTCACCCTGCACGGCGACTACGACCGCGTTCCCGTCGTCACCGGCGCCCAGGCCTCACTCCTGGGCCAGGTGCACGAACGCTGGACCGTGGGCGACCACCTCATGATCATCGTGCAGGTCGACGAGGTCATCCGCACCGAGCGCATCCCGCTCGTCTATCAGAACCGCGAGTTCAGGAAGCTGGTCTGAGCAATGACCCTCACCTCCCCGACCCTGGCAACCGCACCCGCCAGCACCGCCGACTCGATCTCGATCCGCGGCGCCGTCAAGATCTACGGCTCCGGGCCCAGCCAGCACGTGGCGCTGCAGAACGTGGACGTCGACATCAAGCGCGGCCAGTTCGTGAGCATCATCGGCCCGTCCGGCTGCGGCAAGTCCACCCTGCTGCGCCTCATCGCCGGCCTCGAAACCGCCGACTCCGGCACCGCCGAGGTCTTCGGGGTCACCCCCGAGCGTGCCTGCGCCGCCAAGATGATCGGCCTGGTTCCCCAGGCTCCCGCCCTGCTGCCGTGGAAGGACGTGCTGGGCAACGTGAGCATGCCCGCCAAGGTCAACCGCCGCGCGGACAAGCTGCGCAGCCGCATCCACGGGCACCTCGCCCGCCCGGCGCCCGACATGCTCGACCTGCTGGGCAAGGCGGGGCTGACGGATGCGGTGCACAAGCTGCCCGCGCAGCTCAGCGGCGGCATGCAGCAGCGCACCGCCATCGTGCGGGCGTTCGGCGTGCAACCCGACGTGCTGCTCATGGACGAACCGTTCTCCGCGCTCGACGAATTCACCCGCGAGTCGATCCAGGAGCAACTGCTGGACATCTGGGACGAGAACAAGACCACGGTCGTCTTCGTCACCCACTCGGTCTCCGAGGCGGTGCGGCTCTCCGACAAGGTGCTCGTGATGTCGGCCCGCCCGGGCCGGATCACCGCATCCGTGGACATCACCCTGCCGCGCCCGCGCAGCCAGGCGATGCTCAAGACCGCCGAGTTCCACCACTTCGAAGACGTCATCCGCGATCACCTGCAGACCGCCTGGCAGGAGAACCCGATCACCGGGTCCACCCCGATCCCGGCAGGAGCCGTCCAGTGAGCGTCATGACCGAACCCGCAACGATCCAGGAGAGCCCCGTGACGGCACCCGTGGCCGCGCCTGCCGAGAAGTCCGCCAAGAAGCCCGGCCTGCCCAAACAGCTCGGCTTCCTGCGCCCGGCCTACTGGCTGCCGCTCGCGGTGCTGCTGGTCGCTCTGGGTTTCCTGTGGACCATCACCGCCGCCGACAGCCCCTACCTGCTGCCGCCGCTGGCATCGGTGGGCGAGGCGCTGGCCGCCAACCCCGGTTTCTATCTCAGCAACGCCTGGGCCACCCTGGCTGTGGCGCTGGTGGGACTGGCCATCGGCTTCGTCGCCTCGTTCGTTCTCGCGGTGCTGGTCTCCGAACTACCCATCGCCCGCCGGGCCATCATGCCCATCGCCGTGGTGCTCAGCGTCACCCCGCTCGTGGCCATCGCCCCGGCCCTGGTCGTGGCGTTCGGTTTCGGCCCGGAGCCCAAGCTCATCGTGACCGCGCTGATCTGCTTCTTCCCCATCCTCATCAACGTGGCCACCGGCCTCCGCTCGGTCTCGCCCGCGGTGCTGCAGGTCTTCACCACCCTGCACGCGTCCCGCCTCGAAATGCTCTGGCACGTGCGGATGCCCAGCGCCCTGCCCTACCTCTTCACCGCCCTGCGCGTCGTGTTCCCGCTCTCGATCATCGGCGCCGTGGTCGCTGAGCTCTCCGCCCCGGGCGCCGCCGAGGGCCTGGGCACCGTGATCAGCGTCGCCTCCTCCAACAACCGCCTCGCCGTGGTCTACGCGGCCATCCTGTGCCTGGCGATCATGGGATCGCTGCTGCTGCTCATCATCACCGCCATCGAGGACCGCGTGCTGCACTGGCACGAGTCCCGCCAAGGCGCCACGAGCTGACGCCCCCGAACCTTCCCTGCCGCCACACCCGCAGCATCCGCACCACAGCCCCGTTTCACGCGTACCCGTTTCACGCACCACCTCCCGCATCACCCGTCCCCTCTTCCCCCACCGCACCAGGAGACCGCTATGCCCATTCGCCCCACCCACGCGTTGGCCGCCGTTGCCATCGCCGCCCTCGCCCTCGGCCTCGCCGCCTGCAGCCCGGCCGACGACGACGCCGCGTCCACCGACACGGCCGCCGCCGGCAGCGCCATCTCGGCCGACCGCTGCGAGCTGAACAAGGCCGCCGGCACCATCAACTTCCTCACCGGGTACCAGTACCAGGCGTCGGTGTCGATCCTCAACATCATCGCCGCCGACCAGCTGGGCTACTTCGACGCCCTCTGCCTCGACGTGGACATCCAGCCCGGCACCGGAGACACCAGCCAGAACGCCCAGCTGCTCGCCTCCGGCCAGGTCACCATCACAAGCGTCGACGAGCAGAACCTCATCACCGCGCAGGACAACGGCATCGACGTCACCGGCATCGCCACCTACTCCAACGTGGGCCTGGAGATCCTGATGACCGGCACGGACGTGACCGACCTCACGCAACTGGACGGCACCATCCTGGGCCAGAAGGGCAACCTGCCGCCGGCCGTCGGCGCCATGCTCACCAACGCCGGAGCCGACCTGTCCAGCATCCAGCAGGTCGTCGTGGGCTACGACCCGTCGATCCTGCCGCGCGGCCAGGTGGACTCCCTCACCGGCTTCATCTCCAACGAGCCCAACCTGCTCGAGGCTGCCGGCGAAGACGTAACCGTCTGGCGCCCCTACGACTTCGGTGTCGCCGGGTCGCTGGGCAGCCTGGCCGTGAACAACGAATTCGCCGCCGATAACCCCACCGCCGTCGAGGACTTCCTGCGCGCCAGCCAGCACGCCTTCGACTACTGCGGCAAGAACGGCGAGGAGTGCGTCGGCTTCGCTGCCGACCTCTCCGGTGAGGGCTTCGACGCCGCGCACAACCTCAAGGTCTGGACCACCGAGTACAACATCGTCACCGAGAACCAGGCCACGGATGCCCCGATCGGCCTGATCGACGTCGACAACGTCACTGCCGAGTCCGGGTTCCTCGTGGACAGCGGCCAGATCGCCACGGCGCCGGCCGACCCCACCGCCTACTTCGACAACAGCTTCATCGAGGCGATCTACGACGGCACCACCCTGATCTGGCCGGCCCCGTAACCCGGCTGACCGCAGCGCCGCGCTGAGACGCGGCCCGGCAGCACTGGTTTGCGGACATCCCCCTTCGTTTTCGCGAACGATGGCGGGATGTCCGCAAACGGCGCAATCACCATCCCCGCACCACGTCCGTCTCGGCCCTCGCCGTCTCCGTCGCAGCCTCCCGAACGGTGCTCCACCACAGCAGAGAAAGAGTGTTCCCCATGTCAGCACGCGAGTACGGCGTTTTCCTCCCGATCGGCAACGGCGGCTGGCTGGTGTCCACCACCGCGCCGCATCCAGACGGCAGCTACGAGTACAACAAGACCACCGCGGTGCTCGCCGAGCAGGCCGGCCTCGACTTCGTCATGTCGATGGCCAAGTGGCGCGGCTTCGGCGGCTCGACCGACCACTGGGGCAACACCCTCGAGTCGATGACCATGATGGCGGGCCTGGCCGAAGCCACCGAGAAGGTGAAGATCTGGGCCACCGTGCACGCCAACATCCACAGCCCCGCCATCGCCGCCAAGATGTTCGTGACGCTCGACCAGATCTCGAACGGCCGCGCCGGCATGAACATCGTCTCCGGCTCGTACGCCGACGAGTTCGAGCAGATGGGGCTCTGGGACGCCACCATGTCGAAGGAGGCCCGCTACCAGATGGTGGAGGACTGGACCCGGGCCGTCACCCGGCTCTGGACCGAGGACTCTGTGACCATGCAGAGCGAGACGTTCACTCTCACCGACTGCGTCTCCCGGCCGCACCCGCGCGTGCAGCCCACCCTGATCAGCGCCGGCCGCTCGCCGCGGGGACGCAAGTTCCAGGCCGAACTCTGCGACGGAGCGTTCCTCTCCGGCGACACCATGGAGGAGCTGCGCGAGTCCTCCCGTGACGTGCACGACCAGGCCGCGGCGCTCAATCGTTCCGTGAAGACCTACGCCATGCTCACCGTGGTGATGGGCGACACTGATGCCGCCGCCCAGCGACGCGTCGACGTGATCGGCGCCGGCGTCGACGTTCAGGCCCTCGCCAATATGCGGGTCTCCTGGGGCATGCCGCGCGATCGCGCGACCTCGTGGACCGAGTCCGCCACCGGGCAGGACGCGTTCCAGACCCCCTACGTCGTCGGCTCGCCCGACACGGTCCTCAACCACATCAACACCGTTGTCGAGGGCGCCGAACTCGACGGCCTGATGCTGATCTTCCCCGATTACCACGCCGATCTGCCCGCCTTCGGTGAGGCCGTGCTGCCCACCCTCCGCGCTCAGGATGCCGCGCGCCGCTCGAACGGACTGGTCGCCTCGTGACCCCCGACGACGCCTTCGCGGGCCTGTCCAACCGGGCCGGCGCGCTGCTCGTCGTCGACGTGCAGCGTTCGTTCGCCGACCTGGGCTACCTCGCCGACTACGGCCTCGACGCAGCGGCCGAGGACTCTATCGCCGCAGCGATCCGCGGCACCGCGGGCCTCGTCGACGCCGCCCGCGCGGCCGGCGTGCCCGTGGTCTGGATCGAGCTGGCCTCGGACCCGGACCGCCTCTGGGGCGCCAGCAACTGGTTGCGCGGCCGCGGCTTCGACGAGCCGATGGACCACACCGAACCCTGCGTGATCGGCACCCCGGGTGCCGACTGGTACGGCCTGGAGCCGGCGGCCGGGGAACCGCGCGTGCAGAAACGGCACTACAGCGGTTTCCAGGGCACCGAGTTGCACGCCCTGCTGCAGGACCTCGGCGTGGTGTGGGTAGCCGTGGCCGGTCTCACCACCGAGTGCTGCATCGCCGCGACCGCGACCGACGCATTCCAGCTCGACTACCCGGTGCTGATCCCCAGCGATGCCACCGCCGCCTACGAGGTGCGGGTGCACGAGAACGCCCTCGAGATCCTGGCCCTGACCACGGCGCACGTGGTGACGAGTGACGAGCTGGCCGGCTTCTTCCCCGCGCCGGCCCCGGATGCGACGGCGACCGGCGTGCCCGCGGCATCCGTTCTGACCGGCTCGGCGGTGTCGGCATGACCGGCCCCGAGCAGGACCCGAAGCACCTGCACCTGGCCTTCGACCTGTCGTTCACGCACTCGGAGGGCCGCTGGGCCCGGCCGGGCTCGTGGACCGGTCGCACCTTCCCCGACGTGAAGATGTTCCAGGAGCTCGCGATCACCGCCGAGCGTGGCGGCATCGACATGCTCTTCTTCGGCGACGGCACGGGCCTGCCCGATACCTGGCGCGGCTCCCCCGACGCCGCCGTCGAGTGGGGCGTGCAGTGGCCGCGGCACGACATGAGCCCGTTCATTGCCGCGATGAGCGCGGTGACCCAGAACATCGGCTTCGGCCTGACGTATTCCTCCACGTTCATGCATCCGTTCTATGTGGCCCGGTTGCTCAATTCGCTCGACCACGTCACCGGCGGACGCATCGCGTTCAACGTCGTGGCGTCGACCCGGCGAGCGGATGCGGCCAACTACGGCTTCGACGAGCTGCTCGAACACAGCAAGCGCTACGAGCGCATGGACGAGTTCATCTCGGTGTGCCAGCAGCTCTGGGACTCGGTGGAGCCCGACGCGATTGTGATGGACCGGGCGACCGGGCGGTTCGCCGACCCGAGCAAAGTGCACGCCATCGGGCACCACGGCAACTTCTTCGACGTGCAGGGGCCGCTCACCAGCGTGCCCAGCCCACAGGGACACCCGGTGTTGGTGCAGGCCGGCAACTCACCGCAGGGCATCGCCACGAGCGCCAAGTTCGCCGATCTGATCTTCGGGTTCGGCGGCAACCTGGCCGGCCAGCAGCGGCACCGGTCGCAGCTCGACCTGCAGCTCGCCGCCAACGGGCGCAACCCGTCCGACGTCGGCATCCTGTGGGCCACCCAGCTGGTGATCGGCCGGAGCGTTGACGAGGCCACCGCGCGGAAGAAGGAGATGCTTTCCTATTGGGGTGACGAGGCGGTGGGCGCGTACCTGTCGTACAACGCCGGCTACGACTTCTCCACCGTGGGCGACACCATCGTGCTCGGGGAGCTGCAGGCCGAGATCGTGGCCGGCCACGCGTCCCCGTCGGGGTTCGTGGGGCAACTGGTGCAGGAGCTCGGCGCCGACCACTCGCTCTCCCGCACCGAGTTCTTCGAGCGCGGCTGGGAGCACGCGGTGGGCTACAACCAGACTCTCAGCGGCACGGCGTCGCAGCTGGCCGACCAGCTCGAGGAGAACTTCGCGGCCACGGGCTCCCGCGGCGGCTACATGATCGGCAACCCGCTGAGCATGCCGGCCTCCTACACCGACATCATCGACCTGTTGGTGCCGGAGCTCCGCCGCCGCGGCACCATGGGTGCGCCCTACCCGGGTTCGACGCTCCGCGCCAACCTGGCGTCGTGAGCGGCCGCGCGGGCCGGGGCCGCTCGGGCCCCGGCCCGGCCGGTGGTGGTGTTCACATCGGTGCCAACCCGGTCGGCGACGATGCTGCCATCGGCGCCGGTTCGACGGCTGCGGCGAGCGCGCCGGCCACCCGCCGCGGCCCCTCCCTCGGCGAGCAGACCCTACTGCTGTGCTGCCTGATCGGCGCCACCCAGATGACCTGGGGCACCATCGTGCCCGCGCTGCCGCTCTACGTGGACCGCTTCGGCGCGACCGCCCTGGTGCTCGGCCCGATCATCGCCGCGTTCGGTTTCGGACGGGTGCTGGCCAACATTCCCGCGGGCATCCTGCTGCGGTGGTGGAAGCCACGGCCCTATCTCTGGGCGGTGAGCCTGCTGCTCGTGGTGGTGACCGGCCTCACCGGGTTGGCCCCTACCGCCGATTGGCTGATCGGCGCCCGGGTGCTCGCCGGGGTGCTCGGCGGCGCCGCGATCACCATCGGCTTCGCGATCCTCGTCGCCGGCGCCCCGCCCGCCCGGCGCGGCCGGGTGATGGCCACGGTTACCGCGGTGCAAATGTCCGCGGGCGCGATCGGGTCGTTCCTCGGCGGTCTGGTGCTCACCTGGTTCTCGCTCGAGGTGGTGTTCCTGGTCGCCAGTGTGCCCCTCGCCCTGGTGCTCGTCTGGGATGCCGTGCGCCCCGCCGCGCACTACTGGATCCCCCGCGGCCGGTCCGCGCAGCCGGCGGAGGCGCCTCGCACGGCGGTCGAGCCTCTCGAGACCCCGACCCGCACGGTGGTCGAGCCTTCAGAGACACCTCACCAGGTCCACTTCGACAAGCTCAGTACGGCGTCGACAAGCTCGACCGACGAGATGGTCGCGACCCACACGCGGGCTGCGCCTCTCGAGACCCCGCGAGCCAACCTCCCGTCGCGCCCCACCACGCAGGCCGCGCCTGTCGAAACCCCGCGAGCCAACCTCCCGTCGCGCCCCACCACGCAGGCCGCGCCTCTCGAGACCGGCGCGACCCCGACGCTGGTCGAGCCTGTCGAGACCCCGCGAGCCAACCTCCCGTCGCGCCCCGCGGCATCCGAAACCAGCCCCTCAGCGCCCAACTACGCCGGGGTGGGCGTCGCCGCGATCGTCATCGCGCTGGCGCTGAGCTCCTTCGCCACCTTCTTCGCCCGGTTCGGCGGCGAACAAGGCCTCGTGCCCGTGGCGGCCTACGACACCGGGGGTCTCACCCCGCTCACCCTCGGCGTCGCACTGGCAGCGGCCACGCTGCTCTCCCTGGCCGCGCTGCCCGTGGTGGGCTCGCTCATCGACCGCGGCTACCGGCTCGCGGTGCTCGTGCCCGGGGTAGTCGCCTCCGCGGCCGCGCTGCTGATCTTCCCGATCGCCAACGGACCGTGGCTGTTCGCCCTGGCGATCGTGCTCTACGGGCTGGCCACCAGCGTCGCCGGCATCGTGCCCACGGTGCTCATGAGCGAGGCGGTGCCGGCCCGGCAGAGCGGACTGGTGGTGGGCATCACCCGCACAGCCGGCGACCTCGGCGCGGTCGCGGGGCCTCTCGTGGCCCTGGCGATGTACGACTCAAACGGGCTCTGGCCGGCGATCCTCGTGATTGTGGCGCTGCTCCTGCTGGCCAACCTGTCGCTGGCCCGGCTGCTCGTGCATACCCGCGGGCGCCAGAAGTAGAGCCGATTCAGCGGCGCGGCCGGGCCGCATCTGCCCGGTGCACACTCATTTCTGGAAAAAGCACGGTGGCAGAGCCCGCCAACCGTGCTTTCTCCCGGAATGGAACCCGGCCGCGCCGTGACGACGAAGGTCGATGCCGGTGCGCACCCAGCGAGGTCTCCTAAGGAAGTGCACTTCCGCCGACACCCGGGCGCGAAGCGCCCCCACAGCTCGACAGGCTCGACCACCGCGCGGGGCACAACACACAAACAGGTCACGAGGCCTCGACAAGCTCGACCAGCGATCGGGGCACGACACACAAACACGTCACGAGGCCTCGACAGGCTCGACCAACGAGCGGGGCACGACACGAAGACACGTCGCGGGATCTCGACAGGCTCGACCGACGATCGCGCGGCACACAAGCAAGTGCCGCCGCGCGCTGCCGCACAGGGCAGGGCGGTTTCAGCTTGCCTTCAGCGGCATCCGCCAGACTGAGCCGCATGCCCGCGGCAACAGCGGCGAACCAACACGACAATACCGACACGACAATACCGACACGACAATACCGACACGACGATGGGGGCCGGATGCGAGTGCTGGTGGTGGAAGACGAGGTGCGGCTGGCGACCGGGCTCAAGCGTGGCCTCGAGGCCGAAGGCTTCGCGGTCGACGTGGCCGGCACTGGGCCCGATGGGCTCTGGCTGGCCCGCGAGACCGAGTACGCGGTGATCCTGCTCGACATCATGCTCCCGGGCCTCAGCGGCTACCGTGTCTGCGAGACCCTGCGCGCCGAGCAGAACTGGACCCCGATCCTCATGCTCACCGCCAAGGACGGCGAGTGGGACCAGATCGAAGCGCTCGACACCGGCGCCGACGACTACCTCACCAAACCGTTCTCCTCCGCGGTGCTGCTGGCCCGGATGCGCGCGCTGATCCGTCGCGGCGCCACCGCCAGGCCCACCGTGCTGCGGGCCGGCGACCTGCACCTCGACCCGGCCACTCGCCGGGTCAGCCGCGGCGAGACCGTCGTCGACATCACCTCCCGCGAGTTCGCCGTGCTCGAGTACCTGATGCGCAACCGGGGCTCCGTCGTGAGCAAACGCGATGTGCTCGACAACGTCTGGGACTTCGATTTCGAGGGCGACCCCAACATCGTGGAGGTCTACGTGCGGCACCTGCGCAACAAGGTGGACCGCCCGTTCGACCGGGCCGCGATCGAGACCCTCCGCGGCGCCGGCTACCGGTTGGCGGCCGACGGTGGCTGAGCGCCGCGACCCCCGCGGCCGGTCGCTCCGCGGCCGCATCACCCTGGTCTCCACCGCGATCGTGGCCGCCACCCTTGTGGTCGGGGCGCTCCTGTTCGTGCTGGTGCTGCGCACCGTGCTGCTCGACGAGGTGAACAACGCGGTCGACCGGGACCTCTCCCAGCTGCAGACCACCCTGGAGGACACCGGCACGACAACGGGCTTCGACGTCGATGACGACGAGATCTTCGTACAGGTCACCGACGCATCCGGCGCCCTGGTGACCGGCAGCGAGACGCTGGACGGCACGCCCATCGCGCTGGAGAAAGACAGTGACGCCCAGGTCGTGCGGCTGCCCGGCGAGGATGCCGCCTACCTCGTGGCGGTCGATGAAGACAACAACGTCACCATCGCCGCCGGTCGCAGCCTCGAGACCATCGACGAATCGGTGAGCACGGTCGCCTGGCTACTCGCCGCTGCGGTGCCGCTGCTGCTCGGCGTCGTGGCCCTGCTCACCTGGATCGTGGTGGGCCGCGCCCTGGCGCCGGTCGAACGGATGCGCCGCGAGGTCGACGCCGTCACCGCCACGAACCTCGACCGGCGGGTGGCCGATCCGGGCCGCGGCGACGAGATCGGCCGGCTCGCCCGAACGATGAACAGCATGCTCGACAGGCTCGACACCTCGCAGCGAACGCAGCGCCAGTTCGTGTCGGATGCCTCGCACGAGCTGCGCTCCCCGCTCGCGTCCCTGCGCCAATACGCCGAGGTGGCCCAGGCCCACCCCGACCGGATGAGCCTGGGCGACCTCTCGGAGGCGGTGCTCGACGAGGGCGCCCGGTTGGAACGCCTGGTGCGTGGGATGCTGTTGCTCGCGCAGGTCACCGAACGCTCTCTGCAGGCCACCGGCCGAGCCGTGGACCTGGACGACCTC
The DNA here is from genome assembly GCF_019443325.1 of Cryobacterium sp. PAMC25264. Classification (NCBI taxonomy): domain Bacteria; kingdom Bacillati; phylum Actinomycetota; class Actinomycetes; order Micrococcales; family Microbacteriaceae; genus Cryobacterium; species Cryobacterium sp. PAMC25264. Next base: position 2,433,773 of record NZ_CP080383.1, read on the forward strand.
GTGCTCGCCGAGGCGCGCCGGCTGCGCGACACCATGGCGCTCACGATCGACGCCACGGCCGTCGGCGCGGCCCGGGTGCACGGCGACGAGAACCTGCTCGGGCAGGTGGTGCGGAACCTCGTGGACAACGCCGCCCAGCACGCAGTGGGCCGGGTGAACCTGTCCGTCGGGGTCGCGGCCGGCCAGGTCGTGCTTGTGGTGGAGGACGACGGGCACGGGATACCGGCCGAGGAACGGGACCGGGTGTTCGAGAGGTTCGTGCGGCTGGACGAGTCGCGCGCGCGCGCCTCCGGCGGCACCGGCCTGGGGCTGGCAATCGTGCGGGAGACCGTGCAGGCACACGGCGGTACCGTGCTGGTCACCGCGGGTGACCTCGGCGGCGCCCGGTTCGAGGTGCGGCTGCCCTCGGCCGACGACGGCTCCCAGGCTGGCCCCGACGTCCACGCCCCGCGCCCGGAGTGACGGGCAGCACGCCCGACGGCGGCCCGGCGGCCGGCGGCGACGCATCCGGCGGACTCGGCTGACACCCCTCTGGTCGCTTTCTGAAACCGGCTTCAGCGGGCTTCAGCCTGGCTTCAGCACCGCCCCGCCAGAGTAGGGACACAGCCGCGCACCGCGTGGACACACTCGACCAAGGGACACCTCGTGAAGAAGAAGACCATCTGGATCACCTCCGCCGCCGTCGCCGCCGTAGTCGTGGCCGGGGGCGCCGGGCTGGCTATCGCCGACCCGTTCGACTCCGACGCCCCGCTCACCGGAAGCGCCCTCGTCACAGCCAGCGCCGCCGCGCTCGACGCTGTGGGCAGCGGCACGGTCACCGATGCCGAGACCACCGATGACAACACCGTGCAGGCCTACGAGGTCGAGGTGACCTTCGCCGACGGCACCGACGTCGACGTGGCCCTGGACAAGTCGTTCGCCGTGCTCTGGGTCGACGGCCGGCCCACGGCCGGCGCCACCGCGGTCCCGACCGACGGCTCCCCCAGCACCGGAACCGACGGCAACGGCGGCTCCGAGCTCGCCCCGCTCACCGAGGCCGACCGGTCGTCCGCGTCGGAGGCTGCCCTGGCCGCGCTGACGCCCGGCATGGTGGGTACCGTCACCGAGGTTGAGCGCAGCGACGACTTCGATCACGCCTACGAGGTGGAGATCACCCTCGACAACGGCCAGGACATCGACGTCGAACTCGGCGCGGACTTCGCGGTCGTCAAGATCGACGACGCACCGGCTGCCTAGTCGCGTACCCGCGGCCGGCTGGGCCGCGCAGCATCGGGGTCTGCTGGCGGTTCAGGCCACGTGGTCGGCGAAGCGGGCCAGCATCGTGGTGCCGCGGCGCGACGGTTGCGGGCTTGTCAAGGCACCGGGCAAGGTTCCCGCCAGGCTGGGTAACGCACCCGGCAGTGTTCCCGGCGCGCTTCCCGGCTTGGCCTCCGGCAGGCTGCCTTCCCCATCGGCAGACCGGCGGTCCAGGGCCCGAGCGCGGAGCAACGAGATGAACAGGCGTGCCACGGCGGCCACCAGGGCCAGCGGAGAACAGACGAGCAGCAGCCCGACGCCCACCGAGGCCAGCCGGGCCAGCACCGCCGCATCCGAACCGATGCCGACCAGTCCCAGCTGCAGGAGCAGGAACCCGGTGGCGGCCACGACGAAGGAGAGCACGAGTGCGGTGACGAGGGCGGGGACCGCGGAGCGCTCCCGGCGCAGCATCAGGTTCACCGCGTCGATCACGAACGAGACGGCGAACGGCAGCACAGCGCAAAGCAGAACGACGGCCGGGTAGGCGGCGAGTTCGCCGAACATTTCCGCGCCCGTAGTCAAACCAGCCATGTGGCCCCATCCCCTCAGCACCTGCTGCGCGGGTCAGCGACCCAGTGATGACCGTACCAATCGAGGGCCCCCCGGACGGGCATCCGCTGTCCCCCACTTCGGGTCCCCCGCGTTCGGGGAGCGCTACAGCCAGGAGTCGCGGTGGTCCTCGATGAAGCGGCGCACGGTGGTGGCCGGCCGGCCGGTCAGCCGGCGGATGCTGCGGTTGGGCAGCCGCAGCGCGCGCAGCCGCACCGACCGGAAAAGTGCCGCCTGCCGGGCAATCTCGACGGCTGAGCCGCCGAGCCCGGCCAGCCGCTGCTCGAAGTCGGCCTCGGTCGTGGGCGCGTAGCGGATCGGCCGGTCGAGCACCTCGGCGAGCAGCTCCGCGAGTTGCGTGTACCCGAGAGCCTGCTCACCGGAGAGCGCGTAGGTCTTGCGCAGATGGCCGGGCTCACCGAGCACCCGGGCGGCTACGCGGGCCACGTCCCGCGCGTCCACGAAGGCCACGTGGGCCCCAGCGGCCGGCAGGGCGATCTCACGGCGCCGGCGGATGTCGTCCCGGTAGGTGGTGTTCAGAGTCTGCAACACCACGTTGGGCCGCAGCACCGTGTAGGGCGTGCGAGTGCGTTTGAGGTAGCGCTCCACATCGTGCTGGGGCGACCGGGCCTGTAGCGGCACACCCTGCTGCGACAGGAACACGATCTGTCGCACCCCGCTCTCCATCGCCGTGTCGATGAAGGGGATCAGGGTGCGGCCCACGTCGCCGACGGTCGGCGGCAGCACTAGGAACACCCGGTCCGCCCCGCCGAGCGCGCTCGCCCAGGTGCTCCGGTCGGCGAAGTCGAACGCCCGCACCGTAGCCGCCTGGGCCCCGGCGGGCAGGGCGGATGCGACGGTCTGGCCCGGAGGCCCGGCCGCCGGCAGCGCCCCCGGCCGGCCATTCGCCGCGGTCGCCGCCGGCCCAGCCGCGGTACCGGGCTTGCGGGTGGGGTTCTGCAGGGGTTTCTGGTTGGGCGCCCGCGGCGGTTTACCGAGGGGCCGACCCGGGCCAGGGCCCTCCGGCCGGCCGCCACCGGCTCGGCCTCCGACGCCACTGGCGCCGCCGCTGCCGAACCCGCTGCCGGCGGCGGCACCGCCTGCAGGATGGGAGGCTCCCCCGGCGGAGATTCCGCTCGCGCGCCGGGCGCCGTCGGCGATCCAGGCGCGCGGGTCGCGCATCCCCGCTACCACGGGCTCACCGGCCTCGACGAGGGCGTCGACGACGGCCCGGCCGATGGTGCCGGAGGCGCCGGTGACCAGAACCCCCGGGGTACGCCGCGACGACGGGGCAGTGCGGGCGTCGGTCATGTCCCTTACGTTAGCGCCGCGAGAGCCCTCACCAGCTCGCGAAGGCGGGCGTGTGGCTACCGCAGTGCCACGAAGCAGCCCTACGGCAGCTTTCGCGAAAACGGGCGGGCAGTGCGGGTCAGACCGCGTCGAGGGTGAACAGGGCGGCCTGCTCAGGGGTGAGCAGCGGGGCGGGCAGGCCCACCCGGGTCAGCACGGCGCCCGTGAGCACCAGCTCGGGGGCGCCCTCGGCCAGCCAGGCCGGTGGCACGGTCTGCATCGTGTGCGGCGCCGGCCCCACGAGCAACGCCTGCACCCGGTAGCGCCGCTCGGGGTCGAGCCCGGCGAACCGGATCGGCGCGGGCAGCGCTGCCCGGGGTGCGGCCAGTGCGACCTGCGCGAACACCGCTGAGGACGCATCCGCCGCGACGACCCCGTGCAGTTCGATCGCCGGGTCGGACCCATCGGTGTGCACCACGACCCCGCCGTGCAACAGGGCGCGGCGCTCCTTGTACACGGCGATCCAGGCGGCGATCTGGTCGAGCTCCGCGGGGCTGGCCTGGGTGAGGTCCCACTCGATGCCGGCGCTGCCGAACAGGGCCGTGGCCAGCCGGAACCCCAGCGCGGAGGTGCGGCCGGTGGTGTGCGCGGTCGCGGCGCCGAGGTGGCCGCCGAGGTACTCCGGCGGCACGAGCACGCTCGTGTACCGCTGGATCTGCTGGCGCTCCAGCGGGTCGTTGGTGTCGCTGGTCCAGACCCGGTCCACCCGTTCGAGGATCCCCAGGTCGATGCGTCCGCCGCCGGAGGCGCAGGACTCGATCTCCAGGCCCGGCTGCGCGGCCCGCACGGCGTCGATGAGCCGGTACAGCGCGGCGGTCTGCCGGTGCGCTGAGCCGCCGAGCAGGTCCCGGTTGTGGTCCCATTTGAGGTAGCTGATCGGGTATTCCACCAGAAGCGCCGTGAGGCGTTCGAGCAGCCAGGCGAACGCGTCGGGGTTGCCGAGGTCGAGCACCCGCTGGCCGCGCCAGGTGGGGGCGGCGGCGGAGCCGAGCAGCCAGTCCGGGTGCGCGCGGGCCAGGTCGGAGTCGGGGTTGACCATCTCGGGTTCCACCCAGAGGCCGAAGTCGAGGCCGGCGTCGGTGACGCGCCGCACCAGCGGGTGCAGACCCTCAGGCCACTTGGCGGCATCCACGAACCAGTCGCCGAGCGCACGCTGGTCGTCGGTACGGCCGGAGAACCAGCCGTCGTCGAGCACAAAACGCTCCACGCCCACCCGGGCGGCGGCATCGACGAGCCGGCCGAGGGTCTCCAGGTCGTGGTCGAAGTACACGGCCTCCCAGGTGTTCAGCAGCACCGGGCGCGGCCCGCGCACGGTGGACCAGGAGCGGATCCACGGGTGCAGGCGTGCGCTGAGCCCGTCGAGGCCGGCGTCGGAGTAGACCGCGACGGTCCACGGACTGGTGTAGCTCTCGCCGGCGGCGAGGCTGAGCTCGCCGGGCGTGAGCAGTTCGCCGGCGCCGAGCACGGCGTAGCCGAGCGCACTGCGTTCGGCCCAGACCCGCTTGTCGCCGCTCCAGGCCAGGTGCACGGCCCATACCTCGCCGTGCCGGAACCCGAAACCGGGCGTGCCGGCCACCGTGAGATAGGAGTCGTCGTGGCCGGGCCGGCCGTGCCGGGACTCCCGGCTCCACACGCCCTGGCCGAGGGTGCTGCGCTGCGGGCGGCGTTCGTGGCTCCACAGCCCGGTGAAGTCGAGGATCTCCCCCGCCCGGTCGGGCACCGGCAGGATTGCGTCCAGGCCGGCGAGCTCGAAGCCGCTGTCGCCGGAGTTCGTCAGAGTGTGCCGAAGGCGCAGCACACCCTGCACGGTCAGTTCGAGTTCGGTGGCGACGCTGACGGATGCGGCCGCATCCACCAGCTCGACCGTCACCGCGTTCGCGCCCCGCACGTGCACGTCGACGAGCGCGAGGGCCAGGTCGGTGTGTCCCTCCCCGGGGCGGAACCCCCCGAGGCCGGGGCGTCCGCTCCAGCCCTCGTGCAGGGTCGGCAGTAGGGAGAGCCTGAGCGGCGAGTCGATCGAGCTGGGGCCCACGGGCGGCACGCTCGCCGCGGCGAGAGTCTGCAATTCGGGGTCGGTCAGCTCGCCGAGGTCGGCGCCCCAGTGCACGATCACCGGGGCACCCGGCCCGGTGGCGTCGAGAACGAGGCTGGTGCCGGAGGCGCGGAGGTGGGAGATCATGACACTACTTCTTTCGATGGTTATGGGGGAACGATAGTGCGTGAGTCGGGTGCTCCTGCCGAGCTGCTGCCCCGGGCTGCGCGGGAAGCACGCCGCTGCGCGGGTCATGCGCCACCCCGGCCCGGCACCTGCACGGCGCCGTGCCGAGCAACGCGGGTCACGCGCCGCAACGCGGGCAGCACGCCGCTGCGCGGGTCATGCGCCACCCCGGCCCGGCACCTGCACGGCGCCGTGCCGAGCAACGCGGGTCACGCGCCGCAACGCGGGCAGCACGCCACCCGCGAAACGGCGCCACACCCGCGCACCGCCGGTGAGTCACCCTCGCGCGGCGTAAGCGCGGCGCACACGCACCGCACCGCCCGGCGCGAAACGCGCCGGGCGGTACGGGTGACTCAGGCGATCAAGCGGTGGCTACTCCTTGACGGGAATGGACTGCGCCTGCAGGGCCTTGATGGTGGCGCTCTGACCGGTGGTGAGGGCCTCGGCGAGGGTGCCGTTGCCACTCACTGCGGCCTTGAAGCCGTCCGAGACGTCGTTGTACGTCTGCGTCATGGTCGGACCCCAGACGAAGTCGCTGGAGACCTCGCCGGATGCCTTCGCGAAGACGTCGTAGATCGGCTGGTTGCCGTAGAACTCCACGCCTTCCTTGAGCACGGGGAGGTCGAGTCCGTCCTTGGCGGCCGGGTACAGGTTGGCCGACTCGTTGAGCATGGTGAGCGACTCGCTGGAGCTGTTCAGCCACAGGGCGAACTGCGCGGCTTCGTACGGGTGCTTGGAGCCGGTGAACACTGCGGTGGACGAGCCACCCCAGTTGCCGCTGGCCTCATCGCCGGCTTCCCACTGCGGGGAGGCCGCGACGGCCCACTTGCCCGCGGTGTCGGGCGCGCCGCTGGCGATGGAGTTTGCACCCCAGGCTGCGGAGTTCCAGGTCCAGGCGGCGCCGGTGTTGTAGGCGTTGTCCCACTCGGTGGTCCACGGCGGCTGGGTCGAGACGAGGTCCCGGTCGATCAGGTCCTGCCAGTAGTCGGCGACCTTGATGGACTCGTCGCCGGTCAGGTCGACGTTCCAGTCGGTGCCGTCGTTGCCGAACCAGGTGCCGCCGGCCTGCCAGACGAGTCCGGCGAACTGGTTGATGTCACTCTGCGAGAAGTTGGTGATGTACGAGCCCGTGGCGCGCACCTGCTCGGCAGCCGTGGCGAACTCATCCCAGGTGGTGGGGATGGCGATGTTGTTCGCGGCGAAGAGGTCGGCGCGGTAGAACATGGCCATGGGGCCGGAGTCCTGCGGGATCGCGTAGACGGAGTCGTCTTCGTTGAAGCTGACCTGGCCCCAGGTCCAGTCGACGAAGTCGGACTTGGCGTCCATGACGCCGTCGCAGGAGGCGAGGTTCATCAGGCCGTCCTGCACGCGGAAGTTGGGCAGCGCGTCGTACTCGATCTGGCCGAGGTCGGGCGCGTTGCCGGCCTCGAGCTGGTTGAAGAAGTTGGCGTAGGTGCCGCCGTTGCCGTTCGGGCCGGTCTGCACGGCCACCTGGATGTCGGGGTTGGCCTTGTTCCAGACGTCGACGACGTCTTCGATGCCGGGGATCCACGACGTGAAGGTCAGGTTGACCTTGCCGTCGGAGGGAGCACAGTCGGCAGCATCGGCGCTGCCACCGGTCGATGCGGCGGTGGAGCAGCCGGTGAGGGCTACCGTCGCAGCGGTGAGCAGGGCAACAGTGGCCGCTCTCTTCGTGATTCGCATTGTTTTCCTTTGTTGGGTTTTCGCTGAAAAGGAGTGGTGCAAGGTGGTGCGGATGGTGCGGGTAAGGCTGGTCGTACGGTCGAGAAGTTGAGGAGGTTACTTGACGCTGCCGGCGCCGAGGCCGTTGCGCCAGAAGCGCTGCAGCAGCAGGAACAGGATGATGAGCGGGATGATCGACAACAGCGCGCCGATAAGCACATAGCCGCGCAGTTCGGGGATCTGGTTGACCTGGGAGTTCCAGGCGTAGAGGCCCAGGGTGACCGGGAACAGGGTCTCGTCGCGCAGCATGATCAGCGGCAGGAAGAAGTTGTTCCAGATGGCCACGAACTGGAAGAGGAACACCGTGACCAGGGCGGGGAACATCAGCTTCACGGACACGGTGAAGAAGGTGCGCACCTCGCCGGCCCCGTCGAGGCGGGCGGCCTCGATCAGTTCGTCGGGCACACTCGCCGCGGCGAAGATGCGGGTGAGGTACACGCCGAACGGGCTGACCAGGCTGGGCAGGAACACCGCCCAGAACGTGTTGGTCAGGCTGACCTGGCTGAAGATCAGGAACAGCGGCAGCGCCAGCGCGGTGGCGGGCACGAGCACCCCACCGAGCACGATGTTGAAGAGCAGTTCCCGGCCCGGGAAGCGGTACTTCGCCAGGGCGTAGCCGGCCATGCCGGCGAACAGGGTGGCCAGCAGGGCGCCAGCGCCGGCGTAGAGGGCGCTGTTGAGCATCCACTTGAGGAAGACGCCGTCACGGTAGGCGACCAGGTTGCCGATGTTGGCGAACAGGTTGAAGTCGGCGAACCAGAGCGGGTTGGTGCTGGTGAACTGGCCGCTCGACTTGGTGCCGGCGATGAACAGCCACCAGATCGGGATGAGGAAGTAGAGCGTGAAGACGAGCATCACGGTCATCGCACCGACGCGGGCGAGCGGGCTCTCCTTGGGCCCCTTGGGGGCGGGGTTGGCGGCGTTCCTGGCGCGCTTGGAGGCGCGGGAGACGGCCGGAGACTCGGTGAGGGCGCTCATTTGCCTTCCTTCCGCTGGGTGAACTTGAGGAACGAGAACGAGAGCACGAAGGTGGCCAGGGCCAGCACCACGCTGAAGGCCGCGGCGAGGCTCACGTTGGGGATCGAGGAGGTGGAGTAGACCATCAGGTTCGGGGTGAACGTGCTGGTCACCGCGGAGCTGAAGGTGCGGAACACCTGCGGCTCGGCGAGCAGCTGCAGGGTGCCGATGATGGAGAAGATGCCGGTGAGCACGATGGCGGGCATGATCAGCGGGATCTTGATCGACCAGGCGATGCGGAACTGGCCGGCGCCGTCGAGGCGGGCGGCCTCGTAGATCTCGGTGGGGATGGCCAGCAGGGCCGAGTAGATGATGAGCATGTTGTAGCCCACGTAGACCCAGGTGACGACGTTCGCGATGGCCCAGAGCACCAGGTCGGCGGAGAGGAAGCTGATGTTGCTGGTGAGCGCTGTGAACGGCGACAGGTTGGGCGAGTAGAGGAAGCCCCACATGATCGCGGCGATGACGCCAGGAACGGCGTAGGGCACGAAGAACGCGAGCCGGAAGAAGCGCTTGCCACGAAGCAGCGGGCTGTCCAGCAGCAGTGCGAAGAGCAGCGCCAGGCCGAGCATCACCGGGACCTGCACCACGCCGAAGGCGAGCACCCGGCCGATGGACTCCCAGAACGGGCCGTTCTGGAACACGGCGATGTACTGCGTCAGGCCGCCGAAAACCTGGGTGGCCTTGCCGAAGGTGCCGTCCCGCTCCACCACGAGCAGCGACTGGTAAATCGCGTACCCGATCGGGATCAGGTAGAACAACGTGAACAAGACGGCGAACGGCACGATGAAGACGGCGATCGCCCTCGGGTGCGCCACCTTGATCTTGCGGGGCTTCGGTGCCGGGCTGCGGGGTGCCGCGCTCCGGGCATCCGCGGCCGGAAGGGCTGGTGCGCTCATGATGCGGTGTCCTCTCTGAGAACGCGCACGGCTCCGGCCGGTACGCGCAGTGTGCGGGAAACGTCGGCGCCGGTGACGAGCTCGACCCCCGCCGCGCTCACCTCCACGTCGGTGTCGCCGTGGTTGATGATGAAGCGGTATGAGCGGTCGGCTGCGGCGCGACGGATGACCTCGACGAGGCCGTCGCCCTCCGGGCCGACCGCGGTGACGCGGGCCTGCTCGGCGATGGTGCGCAGCAGGTCGCGGTAGGCGTCGGCGTCGGGCGCGGTGGCCAGGTACCAGGCGGCACCGGCCCCGTGCGCGTTGCGGGTGACGGCGGGGACGCCGGCGAGGGGCCCGGCGGCGTAGCTGGCCAGGGCCTCGGCACCTCTCAGGCGCAGCCGTTCGCTCCACAGGGTGCCGGTAGCGGCGGCGGACAGCCCGGCCGGGCCGCCGTCCAGAAGCACAGGATGGCCGGGGGCCAGCGGGGAGAACTCCTCCACCGTGACGCCGAGCAGGTCGCGGAATGCGCCGGGGTAGCCGCCGAGGCGCACCCGGTCGTCTTCGTCGACGATGCCGCTGTAGAAGGTCACCAGGGCGTGGCCGCCCGCGGCGACAAACCCGGCGAGGTTCTCGGCCTGGTGATCGGTGACCAGGTACAGCGCGGGCACCACCACGAGGTTGTACGCGCTGAGGTCGGCATCCGGGGAGACGATGTCGACCGTGACGCCGAGCCGGTGCAGCGCGGTGTAGGCGGCGTGCACCTGCTCGAGGTACGTCACCGACTGGGACGGGCGGGACTCGTTGTCGCCGGCCCACCAGGCTTCCCAGCTGAACAGGATCGCGGCATCCGCCACGACACGGGTGCCGATCACCTCGTCGAGCTTGTCGAGGGTGGCGCCCAGTTCGACCACCTCACGCCAGAGCACGGTGTCGGTGCCGGCGTGCGGCACCAGGGCGGAGTGGAACTTCTCCGAGCCCTGCTGCGAGGCGCGCCACTGGAAGTAGCAGATGCCCTCGGCGCCGCGGGCCACGTGGGAGAGCGAGTTGCGGGTCATCTCCCCCGGTGTCTTGGCGATGTTCAGCGGCTGCCAGTTGACCGCGCTGGTGGCCTGCTCCATGAGCAGCCAGCCGTCGCCGCCGGCGAGCCCGCGGGTGAGGTCGGCGGCGAAGGCCAGTTCGGTGGTGGGGTCGGCGAGCCGGTGGTCGAGGTAGTGGTCGTTCGCGACGACGTCCACGGCGGATGCCCAGGACCAGTAGTCGAGGTTCTTGATGTGCGCGGTGACCATGAAGTTCGTCGTGACCGGCACCTGGCTGTGGCGCCGGATGACGGCCTCTTCGGCCTTGTAGTAGCCGAGCAGCTCGTCGGAGCTGAACCTGTGGAAGTCGAGCACCTGGCCGGGGTTGCGGCTGGAGAGGGTGAGCCGGGGGGTGTGCACCTCGGCCCAGGCGCTGTAGCGCTGGCTCCAGAAGCTCGTGCCCCAGGCGGTGTTGAGCGCGGCGATGCTGCCGTACTTCTGCTCGAGCCAGCGGCGGAACGCGGCGGCGGTGTCGTCGTCGTAGCAGAGCGCGTTGTGGCAGCCGAGCTCGTTGGAGACGTGCCACAGGGCCACGGCCGGGTGGGCGCCGTACCGCTCGGCGACCTTCTCCACCAGGCGCAGCGCGTGCTCGCGGAAGACCGGGGAGCTCGGGCACCAGGCCTGGCGGCCGCCGGAGTAGCGGGTGGTGCCGTCTTCGGTCTCGGGCAGGATCTCCGGGTGCAGCGTGGTCAGCCACGGCGGCGGCGATGAGGTGCCGGTGCCGAGGTTCACCCGGATGCCGTGGGCGTGGAGCAGGTCGACGATGGTGTCGAGCAGGGTGAAGTCGTAGACGCCGGGCGCGGGCTCGAGGTTGGACCAGCCGAAGATGTTGATCGCCACCAGGTCGACGCCGGCCTGCTGCATGAGCAGCACATCCTCGGCCCAGACCGCTGGACCCCACTGCTCGGGGTTGTAGTCGCAGCCGTAGGCGATGCCGTTCTGCACGAACGGGGTCGTCCGGGTGACCTGGTGCGTCACAACCGGGGTGGCTGGTGGGGTGTTCATGTGCTCCTGCTTGGACGGGGGGTGTGGTGCCGGTCCGGCGGCCGGCCCTGACGGGCCATCCTCGGTCTGACGTTCTGTGAACGTGCACAGATCGGGGAGCAAATGACTCCTCATTGAGTGTCTGTGAACGTACACAGAGTAAGTACAGCGCGGCACAGATGTCAAGCCGGACGACCGGTACAGTTATCGAATGGTGACAATTCCGGGCCGGCGCAAGCGCGCGACGATCCACGATGTCGCCGCGGAGGCGGGGGTCTCCCGCGGCACCGTGAGTCGGGTCGTCAACAACGAACCCTACGTGTCGGCCGAGGCGCGCATCGCGATCGAGGCGGCCATCGAGAAGGTCGGCTACGTACCGAACACGGCCGCCCGCAACCTCGTCATGCAGCGCTCGCAGGCCGTGGGCCTCGTCGTGCACGAGCCGCACTCCCTATTCCTCGAAGACCCGAACATCGGCGAGATCCTGCTCGGCGCCAACAGCGCGCTCTCCCGGGCGGACTACCAGATGGTCAGCTTGGTGATCGAGTCCGACCGCGACACCGAACGGGTGGCGCGCTACCTCAGCGGCGGCTTCGTCGACGGTGTCGTCGTCGTCTCCGCGCGAGAACAAGACCCGATCACACGCGTTATCGAACGCCTGGACCTACCCGCGGCCTTCGTCGGGCATCCGCAGGACCTGCGCGACCTGCCGTACGTGGGAATCAACAACCGGGCCGCCGCCCGGGCCATCACCGAGCGCCTGATCGGCACCGGACGCCGCCGCATCGGCATGATCGCCGCCGCCCTCGACCGTGACTCCGGCTCCGACCGCCTGGCCGGGTTCACGGATGCACTGGGCGACCGGTTCGACCCCGATCTGGTGGCCCCGGTGCCGCTCTACACCTACACCGATGGCCGCGACGGCATGCGGGCCCTGCTGGCCAAGGACCCGCTGATCGACGGGGTATTCGCGGCGTCGGACGTCATCGCCGCGGGCGCCCTCAACGCGCTGCGCGAGGCCGGCCGGAGCGTGCCGAGCGACGTGGGCATCGTGGGCTTCGACGACAGTGCATGGGCCCTCCGCTGCCAGCCGCTGCTCTCCACGGTTCGCCAGCCGGCCAACGGCCTGGGCCAGCGCGCGGCCGAATCGGTGCTCAGCCAGCTCCGCGGCGAGGCCCCGGAGCTTGGCGGCATCCTGCTCGACACCGAGATCGTCTGGCGCGACTCCGCCTGACCGGCCGCGGCCAATCACGCCAGCGCCCCCGATCGTCGCCCAATCCTGTCAACGCCCCCGATCGCTGGTCGAGCCTGTCGAGACCCGGTGAGCCGGCTCTCCGACGCACGTCACCAGGTTTCGACAAGCTCAACCAACGCACGCAAGGTCAACCACACGCCGGTCGAGCCCGTCGAGACCCCGCGAGCCGACTCCCCGACGCACGTCACCAGGTTTCGACAAGCTCAACCAACGAGCTGGGCGCGCGCTCGTTCGCGGCGCTACTGGTCCCGATGCGGACAACTCACGAAAGGGGCGGGGTGCGCGCGGGGTTGTCGGGGCAGGCGGGGACGCGCAGAATAGTGCCGTGAGTCGCAAGCGGGTGATCGTCAACGGGATGGTGCAGGGCGTGGGCTTCCGGTACTACACCGAGGCGCAGGCCAGTTCGCTCGGCCTCGGCGGATACGTGCGCAACCGGTCCGACGGAGCCGTGGAGACCGAGATCGAGGGCGACGACGAAGCCGTCGAGCGGATGCTCACCTGGCTGCACCGAGGACCGGGCTCGGCGAGCGTGGAATCTGTGCAGGTGACGGACCTGACCGAGCACGGCGAGGCGAGCTTCAGCATCCGCATCTGACCGGGCCGCCCGGGGCGTCTGAACGCGCGGTGAAGGGCGACTGAACGACCGGTAGACCGCGACCGACGGGGCGGTGTCCGCGGGCGACCGGCTCTCTGGCGTAGCGTGGGAGCATGGGCGCGCAGGCATCCGGTCCCGGCCGGACGGGACCAACGGTGCGCGACTCCCCCGACACCCAGGGGGAACCGAAGGCGCGTAAGCCGTTGCCCGCGCGCCGACGCCTGACGCTGCGTGCCGGTTACGGCTACGGACGGCTGGTCCTGGCCATCGCCGGCATCGTCGGGTTGGTCGGCAACTACGAATATGTACTGCTGTTTCCGACCTTCGCCGCGTACAACGTGTTCACCTATTTCACGGTGCAGAGCGCCATCGCCGCGGTCGTCGCGTTCATTCTCGGCGCCGTCGTGGCGTTCCGGCACGAGAAGGATCCGCAGTGGCTGGACATCTTCCGAGCCCTCGTCACCACCTACATCATCGTGTCTGGCATCGTCTTCCTCACCATCGTCATCCAGTCGTCGTCACGCGATTACACGATCGAGGTGCCTTGGCCGAGCCAGGTGCTGCATTTCTACATCCCCACGCTCGCGCTGCTGGACTGGCTGACGGACACCGGCAAAGCCCGGCTGTCCTGGCGCTTCCTGCGCTGGATCCTGCCGTACCCCTTCGTTTGGGGCATCTTCACGCTCGTGCGCGGATCCTTCGTGGGCTGGTACCCGTACTTCTTCCTCGACCCGGCCCAGGTCAGCGGCCCGCTCGAGACGGTGCTCTATTGCCTGATCGCGGTGGCCCTGTTCCTCGCCATCGCCTCGCTGCTTGTGGCCACGTCCAGGCTCAGCTGGCGGCCCCGCTCGCGCGGTGACCGCAGCTCATCCGTGCCCAACTAACCTCGGCAGGCGAGACCGGCGGTCTCGTGCAACCGACCGGTGCGGTAGACCCCGGCTGTGGCGGCGCATCACGCGGATGCGCCGCCGGCCGGCCGGCATCCGCCGCTAGGCCTCGACGGGAACGAAAGTGTACTGGCTGGTGAGGTGTTCGGTTTCGCAGATGCCGCAGTAGAGCACGCCGGAGGCCTGCATGGCCGACACCCGGGGCGAGCACTGGATCACCTTGGGGCCGCAGCACGGCGAGATCACCATGAAGGCGCCCGGCTCGGCGGCGGAGTGTCCGCTCAGGCTGCGATGGTGATGGCTGCCCTCGCAGGGCAGATTGATGTCGAAGTCGAGTAACGACATCGAATCAAGATTGGTCAGGATATACATGGTTCACACGGTCAATCAGGAGGGGCACTGGCCGCGGAGCTGGGAACGTCGGGATTGCGACCACACCCGACGGCCGACGGCGGAAGACACTGTGTTCGCTGTGCCGAACCTGACGGAACGGCACCACTGAACTGACCCGACCGCACTCCGTCGGCGCGTGTGATCGGCAAACGACTGGATCATCCCCGTGGGGCGTCCCTGGACGGACGGCCCCTTCACCGACTAGACGTTTCGGTGAGCTTACACGCCTATTATGAGTTTTGCTCGCTTAGCTTTTCTAGCGACAGAACCGCTGTGCCCGTCGCCTCCGGTAGAAGGCCCGGTCAGCCTGCGGGACTCGGGGTGGCACTGGTGGTCGGCAGCGCCGCGAAAGGCTCGAGGCTGCGCAACGCGGCGTCGGTGAACTCGGTGTTGCCGGACTTCGCCAGCTTCAATGCCTGGTCTCCGCTGACAAAACCGACCAGGACCGGCTCGTTCGTGAGCGGCATCATGTTCACCCACACCCGGAAGGCGAGGGTGTCGTCGCCCACGGTGGTCCACAGGGCCGCCTCGGTGTCCCAGAACGGTTCGTCGAAGCGCAGCCAGATTTTGTCAACGGTGCCCATCCCCAGCGCGGCGATCGCCCCGCGGTGCGCGAACGGCAGCGCGGGGTCGAACTCGATCACGTCGCCCTGCAGCACGCCCAGCGGCACGGTAACGACGGCGCGGTCCACGGTGAGTGACTCCCCGGTGCCCAGGCGCAGGCTCACGGATGCGTCGGTGTAGGCCACCCGGGTCACCACACTGGAGTAGAGAACGTCGAGGTCGGCGGCGTCCTCCTTGAGCAGTCCGCCATAGCCGCCGAGTACGATGCGCACGTCGGCGGCGGCGGAGGCCTGCGGGGTGGGGGTGTACCAGCCGGACATGTCGTCGGCGGGGGCACCGGACTCCAGGGAGGTGGACGTGGCGAGCTGGTAGTCCAGCCAGTCGGCGTCGGAGACGCCCGCATCGCCATCCGTCTGGGAGAGAGTGGCCGAGCCGGTTGCGACGAGGGCCTTGGCCAGGGAGGTGTCCTGAGCCTGGGCGGCGGCCCAGGTGAGCGCGGCCGTGACGCTGTCGGCGCCGACCGTCGACACCTCGGTCACGGCGCCGGCCGCGGTGCGTGCCTCCGGCGTGAGCGGGAAGGGGGCGTGCGAGATCTCCAGGCCGGTGAGTTCCTCGTCGAGGGAGCTCGTGTCTGCGCCCACGATGAACGACGGGCCGAGTTCCACGGGCACGGGCCAGGCGTCGTCGGTCACGGTGTCGATGCGGCCGCCGAGCCGGTCGCGCGCCTCGACCACCAGCACCGAGAATCCGGCGTCGGCGAGCTGCCGAGCGGCGGCGAGGCCGGCCGCGCCGGCGCCGATCACGGCCACCCGCTCCCCCGGCTCGGCGGCAGACTGCAGCAGCCGGGCGGCGCGCTGGCCGGCATCCCTGGCGCCCTGCACCGTGCCCGGCGCGTCGGCGGAGACCGCCTCACCGGCGAAGAAGAGCCGGTCGAGAACGGGTTCGGCGAGGTCCTCCCGCTGCTGGGGAGTGGACGACACTGCGGCGAAGCTGTAGGAACCGCGGGCGAACGGGTCCTCGGACCAGGAGCTGCGGAGCATCCCCGCCGGTTGCGGCACGAGGGACGGTGCGGGCGTGGCGGTGGGGCTCGGCGGGCCGGTGGGAGTGGGCTTGGGCGGCACGCATCCGCTGAGTGCGAGCAGCGACAGTCCGGTGAGGGAGCTGAGCAGAAAGGTCCGTCGTTCCATAGCTGCACTCGCGTCACCGGCGGCTGACGCACTCCTCTCGGCCCCTCGAAGTGGTACCACTCACGCTACCTCAGGCCGGGGCCGCCGGGCTTCGGCCGCGACCCGGCGCGTCCGGCGGGCACCTGGTCCCCGTGCGGACACGTGCACCCGGCGCACCGGGTGCAGATGTCCGCATCGGCAACAGTTGAGCCCCGGCAGGTCAGGCGCCCGAGCCGGCCGCGGGCGGCTCGAGGAAGCCGTCGTCGAGCAGGGCGCGCACGCGCGGCAGCAGCTCGGCGCGGAGGGCCGTGGCGTCGGCCTCGAGCAGCTGGGCGATGGCATCGATGATCGCACCCACCGGCAGTTCGCCGTCGCAGGCGCCGATCAGGGCGGCCTGGGCCGTGTCCAGCGGCACCGACCGGCCGAAGCCGCCGCCCTGGTGCAGAGTCATCAGGGTCGGATCCTCCTGTCCGGGCCAGAAGTGCCGCTCCTCGGTGACGTCCGAGCCCACCGTGAGGGTGCTGCGCGACAACGAATCGTCGTCGAGCCCGGCCTGCCAGTAGTGGGCCGCCAGGCACTCGGCGAGATGGCTGCCGATGCCGGCCGCGTTGTGGCCGAGCGCCTCCGGCAGCCGTTCGAGGCGCAGCAGGCGGGGCCGCACATGCCCGGAGTGGCGCGCCGGCGCATCCGTGGCCGGGCGGCGCAGCAGCATGTAACCGAAACCCACCTGGCGCACCCCGCGGGCCTCGAAGTCGTCGAGCCAGGCGCCGTAGAGCCGATCGAAATCGGGGGTCTCCGGGCGGGTGCCGCCGTCACGGATCCAGGTTTCGGCGTAGCCGGTGGGCGCCTGCACCTCCCGTTCGATGATCCAGGCGTCCAGCGGGGCGGATGGCGCGTCGCCCGCGCCGTCCTCGGGGTACGGCGCGTCGATCCAGCCGGTCAGCCGGGCGAAGGCGTCGGCCTCGTCGTGGTACTCCCAGTTGCCGAGCAGCTGGGCGACGCCACCCGGCGTGAGGTGGGCGGCTGCGCCACGCACCACGGCCTCCACGAGGGCGTCGCCGACGAGGCCACCGTCGCGGTACTCGTAGCTGGGCACGCCCTCCACCCGCGGGGTGATCACGAACGGCGGGTTGGAGATGATGTGGTCGAACCGCTCACCGGCCACGGGTTCGAACAGGCTGCCCAGCCGGAACTCGATGTTCTCGACCTGGTTCAACCGGGCATTCAAGGCCGCGAGCTCGAGGGCCCGCTCGGAGATGTCGGTGGCCACCACCCGGGCGGCGTGCCGGGAGGCGTGCAGCGCCTGGATGCCACATCCGGTGCCCAGGTCGAGCGCGCTCTCGACCGGGGCGGGGATCATCAGCGCGCTGAGGGTGAGCGAGGCGCCCCCCACGCCGAGCACGTGGTTCTCGCCGAGCGGATGCCCGAGGGCCAGTTCGCCCAGGTCAGAGGTGATCCACCAACTGCCGGCCCCGTGCGCGTCGACGAAGCTGTACGGACGCAGGTGAACCAGCGGCTCCACCTGCCGAGGCCCGGTGTGCACGGTGGGATTCTCGGCGGTGCCGGCGTGTGCGTGGTGGGCGCCGACGAGGCCGAGCGTCTCGGCGCCCGCCACACCGAGGGTAGGCAGGGCGGTATCCAGCTCGTCCCGCTCCACAGGCAGGCCGAGCACGAAGAGCTGGGCAAGCACCACATTGGGCTCGAGCACAACCAGGCTGCCGCGCAGCCGGGCGAGCGCCCGGAGAGCCGGCACCCGCTGGTTGCGGTGCAGCGCCGCATCGGCATCGATACCCCACAGCCCGGTCAGAGCGGTCACCGAGAAGTTGGCGGCGGTGAGGTCGGCGCGGAGCTGGTCGATCAGAGGTGCAGTCACCCCTCCATTCAACTGCACCCCCGGCATCCGGGCAGACCCCGCCCCAATACGATGGTCGAGCCTGTCGAGCTGTGGGGGCGCTTCGCGCCCGGGGTGGTCGGCGGAAGCGCACTTCCTTAGGAGACCCCGCGAGCGTGTCCACCGGCCTCCAAACCGGGTCACCAGGTCTCGACAAGCTCGACCGACGACGGGGCACGACCCGCAGACCAGGTCACCGGGTCTCGACTAGCTCGACCAGCGAGACATGCTCGACCAGCGAGACGCGCTCGACCAGCGAGACACGCTCGACCCACGAGACGGATCGAGGCACGGGTGATGAGCGGTCGGGGCGGTCAGAGCCAGCGCATGGTGAACGCGCGGGAGAGCAGTGCGTTCAGGGGTGGCAGCGCGAGGGCGCGCACCAGGGCGTTGCGCGCGCGCAGCCGCAGCCCGCTCACCGGCCGTCCCATGGCCATGTTGAACCCGGCCTGCCGCACGGCCATGCGGGCGCTGCGGCGCCGTCGCCGGTCGTAACCGGCCAGGGTCACCGACGCCTCGATGGGTTGGGCAAGGGCGTGTTTGAGCGCCGGCGCGAGCGCCACGGCGTCGAGCCAGCCCAGATTCATGCCCTGCCCGCCGATCGGGCTGATCTCGTGCGCCGCATCCCCGGCCAGGAGCACCCGCCCGTGCACCATGGTCGACGCGAGCCGCTGCCGCACCGAGAACGAGCTGGGCACGGACTCCGAGGGCGGCAGACTCACGCCCGTGCGCTGCTGGATGAGCGCGGTCAGCTCGTCGATGGACGCATGCGGTTGCAGGGTGGGCGTCGCCGCCACCCAGCGACGCCGGCCGCCCGGTAGCGGGAACGATTCGACGACACCGCCCTCCTCGAAGAACAGCACCGCCTCGTCGCCGTGTTCGCCGGTGTCGGGGTAGTCGGCCATGAGGTAGGTGCCCACGCCGCCCAGCGCACGGGATTCGATGCCCACCGCGTCGCGCAGGGCTCCGCGGGCGCCGTCGGCGACCACCACGTACCGGGCCTGCGCCACGATCTCCTGCCCGCCGTCGTCGGACTCCGCCTCGGCTCCGCTGGGCTCGGCGAGCACGTCCACGTGGTCACCGCGGTCCTGCAGCATGCCCACACCCACTCCCGAGCGCAGTCCCCCGGGCTTGAGCGCCGCGAACCGTTCCCGTAGCACGGCCTCTGTCTCGTGCTGCGGCAGGGTCACCACAAATGGGAACCGCCCGGCGACCTGCGCGAACGACAGCCGGCCGAGGGTGCGGCCGCCGCTCTGCACGCTGCCGGACTCGATGCGCACGGCCCGGCTGAGCACCTCCTCGGCCACGCCGGCTTGCCGCAGCACCCGCATCGACGGCGGATGGATACCGATGGCCTTGGCGTGCATCGACGGCTCGGTCCGCCGTTCGAGCACCTCCACGTCCACCCCGCGTTCGGCCAGCAGGCAGCCCAACAGGATGCCCACGGGCCCGCCGCCCACCACGATCACGTCACGCATGGGCTCGCCCCGTCTGCCGCGCCGTGGTCATCGTCACCGGCTGCGCACTCCAGCGCAGCATCAGCCGGTAGGGCACCTCCCGGTTCACGGTCCAGCCAGGCGGCACCGACGCGGCCAGCTCCGCGTGGGTGAAGCTGCGCCGGATCGACGTCAGCCCGTCGTCGCGGATGAACGAGCGCCGGAAGAACGGCCAGGTGCCCAGCCCGAAGCCGAGGTACGCCAGCGGCGCCCGCTCGATGTCGCCGTGCAGCACCAGGGCTCGGCTGAGGCGTTCGGAGTCGACCAGCAGCCCGCCGAGTTCGCCGGCGCTGAGGTGGTGCAGCACATGGTTGGACAGCACGATGTCGAACCGCTCCCCCGCCGCGACGAGGTCGAAGCTCAGCGCCCGTCGGAACGTGAGCCCGGGCAACGACGGTTGGCTCGTGGCGTAGTCGTGCGCGCGGGCATCCGGGTCGATGCCCGTAACGGCCAGCCGCAAGCCGTCCCTCGCGGCCCAACGGGCCAGCGAGCGGGCCACGTCGCCGCCGCCGGAGCCGATGTCCAGCAGCGTGCGCGGTACCTCGGCCGAGAGCAGCGGTCGGATGTCGTGCCGGTAGGTGTGCCGAAGGCCGGACACGACGGCGTTGACGTACCGGAAGTTCGCGTAGGTGCGGCGCAGCATGTCGGGGTCGCAGTCCGGATCGTCCATGATCTCGGCGGCATCCACCGCCCGGTCCCGCAACGAGAAACGCACGGCGTCAGCCGCGCAGCACGGTCATCAGGCTCGACTCCACGGTCAAGCCCGGTCCAAACGCCATGGCGCAGACCCTGTCCCCGCTGGCGGCGTTCTCCTGTTCGAGAATCGCCTTCATCACGAAGAGGATGGTGGCGCTGGACATATTGCCGTTGGTGCGCAAGGTCTCCCGCGAGGGCACCAGCTGCGCCTCGGTGAGACCGAGTTTGGCCTCGGTCTTGTCGAGGATGCTACGCCCGCCCGGATGGATCGCCCAGTGCGCGATCGCAGTACTCAGTGGGGAGCCGGGAGCCGCGGCCGTGAGCACCTGGCCGGGTTCGCTGGTCGAGCTCGTCGCCGCCTGGGCCGACGCGTCCCGTGCCTGAGCCGCGACCGCGCCGGCTTCCGCGACCACCCCCGCCGCCAGGGCCCTGGTGAGCGACTCGTCCCGGCCGAACAGCGGCGCGAGCGCCGACTCGATGTGCTCGTCGATGATGTGCGGCACGTAGGAGCTGAGGATCATCTCGAACCCCTCGTCGCCGATCTTCCAGGCCATGTCCCCCTCACCCACGGGCGTGATGACGGTCTCGAAGTGGTCGAGGTTGAGGGCGTTCTCGCCTGCGGCCGGTTGGCGGCTGCTCACGATGCCGGCGGCCGCACCATCCGAGAAGAGGGAGGAGGCCACGATGGTGTCGGGGTCGCTCGAGGTGCGCAGGTGCAGCGAGCACAGCTCGGCGCTCACCACGAGCACCACGGCGTTCGGGTCGGCCTCCACGAACTGCTTGGCCGTGCGCAGCGCCGGCATGGCCGCGTAGCAGCCCATGAAGCCCAGGTGGTAACGCTGCGTCGACGGCGCCAGGCCCAGCTCGCGCACAAGCATGTAGTCGGGGCCGGGCGCGTAGAAACCCGTGCAGGACACGGTCACGACGTGGGTGATGTCGGAGGCCTCCAGGCCTGGGCATGCGTTGATGGCCCGGCGGCCGGCCTCCACGAAGAGCTTCGTGGCCTGCTCGATATAGAGCTCGTTGCGCACCTTGGTGCCCGGCACGAGCAGTCGTTGGGTGGCGGCGTCGAAGAACTGCGGCTCGGCCACTGTGGAGTCGAGGGTGAGTTCCTCGATCACGGTATGCCGGGTGTCAATGCCCGACAGGTTGAAGGATGCCGTGACCAACCGCTGTGCCAACCGGCTCAGGTCCGGTTGGGCGGCGAAGATATCCCGTACCTGTTCCTGCACAAGAACGGTGGGCGGTACAACGGTCTGGAGCGCTCTCAGCGTGACGGCCATGCCCCAGTGTTACACGCACTTTCGTGGGCGCACACCCCCCTGTCCCGGCGCGGCGCGAACGGATGCGTCCGCCCGGGTCCGGCCCGACGGTCAGGGCAGCCGGTCGAACAGCCGGGTGGCGGTGATGGCCAGGGCGAAACCCACGGCCACGATGGCGGTGACCGCGCCGAGGTAGGCGGCCGGGGCGGCCGAGGTGCCGAACGCACCGGTCGCGCCGATCCCCACGGCCACGGCGGTGACGATCGCCGCCAACACGGCGATCCAGGTTTGCAGGCGCAGGCCCACCCGCGCGGGGGTGGGGGTGCGGGCGCCGCGTTGGCGGCCGCCGGACCGGGTGAGCACGGCGCCGCCGACGCAGCCCCAGAACGACACCACGAGGAGGGCGGCGATCACATCGCTGGGCCGGTGCCACAGGCTGACCAGGGTGGAAACCCCCGCCGCCACGGCGAAGGCCGCGCCGATGGTGCCCGCCAGCCACCGGGTGTGCGGGCTGGCCACGAGGAACACCACGAGCGCGGAGGCAGCAGCCACCGTCGTATGCCCGGACGGGAATGAGTTGGACACATACCCCTCCACGCCGAGATCCGGCCGGGTAAGGACGATGTTCTTGAGAAGCTGGGTGGTGATCACCGCGGCCGTGGCGCTACCGACGGCCACGAGCAAGGGGAACCAGGCGCGTCGGACGGCGGCGATGGCGAGGCTCACGATCGCACCGACACCGACCATGACGGACGGGATGAGGTCGAGCAGGCTGAGGGTGACCGTGGTTCCCGTCGTGCCGTCCTCGGCTCCGTTGAACGCCAGCTGGTCGACGGCCTGGCCGGTCTCGTCACGGACGAAGAACAGGTACAGCGCGAGGAATGCGACGGCGCAGAGCACGGCGGCGCTCACGTATCGAGCAGGGGTGAGGCGGGAGGGCGAAGACACCCTCTACTGTCCCACGCGAGCATGGGTGAACCGTGATAGGGCGGTGCACAAGTAGTGAATGCGCCGTCATCCCAGCCACCCCCTTGACAGGGGATGCCGACGGCGTAGCGTCGGAATATGTTCAGTAAGAAGACGAAGCAGGGGCGCGCCGACCGCGCGGCCGTGCGGCGTCGAGAGCCCGACGACCCCCGCGACCGCGGCGGCTTCCCCGGGCTGGAAGGCGACTTCGAATCGGAGCGCCGGCGCGCAGAGACCGCCAGCAACAAGCACGGCGAACCGTACGAGCACGGGGAGGGCGAGACCCCGGTGCTGCCGTCCACGACGCCCGGCCTCACCCACCCCTGACCGCTAGGCGGTGGCATTCTCCCGGAGCGCATCCGGTGGTTCACCGTGCCCGCGGGCGCGGCTGAGACTTCGCTGGAAGCGCCCGTGCACGGGTTGCGAGGCGGTCATTCGCGACAAATAATAGTTGTAGTTGAGTCGACTCGACTCAAGTTTGAAACCCCCGGCCGGACCAGCAGGTCCGCGCCGACGTATCGAGGAAAGTGAGTTGAACATGGCCATGAATTACGATCCCTTCCGCGAACTGGATCGCGTCGCCGGTGCCCTGATGGATGTGCGCGGCCCGCGGGTGATGCCCATGGACCTGTACCGGTCCGGTGACGTGTATGTACTGGATGCCGACATGCCCGGCATCGATCCCGGCTCCGTCGACATCGATGTGGACGGGCA
This sequence comes from Cryobacterium sp. PAMC25264, assembly GCF_019443325.1. Lineage (NCBI taxonomy): Bacteria > Bacillati > Actinomycetota > Actinomycetes > Micrococcales > Microbacteriaceae > Cryobacterium > Cryobacterium sp. PAMC25264. The sequence goes on from NZ_CP080383.1 coordinate 2,456,772, forward strand.
GCTGCTCACCATCCGGGGCGAGCGCACCCTGGCCAGCCACGACAACGTGAAGTGGCTCACCCGGGAGCGCACCGCCGGGTCGTTCCTGCGCCAGTTGAACCTGGGGCAGGGCATCGACCTCGACAACATCAGCGCGAAGTACGCCAACGGCGTGCTGTCGGTGACCATCCCGGTGAGCGAGGCGGCCAAGCCTCGCAAGATCGAGGTGAGCACCGAGAACGCCGACCGGCCGGAGACCCTGACGGTGAAGGAAGGCGAGAAGCACCTGAAGAAGTAAGCCGCCGGACACGCCCGGTGGAGCCATGGGCCCGGAGGGAATTCCCTCCGGGTCCTGTCTTTTCGCGTGTTGTACACGCTATGTTCATATTTCTCTGATCGACTGAATTTGTAGCATCCGCAGCGCAATCCCCGTAAAGTGCCTAAGTACCAAACGAATGGAAGCTCCGTGAGCATTCGAACGGCCGAATACCCCAGGCCGGATTATTTCCTTCTCCACCTCAGCGACACGCACCTGCTCGCAGACGGCAACCGTCTGTATGGCAGCGTAGACAGTGCCGCACACGTTCAACGGTTGTTTGCGGGTGTGGAGGCGTCGGGCAGCAAGCCGGATGCCATCATCATCACCGGCGATCTGGCCGACAAAGGCGAACCCCATGCCTATGCGCAACTGCGCGGCATCGTGGAGCCCGCGGCCGAACGACTCGGCGCCAAGGTGCTCTGGGTGATGGGCAACCACGACAACCGGGCGAACTTCCGCACCGAGTTGCTCGGCCAGGAGCCCAGCCTCGCGCCGATCGACCACGTCGACTACGTCGGCGGGCTGCGCATCATCACCTTCGACACCACGGTTCCGGGCAGCCACTACGGCGAGATCTCCGAGCGCCAGCTCGAGTGGCTCAGCGAACAGCTCAGCTTCCCGGCGCCGGACGGCACCATCCTCGCCATGCACCACCCGCCCGTGCCGAGCATGCTCGACCTGTCGGTGTCGGTGGAGCTGCGCGACCAGGCCAGCCTCGCGCAGGTGCTGCGCGGCACGGATGTGCGCAGCATCCTGGCCGGGCACCTGCACTACTCGTCCACCGCGACCTTCGCCGGCATCCCCGTGTCGGTGGCCTCGGCCACCTGCTACACGCAGGACCTCAACGTTCCCGTCGGCGGCACCCGGGGCCGCGACGGCGCCCGGGCGTTCAACCTCGTGCACGTCTACGCCGACACCGTGCTCCACTCGGTGGTGCCGCTGGGCGAGTACGAAGCGCTCGACTACATCGACCCGGCCGAAAGCGCCCGGCGGCTGGCGGCATCCGGCATCGAGATCATGCCTGCTGGGTCTCTGCCCGCGTACCGCGAGCCGCCAATGACCAGGCCGATCCCGGTTCTGCGCTGACGTCGCCCGCCATCGCGGCGGAGCCGGTGCCGAGCACGCTCTCGATAAGAGTGTCCTCGCCGTGCTGGCTCTCCGCGATGACACTCTCGCGCTCCCACGGCGCCACGATCGGGAAGTAGCGTTCGAGGAAGTCGGTGACGGCCTCGGTGCGCACCTCGTCGGAGATCTCGGGGAAGCTGCCATCGTTGAGGCAGAACATGTCCTGATCGCGACGCTTGAGCAGCTTGCTCATCTGGCGCAGGGCCAGCTTGAGGGTGGTCTCCACGTAGAGCGAGCGCGCCTGGGTCTGCTCCACCGCCCGGCCGGTGGCCAGGGCGTAGTAGTGGTACAGCGAGTTCGTCACCGAGATGTCGGTGGCAGAGCGGAACCGGCTCTTCATGGTGCGGGTGAAGTCGTCGGGGAACTCCGCCTCCATCTCCTGCATGACGCTCTTGCGCAGCGGCGCGGCAGTGTGCTCCAGGTGCCGGGTGGTGACCTTGCCGAACTTCTCGCGCAGCAGCGCCCGGTTCACCCGGGCGGCGTTCTCGAACCCGCTGCGGGTGGGGTCGTTCTCGCCCAGGCCGATGCGGGTGGGAGCCTCGATGAACTTGGTGATACCGCCGGGCGAGAAGAACAGCTCCGGACCGATCGGCCGGCCGAAGAACATGTCGTCGTTGGAGTAGAGGAAGTGCTCCGCGAGCCCGGGGATGTGATGCAGCTGGCTCTCCACGGCGTGAGAGTTGTGCGTGGGGAGCCCGCTGGTGTCGGGAAAGAAGTCTTCGCTATTCATGATGGTCACCCGCGGGTGCTCCACCAGCCACTCGGGAGCGGGCGAATCGGTGGCAATGAAGATACGCCGCACCCACGGTGCGAACATGTACACGCTGCGCAGGGCGTATTTGAGCTCGTCGATCTGCCGGAACCGGGCATCCGAGTCGTCACCCTCGCCCACCACGTACGACGCCATGCGTGCGGCGCGAGCCTTCTGGAAGTCGGTGGACGACCCGTCGACCCAGGAGAAGACCAGATCGATGTCGAAGCTGATGTCGCTGACGAGGTCGTCGAACATGTTCTGCAGGGTGCGCCAGCTGCGGCCGAACAGCTCGACCGTGGTCTCCCGCGCCTCGGAGCGAGGCAGGCGCTTCCGCATCAGCACGTTCTCCACGGGGGCGATGATCTCGTCCTCGCCGAAGGTCCAGAGTTCGAGCTGGAAGGCGGTCTCGGCGCCGTAGCGGAGCCGGCCGATGGGTTCGATGCGCGGCTGGTAGGCGCGGAAGACATCGGACTTGCGCAGTTGGGCCAGGGCCCCGTCGGCGAGCAGCCCGGCCCGGGCCTCGTCGTTGTCGAGCGGCTTGATATAGAACGGGGTGTCGGAGAAAGCGTTGCTCAGGATCTTGCTGATCTGCTTGCGTCGTTTGCGGTTGACCGCGATGACCGGGCGGTCGTGGTCGCCGCGCACGAGCAGGTACTCGATGCCGGCGGCGTCGAGGGCGGCGCTCAGGGCGAGCAGGTCGATGACCATGGACTCGTGCGGGGTGAAGTGCCCGTTGATGAGGGCGATTTCGCCCTTCCGTACGACGACGTCGTCGCGGTCGAAGCGGCGGGTGCGCTCGTCGAGCGACAGCAGAACGGGTTCGGGTTCGTTGCTCAGAGAGAGGATGGGCATGGACGCGGTGTCCGGAGCCGGTTCGTCGAAGGGTGCCGGCAGGGCCTCGGAGAAGCCGCTGCCTGAGGCGTTGCGAGCGTGTCGTGCGGAATCGGTGCGGTCAAAGCGAGCCATGGTCCTCCTTGGAGCAATAGCGTGGAACGGGGAACAGCTGCAGTCGGGCTGCGATTCAGATGCGGTGATTCGTAACAGGTTGTCGAGAGGAATCCGTTGGGCGGGCATCCATGCGCCAGGCCCCGGAATGTGCGCCCGGGTTTCCCGGGCATCCCCCGCACCGCACCAGACCGGGTATGAAGCCCGCTGGGAACAGTGTCGTAAGACCTAGTGTACGTCGTGCGCGCCGTCCTCTCGCGACCCGCGCCGGGCCGGGGTTCCGGGCGGCCCGACGAGGCCGGTCAGACCAGGTCTGCAGTCTCCGTGACGGGCAGCCGGCAGACGAAATCCCGGCACTGGTAGGCGGTGGGCACGCCGTCGCGGACACCACGGTGGGCGAACAGGTCGAAGCCTGCCGCCGCCCAGTCGCGCCCCTGCTCCTCGGTGACCACGGCCACGAGGCCGCTCCGACGCCGGGCCGCGTCGACCAGGCCGCCGGGCGAGGTGGCGCCGACCGGGGTCGCGCCGGTCGCAGTGGCGCCGGCCGCCGGACTGTCCGGGGTCACCACGACGAGTTGCCGCACGGACGAGGTGAGCGCGTCGACCAGGCGCAGGGCGGCACCGAATGCGAGCGGGTTGAGACTGCCCGACCCCACCAGGCGCACCATCGCCGCTGTTGCGGCCTGCCGGTATCGGGCCGCCCCGGTGAGCACGTACAGCCGCCAGGCCGCGGCCGCGATGGCACTGAGCCCGGACGGGTAGGCGCCCTCGGAGGGGTCGGTCGCCAAGTCGAGGCCGTGACCGGTGAGCACCGGGTCGGCGCCCTCCGGCGCGACAAAGACCACCGACGTGAGGTCGGGCAGGGTGCGGTCCACGAGTTCGCGCGCCGCGACCGCGTAGCGCACCTCGCCGGTGGCCGTCGCGAGGTCGAGCAGACCGGCCGCGAACATGCCGTAGTCCTCGAGCGTGGCCACGGCACTCGAGAGCCGGCCGTCGATGGATGCGCGCACCAGTGCGCCGTCCTCCCGGCGGTGCAGCTCCAGCAGCCGGTCCGCCGCCCGGCGGGCCAGGGTGAGAGCGGTGTCGTCGTCCCAGGCCGCTCCGGCGAGCGCGAGCGCGCCGATCGCGAGGCCGTTCCAGCCGGTGAGCATCTTGGTGTCGAGGGCCGGCGGCACCTGCTCGTGCCGGCTGTCCTCGTCGAGGGCGTAGTAGCCGCCCTCCACGCGCACGCCGTCCACCGTGCTCTCCGAGTCCTGGGCGCTGGCGAATCCGCCGTCGGGCAGCTGCAGTACCTCGCCGAGGAACCGCACCAGCCCCTCGCTCACCAGCCGGGCCCACGCTTCGCCGGTGAACATCCACGCCCGGGTGTACAGCTCGAGCAGCTGGGCGTTGTCGTAGAGCATCCGTTCGTAGTGCGGCTCGCTCCAGTCCCGGTTGACGGCGTAGCGGAAGAACCCGCCTTCGACGGAGTCGCGGAGGGGGGTGGCGCCCAGCCGCTTGAGGGTGCGCAGGGCCAGGTCGCGCCCGTCGGCACGGTCGAGCAGCAGCGCCAGGGTGGGCGAGGCCGGAAACTTGGGGGCGCCGCCGAAGCCGCCGTAGACCGGGTCCTCGGCGGTGGCGAGCAGGTCGACGCTCTCGGCGAGCCGGTCCTGGCCGGGCAGCTCCCCCCCGCCCGGGTCCGGCGCCGCCTGGGCGAGGGCGTCTGCCAGTCCTGCGGCGCTGTCCTCCACGGCGTCGCGGCGGGTGGTCCAGGCATCCGTCACGGCGGCGAGCACCTCGCGAAAGGCCGGGTGCCCGGGCATCGGCGCGGGCGGCGAATAGGTGCCGGCGTAGAACGGCCGGCCGGCCGGGGTGACGAACACGTTCAACGGCCAACCGAGGTTCTGGGTGAAAGCTCCCGCGGCCGCGAGGTAGCTGGCGTCCACATCGGGGTGCTCCTCGCGGTCTACCTTGATGCTCACGAAGTTCTCGTTGAGATAGGCGGCGATCACAGGATCGCTGAAGCTCTCGCGGGCCATGACGTGGCACCAGTGGCAGGTGGAGTAGCCGATGCTCACGAGCACCGGCACATCGCGGGCGCGCGCCTCGTCGAACGCGGCCGCGCTCCAGGGTTGCCAGTCCACCGGATTCTCGGCGTGCGAACGAAGATATGGGCTGATGGCGTCGGCGAGGCGGTTCGTCATCCCTCCATTGTGACTCGGCCGCCTCCGCGCCCGCTGGTCGTGCAGCGATTCATGCGGTGTTCGCGGCTGCAGGCCGTTCCGCGCCGCTGCCCGCAGGTGCCGCCCCACCCGCGAGTTGCCGCATATCGCCCCCTCAAAACGGCCGAAGGGGCACTCTGCCGCAACTGGGTGCTGCGTGCGCGCGGATTCGTGCCGTCGGAAACCGGGTCGCACGAGAGGCTTGCCGCGCCGGATTGCTGCTGTGAGACTTGAGGGAGAAAGGGGCGCGATGAAGATCTGGGCACGGGTTCCGGGCAGAGGCGCGAATTCCCGTGCGTTCTCGCGGCGCGGCAGCCCTGATCGGATCGAGTGCCGGCCATGATGACCCTCGCCGAAGCCGCGGCCCTGCTCGAGGTCGCGGTCGATGCGCATCCCGAGCAGGTTGAACGCGCGTACCGCTACCAAGCGCAGCAGTCACACCCGGACCGGATGACCTCAGCCAGCCCGGCAGAGCTGGCCGCCGCCGCCGCTCGGTTCGACAGGTTCACCCAGGCGCGCGCACTGCTGCGCAAGGCCGACGCCGAACGGATGCGCCCCTCCCCCGCCGACGCGCAAGCGGGGCGCCCCGCGGCTTCAGGCGCATCCGCCGCACCGGGCCGAAACTCGGCCGACGGCTCCGCCTGGGCCGATCCGAACTGGGCGGCCGACGAGCCCTACGAACCTGCACCGCCTGCCGGACCGTGGCTGTTCTGGGTGTGGACGGGCCTGTTCGGGCTCGCCGCCGCGATCTCGTACCTCGGCGGGCCGCTGCCGCAATCGGCGGCCGACCTGTGGCTGCGGGTGGTGCCGCTCGGGCTGGCCAGCGTGGCCTTCGCCCGCACCGGCCGGCCGGTGTTCCTCGGAGGAATCCTGGTGTTCGGGGCCGCGACGGCTGTGCTCACGGTGCTGTTCGCGTCGTTCGGTCCGCTCGTGACGCTGCAGCTGCTCATCGCACCGGTGCTGGGGCTCGTCGCGCTGGGCCGGCCCAAGCAGCTGCGCCGCCGTTTCGGCCCGGTCTCGACTGCGCCCCCACCGCGCCCGGTCGGCTGAGCGACTGAGCGACTGAGCGGCTGAGCGACTGAGCGGCTGAGCGACTGAGCGACTGAGCGACTGAGCGACTGAGGGCAGCGCGAGACCGCCGTGGTCAGAGCGGCGCAACCTCGAGAAGGAGTTGCCGGCGGCGTTGCACCCGGGTCCAGATCACGAAACCGGTGATGGTGAACGCGCCGTAGAACAGGTAGAGCACGGCCGAGGCGTAGTAGCCGGCACTGATCAAGAGCGGCACCCCGACGATGTCGACCGCCACCCAGATCAGCCAGAATTCGGTCCAGCCGCGGGCCATTCCGTAGGTGGCTAGCAGCGACCCGGTGAAGATCCAGGCATCCGCCCACACCGGTTCGAACGACCCGAGGGCCCGGAAGATCGGCGTGAGCACGAGGGTACCGGCGACCAGGCCCACACCCAGGCCTATGCGCGCCCGGGCGCCGGCCCAGTGCGGGGCGACGGCGGCCGTGCCGGTGGAGCGGCTGCGCGACCATTGCACCCAGCCGTAGACCGACACCACGATGAACATGACCTGCCGGCCGGCCTGGCCGAGCAGGTTCACCGGATTGGGGGTGCCGAACACGGCGCCGAGGAACACCGTGAAGAGCAGCGCGTTGCCGACAATGCCCACGGGCCAGGCCCAGAGCTTGCGGCGCATGCCGCCGACGGCGCTGGCGATGCCGAAGACGTTGCCGATGATCTCCCGCCAGAGGATGGTCTGGGTGCCGATGTGGAGCTGGGCGTCGAACAGCCAGGTGATCAGGGACACAGCACAACTTCTCTCTCGGATGGTTCGCATCCGTGCACGTCCCAATGTAAGCCGCTGAGGCGGGTGGCTATTCCCCGCGCGTCACCAGACGATCGCGGCAGAGTCGGCGGAGAGCACGGCGGGCAGGCTGGCCCGCACCAGCGGCAGGCCTCGGCGGATGGCCTGGTCGATGCGCTCACTCAGCTCGGTGTTGGTCACCTCGTAGTTGGTGAAATCGGCGTCCTTGGCGTAGACGCCGATCGGCAGGGTGAGCGCCTGGAAGAAGCTGAACAGCGGCCGGAACTGGTGCTCGAGGATGAGCGCATGCCGGTCGCTGCCGCCGGTTGCGGCCAGCAGAACGGGCTTGTCGACGAGCGAGTACTGGTCGACGAAGTCGAAGACGTGCTTGAACAGGCCCGTGAACGAGGCCCGATACACCGGCGACGCCACGATGAGCAGGTCGGCACCCTCGATACGCACGAGGTCGGCTTCGGCCGCGGCGGAGAGCTCGTCACGGCGCAGCGCCCCGGAGAACTCGCGGCCCACCTGGCTGAGCTCGATCAGGTGCACGTCGATCGACAACTCGCGCTCCAGCGCGGCAACGATCGCCCGCACCAGCGCGGTGGTCTTGGAGGGCGCGTGCAGGCTGCCGGAGACGGCGACGACGTTCAGGGTGTACGACATGCTTCGACGCTAAGTGCCCGCCGCGGATGCCGCCACCCGCACCGACACACGGCGTAAGACGGCGGATGCTGCCGGCGCCGCCGCATCCGCCGCCCACGCCGCTCGCACGCCAGTCGAGTTGCCACATTGTGCCCTCTCGCGCCGCCCCAATGGGCATCATCTGGCAAGTCAATTGGCGCGGTCGCCGTGACTTGCCAGAAACGGCCCCTTCCGAAGCACGGAAGGGGCCGTTAGTGGCAAGTCACGAGCCGGGTGGGGCTAGTTGACGTCGTTGGGGTGCGAGCCGACCCGGCCGCCCCGCTCGAGGGCCGTGATGGTGGCCAGCTCGGTGTGGCTGAGCTCGAAGTCGAAGACGTCGAAGTTCTCGATCATGCGCTCACGGCGGTTGGACTTGGGGAAGACGATGTTGCCGCTCTGCAGGTGCCAGCGGATGATGACCTGCGCCGGGGTCTTGCCGTGTGCCTCGGCCGCGGCGGTGACCACGCCCTCCTCGAGCAGCGGGTACTTGCCCTGGCCAAGTGGGCCCCAGGCCTCGATGTGGATGCCGTTGGCGCGGGCGAACGCGGTGAGCTCGGCCTGCTGGAGCGCAGGGTGCAGCTCGATCTGGTTGACCGCGGGCACGACATCCGTTTCACTGAGCAGGCGCTCCAGCTGCGGCACCAGGAAGTTCGACACACCGATGGAGCGGGCGCGGCCGGACTCGCGGATCTTCTCGAGGGCCTTCCAGCTCTCGACGAACTTGTCGTTCGCGGGAGCGGGCCAGTGGATGAGGTAGAGGTCGACGTAATCCAGGCCGAGCTTCTCCAGGCTCGCGTCGAAGGCATCCAGCGCCGACTGGGTGCCCTGCTTGTCGTTCCAGAGCTTCGTGGTGATGAACAGCTCGGAGCGGTCGATGTTGGAGGAGGCCAGTGCCTGACCCACGCCCTCCTCGTTGCCGTAGATGGCCGCTGTGTCGATGTGGCGGTAGCCCACCTCGAGCGCGTCGGTGACGATGCGGGTGGTCTCGGTCGGGTCGACCTTGAAGACCCCGAAACCGAGCTGCGGGATGGTGTGGCCGTCGTTCAGGGTGATGAGGGGTACAGAATTCGTCATCCAACGAGCCTACGGAGCGCGCGGCCGGGGCGCACGTCACGCACGCCGACAGCGTAATCCGCGGCTTTGTAGGCGTCGCCACCACACGCTGGCCGAGGCCCGATGTCTGTCTCGACGGCGCCACCACACGCTGGCCGAGCTTGTCGAGCTGTGGGGGCGCTTCGCGCCCGGGTGGTCGGCGGAAGCGCACTTCCTTAGGAGACCCCGTGACCGTGCCTACGTTCCGAGGGCGGCTCACGAGGTCTACTTCGACAGGCTCAGCACGGCGTCGACAAGCTCGACCGACGAGACAGGCGCGGCCTCGTAGACCGCGTCGACCTAGTGGTAGCGGCGGCCCTCGTCGCGGCGGAAGAGCAGCAGGGCCAGGGCGAAGGTCGCCGCGGTCCAGACCAGGATGCCCACCCATACCCACGGCTCCAGCTCGCCGCCCTGCACGGCCCAGATCACGAACTCGCGGGCCTGCCGCGACGGCAGGAACTTGGACAGCGTGTCGAGCCAGTCCGCGAAGAGGTACGGCGGCAGGAACAGCCCGCCTGCGAACGCCAGGCCAAACATGACGATCTGCACCACGGCGATGGCGGCCTTGGACGACATCGAGTAGCCGATCGAGATGCCGATGAACATGAACGGCAGCGCCGAGATGCCCAACGCCACGATCCCCGCGAGAATGCCCAGGGCGGATGCCTCGGCGGCCGTGAACAATGCCCCGATCGCGATCACGGGGAGGATCGAGACCAGGCCCATCAGCCCGGTGGAGCAGATCTGCCCCAGCACCCGGGAGATGCCCGGCACCGGCAGGGTGCGCAGGTAGGGGTCCCACGGCTGCTCCCGGTTGGCCGAGATGTTCAGGCCGAAGCTGAACAGCGAGTTCGACATCAGCGCGAAGACGCTCAGCGCGATCACCGCCTGGGTGGCGAACTCCGGATTGTCGGCGACGGTGCGCTGCGGCACCACGAAAAACAGCAGCGACAGCCCGGGAAACACCAACGACCCGATCAGGGCGGCCGGGATGCGGAAGGTCTCGACGAGGATGATCCGGGCGTGCACGAGTGTGAGGGCCAGGATGCCCGTCCGCCCGCCGAGAACCGGGCCGCGGCCGCCGGTGCCGGGCGCGGTGCCGGCCGGGGTGGGGGTGAGAGTACTCATCGGTTCATCTCCTTCTGGGCGGAGCGCACAGCGGGGTCGTGATCGTGAATTGCCTCCGTGGCGGGCCGGGCTGGCTGCCCGGTGGCGGCATCCGTCGCCCCGGTAAGGGTGAGGAACGCCTCTTCGAGGGTGGCGCCGCGCACGGTGAGGTCGGTGAAGGGGATGCCGGAGCGCACCAGCTCCACGATCAACCGGTCGCTGTCGTTGGCGTAGAACGTGGTGCTGCCGTTGTCGCTGAGGTCACGGCCCACCACGCCGGGCAGTCCACTCACCCGGTCGGGCTGGTCGGTCACCAGGCGTACCTGGCGGAGCGAGACCTGGTTGATGACCGCGGTGACGGTGTCATCGGCGATCACCCGGCCGTGCCCCATCACGACCACGCGTTCGGCGAGCGCCTCGATCTCCTCGAGGTAGTGGCTGGTCACGACCACGGTGGCGCCGCGGTCGTGCTGCCGGCGCACGGCGTCCCACAGGGTGCGGCGGGCATCCACGTCGAGCCCGGTGGTGGGTTCGTCGAGCAGCACCAACCGCGGCTGGCCCACGAACGCGAGCGCCACACTGAGCCGACGCTTCTGGCCACCCGACAGAGCGCCGGTCTGGCGTTTGAGCAGGTCCCCCAGGCCGAACTCCTCGGCCACGGCCGCGGTGCTCAGCGGCTCCTCGAAGTGCCGACCGACGAAGTCGATGACCTCGCCCACCCGCAGTGTCGGCGGCAGCGCGGTCTCCTGAGGGGTGCCACCGAGCTTCTGGCGCATCCGGTAGTCGCCGGGCGAGCCGCCGAACAGCGTGACGGTGCCGGAGCTGGGCTTGCGCAGCCCCTGCAGCATCGTGAGCACGGTGGACTTGCCCGCGCCGTTGGGCCCGAGCAGTCCCAGGATGCTACCGGAGTGGATGTCGAGGGTGACATCGTCGACGGCGAGTACGTCGCCGAAGCGGCGGGTGACGTGATCGAGCCGGGCTAGAACGCTCATGCGGATTCTCCCAACAGCCCGCGCAGGGCTTCTCGGTAGTCTTCGAATGCGCGCCGGCCCGTGCGCGACAGGGCCAGATAGGTGGCCGGGGTGCGGCCTTGGTGCGACTTCACGACGTCGACGTAGCCGGCGTCTTCGAGCTTGCGCAGATGCGTAGACAGGTTGCCGGCGGTCATGCCGAGCAGTTCCTGGAGGCGGGGAAAAGCGATCTGGTCGCCCACCGGCAGCGTCGCCAACGTAGCACTGATCTTCAGCCTGGCAGAGGCGTGGATGACGGGGTCGAGTTCGTCCATCGTCAGCGGTTCGCTCGGCGCCGAATTGTGAGCGTACCGGCGGCGACCAGGAACGCGCCGCCCACTCCGAGGGCAAGAACGAGATCGTTGCCCGGAGACCCGGCGAAGGTTGACGCGGCTCCGACCGTGAGCAGCACGAGGCCGAGCACCAGCTGGGACACGTCCCGCCAGAGGGCCGCGCCGCCGAGGTAGATGGTGCCACACATCAGGGCGTACGCGGCCGGGAAGTAGAGGTTGGCGAGTTCGGGCGAGAGGCCCTGGCTGATCAGGCCGGTGCCGACCATCGCAAATGCCGTGCCGCAGGCCGACCAGGACACCCCGTAGACGGCGCCGGAGAAGGTGGAGGTGCCGCGCACACCGCGGTTGATGCGAATTCCCAAGACGGCCGACGCCACAATCGACACCACCAGCATGATGATGAATACCGGCGTGGCCACGTAGGCCGGAATGGTGAACCACGGATTGCCGTCCACGTCGCCCGACCAGAGGGCCAGGAAACCGACGAACCAGGTGATGCCCCAGATGAAGTACATCCAGATCACCGGTGCCTTCTGGGCGTTCAGCACCTCGCGCTGCTGGCTTTCGAGCAGCGCGAGCATCTCGCGAGGGTCCCCCATTGGCTCGTCGACGTCGGCGCCAGCAGCAGTTCTGTTGTTGTCCATGAGTACTTTGTAACACAAACTACTTTGCGCCACAACGTTTTATCCCGAAGTGGGCTGTGCCCGCGAGGCAATAACATGGAGGGCTAATGATTCCCGTGAACATCACCTTCCCGCCCGAGTTGCCGATCAGCCAGCGCCGCGATGACATCGCGCGCGCCATCCGCGACAACCAGGTCGTGATCGTCGCGGGATCCACCGGGTCGGGCAAGACCACCCAGCTGCCCAAGATCTGCCTGGAGCTGGGGCGCGAGAGCATCGGCCACACCCAGCCGCGCCGGCTCGCGGCGCGCACCATCGCCGAGCGCATCGCCGAAGAACTCGGCCAGGAGGTCGGCGAACTCGTCGGCTACCAGGTGCGCTTCACGGACCGGGTCGGCGCCGACACCCGCATCAAGCTGATGACCGACGGCATCCTGCTGAACGAAATCCACCGCGACCGGATGCTGCGGAAGTACGACACCATCATCATCGACGAGGCCCACGAGCGCAGCCTCAACATCGACTTCCTGCTCGGCTACCTGCAGCAGCTGCTCCCCCAGCGCCCCGACCTCAAGCTCATCATCACGAGCGCCACCATCGACCCGGCCAGCTTCGCCAAGCATTTCGCGGCCGCCGACGGCACCCCGGCACCCATCATCGAAGTCTCCGGCCGCACGTACCCGGTTGAAATCCGCTACCGCCCACTCGTGGCCGAGGCCGCGATCGACGACGACGACGAACTCTCGGATGCCGCGCCCAGCGTGGACAGGGACTACATCGAGGGCATCTCCGCCGCGCTCGACGAGCTCGAGCGGGAGTCCAACGGCGACGTGCTGGTATTCCTTTCCGGCGAGACCGAGATCCGCGACGCCGCCGACGCCCTGCAGGGCAAGTTCGCCGGCGGCGATCGCACCAGTCCCACCGAGGTGCTGCCGCTCTACGGCCGGCTCTCCTCAGCCGACCAGCACAAGGTGTTCCAGCCCTCCACCGTCGCCGGGGTGCGGCGCCGCATCGTGCTGGCCACCAACGTGGCCGAGACCAGCCTCACCGTGCCGGGCATCCGCTACGTCATCGACGCCGGCACCGCCCGCATCAGCCGCTACAGCGTGCGCTCCAAGGTGCAGCGGCTGCCGATCGAGGCCATCGCGCAGGCCTCGGCCAACCAACGCTCGGGCCGCTCCGGCCGCACCAGCGACGGCATCGCCATCCGCCTGTACAGCGAAGAAGACTTCACCCGCCGGCCCGAGTACACCGAGCCGGAAATCCTGCGCACCAACCTGGCCGCGGTCATCCTGCAGATGATCTCGCTGGGCCTCGGCGACATCGCGCAGTTCCCGTTCCTCACCCCGCCGGACTCACGGAATATCAAGGACGGCCTCGACCTGCTCACCGAGCTCGGAGCCGTCAAGGCCGTCGTGGCCCCCACCGGCACACCCACCGAAGACCCGAGCCAGGCCGGCGGCCGGTCCGGGCGTGACGGCGGGCGCGGGCGCGGCGGGCGCGACAACGGAGCACGTGGCGGGCGGATGGCCGTGACGGCTGGCACGCACAGCCTCACCCGGGTGGGCCAGCAGCTGGCCCAGCTGCCCATCGACCCCCGGTTCGGCCGCATGGTGATCGAGTCCAAGGTACAGGGCACCAGCCGCGAGGTGATGGCCATCGTGGCCGGCCTCACCATCCAGGACGTGCGCGAGCGCCCGCTCGAGCGGCGCGGCTCCGCGGACGAGAAGCACGCCAGGTTCGCAGACCCCACCAGCGATTTCCTTTCGCTGCTCAACCTCTGGAACTACCTCGAAACGCAGCAGAAGGAGCTCGGCTCCAGCGCGTTCCGGCGGCTGTGCAAGAACGAGTACCTCAACTACCTGCGGGTGCGCGAGTGGCAGGACGTCTACAAGCAGCTCCGCCAGCTGGCCAAGCCGCTGGGCCTCCACATCGGCGACCCGGCCGTGAATCCCGACGGCATCCACCGGTCGATGCTCTCCGGCCTGCTCTCCCACATCGGTTTGAAGGACGTGGCCAAGAAGGACTACATCGGCGCCAGGCAGCAGCGCTTCGTGCTCTTCCCGGGCTCCGCACTGGCCAAGAAACAGCCCAACGCAGTGATGAGCGCCGAGCTCGTGGAGACCAGCCGGCTGTTCGCCCGGATGAACGCCGTCGTCGACCCGGCCTGGGCCGAGCAACTGGCCGGCGACCTGTGCAAGCGGTCGTACTCCGAACCACACTGGGAGAAGAAGCAGGGCGCCGTGGTCGCCTACGAGCGCGTCACCCTCTACGGCGTGCCGATTGTGCCGCGCCGCCGGGTGCAGTTCTCTAGGGTCGACCCGGCCTACGCGCGCGAGCTATTCATCCGGCACGCCCTCGTCGACGGCGAGTGGGACCTCGACCGGGTCGATCAACGGGTCACCGCCTTCGACCGGGCCAACACGGCCCTTCGCAAGGAACTCGCGGAGCTCGAGGAACGCACCCGGCGCCGCGACATCCTATTCGACGACGAAGCCGTCTTCGAGTTCTACCACCGCCGAATCCCCGCCGAGGTGCACAGCACCCGCACCTTCGAGACCTGGTGGCGCGTCGCCCGCGCCCAGACGCCTGACCTGCTCACCATGACGGCCGAGACTCTCGTGCCCGAGGACGCTCCGGAGATCGACGAGGCGCTCTTCCCGCCGTCCTGGCAGCAACGCGACCAGCGCTTCGCGCTGAGCTACCGGTTCGAACCGGGCGCCGAAGACGACGGTGTGACCGTGCAGGTGCCGCTGGCTCTCTTGGCCCGGGTCTCCCCCACCGGCTTCGACTGGCAGGTGCCGGGGCTGCGCGCAGACCTGGTCACGTCGCTGATCAAGTCGTTGCCCAAGGCCATCCGCCGCAACGTCGTGCCCGCCGCCGACTGGGCCGTGCGCCTGCTCGCCGAGCTGCCCCCGGCCCCCGGTGTGGTGGGAAGCTCGCTGGTTGAGCCTGTCGAAACCTCGCAAGGTGCCTCGAATCGCACCAACACTCACGGCGACTCGTCCGACCCCTCCTTCGCCGAAACCCTCGCCGCCCTCATCCAGCGCCTCACCTACGTGCCCGTCACCGTGCGCGACTTCGACCTCTCCCGGGTGCCGGCGCACCTGCGCATGACCTTCCGGGTGGTCGACGAGCGCGGCAAGAGCGTCGCCAGCGGCAAAGACCTCGGTGAACTGCAGCGGCGCCTGGGCAACAAGGCGCGCGAATCCGTCGCCAAGGCCTCCGCCGCCGTGCCCACGAACGCTATCGAGCGCTCGGGCCTCACCACCTGGGACTTCGTCGAGCTGCCCCGCTTCATCGACACCAAGCAGGGTGACAACACCATCCGCGGCTACCCCACCCTGATCGACGACGGAACGTCGGTAAGCATCCGCATGATGAGCACCGTTGACGAGCAGGCCCGCACGCTGCCCGGCGGCGTGCGCCGACTGCTGCTGCTGGCGACCCCCTCGCCGGTGGCCTACGTGCAGCAGCACCTCAAGGGCGGCGAGAAGCTCTCTTTGGCCACCAGCCCGTACCGTTCGACCCAGGCCCTGTTCGACGACTGCCTCGCGGCCGCCGTCGATGATGTGCTCTACCGAGTGCGGCCCGACGGCCAGGTCTTCATGAAGGCTGAATTCGACACCATCCGCGACCGGGTCTCCGGGGTGGTGATGGACTCGATGTTCGAGACCGTCGGCCTCGTGGCCCGCATCCTCACGGCCTCACGAGCCGCCGACAAGGCGCTCAAGGCCTCCACGAGCATGGCCCTGCTGGCGGCGCTCACGGATGCCCGCGAGCAGCTGAACGGGCTGGTCTACCCCGGTTTCGTCAGCGCCACCGGTCTTGCCCAGCTGCGGCACCTGCCGCGCTACCTCGGCGGCATCAGCGCGCGCATCGACAAGCTCCTCGACAACCCCAACCGAGACCGGGTGTGGATGAACGAGGTGCAGTCCGCCACGGCCAAGTTCACCGAGGCCGGCGGCCGCATCCCGTTGCCCGAGACGGCCGCGCCGAACCTGGTGCGCGCCCGCTGGATGATCGAGGAGCTGCGCATCAGCCTCTTCGCCCAGGAGCTGCGGGCCGCGGAGAGCGTCTCCCTCCAGCGCATCCAGAAGGTCCTAGCCTCCTAGCCCCGTCTCACGAGGTCTCGACGAGCTCGACCGACGAGGCGGGGCGTTCCGCGGACCGCAGCAAAAAAGGAAATAGTGACCAAAAAAGGACGAAATCCGAGATTTCGTCCTTTTTTGCGACCTTTTTCCCGTTTTGCGGTCGTCGTCTAGAGCACCTTGGAGAGGAACGCCTGGGTGCGGGCGTGCCTCGGGTTCGCCAGGACCTCCGAGGGGAGGCCCGACTCGACGACGACACCGGCGTCCATGAACACCAGGGAGTCGGCGACCTCACGGGCGAAGCCCATCTCGTGGGTCACCACGATCATGGTCATGCCCTCCTTGGCCAGGCCCTTCATCACGTCGAGCACCTCGCCGACGAGCTCGGGGTCGAGCGCGCTGGTGGGCTCGTCGAAGAGCATCAGCTTGGGCTCCATGGCCAGTGCCCGGGCGATCGCCACCCGCTGCTGCTGTCCGCCGGAGAGATGCGCCGGGTAGTACTCGGCCCGGTCGGCCAGGCCCACCCGGGCCAGCAGCTCGCGCGCGCTCGACTCGACCTTCGCCTTGGGCAGGCCCTTGACACGCAGCGGCGCCTCCATGACGTTCTGCAGAGCGGTCATGTGCGGGAACAGGTTGAACCGCTGGAACACCATGCCGATGTCGCGGCGTTGCTTCGCTGCTTCCTTGGGCGCCATCTCGTAGAGCTTGCCGTTGGCTTCGCGGTAGCCGATCAGGTCACCGTCCACGCTGAGCCGGCCGGCCGAGAGCACCTCGAGGTGATTGATGCAGCGCAGGAACGTGGACTTGCCTGAGCCCGACGGCCCGACCAGGCACATGACCTCGCCGCGCTTGACCTCGAGCGTGATGCCCTTGAGCACCTCGTGCGTGCCGAAGCTCTTGGTCACTTGCTCGGCCAGCACCATCGGCGTCTCGGATGCGACGCCCCACACTGTCGTGTCGCTCATCGTGCTCCCCCGTCGCCGGGCGTGCCCGGGTTATCGGTCTTCGGCGGCGCGATCACGGTCGGCTGGCCCGCGCCCACCACAGGCAACACGCCCGTGATGACGCCGGTGCCGGTGCCCACGTCGTTCTTGTCGGTCTGCCGGTCGCCCACTCCACGGGAGAAGCGCTTCTCCAGGAAGTACTGGCCCACCATGAGGATCGAGGTGAAGAACAGGTACCAGATCGACGCCACGATGAGCAGCGGGATCGGGTTGAAGGTCTCCGCCGAGATGTCCCGCGACCGGGTGAACAGCTCGAGGCTGAACGGCACGGCCGTGACCAGCGAGGTCGTTTTCAGCATCGAGATCACCTCGTTGCCGGTCGGCGGGATGATCACCCGCATCGACTGCGGCAGGATGACCCGGGTCATCGTCTGCGACCAACTCATGCCCAGGGCGACCGAGGCCTCTTCCTGGCCCTTGTCGACCGAGAGGAGTCCGGCACGCACGATCTCGGCCATGTACGCGGCCTCGTTCAGCGCCAGACCGATGACGGCCAACGTGAAGGTGTTCAACGCCGCATTGGTGCTGAACGAGATCCACGGCGTCATGAACGGCAGGCCGATGTCGATGCTCGTGTAGATCAGCGAGATCAGGCCCCAGATGGTCAGCTGCACGTACACCGGGGTGCCGCGGAAGATCCACAGGTAGAACCAGGCCACGCTCTTGACCACCGGATTCGGTGAGAGCCGCATCACGGCCAGGATCACGCCGAGGACGATGGCGATCACCATCGAAAACACCGTCAGCTCGATCGTGACCAGCGCGGCCATCGAGATGCGCCGGTCGAAGAGGTACTTGCCCACCGACGGCCAGTCGTAGGCCGGGCGGAAGGCCGCATCCACGACGAACCAGGCGAAGATCGCCACCAACAGCACGGCGAACACCACGCGCCACGGGTGCCGTAGCCGGATGGCCTTGATCGGCTCACTCGGTGCCGGTGCGCCACGCGGCGGGGTCGCCGCCGCCGCGTGGCCATTCACGTTCGTGGTGCTCATGGTCTAACCGTTCGAGGCCGCGTTGATCGTGATCGTGTCGATGCCGCCGTCGGCTACGCCCCACTGATCGAGGATCGCCGTGTAGCTTCCGTCGTCAACCATGGACTGCAGTGCGGCCTGGATGGCCTTCGAGAGCTCGGAGCCCTTGGCGACGACCATGCCGTACGGGGCCACGTCGAAGGTCTCGCCGGCCAGCTGCAGCTTGTCGCCGGTCTGCGAGATGGCGTAGAGCGTGACCGGGGAGTCGGCGCTGAGCGCATCGGCCTGGCCGAGCACGACGGCGTTCGTCGCGGCATCCTGGGTGTCGAACTTGAGCTTCTCGATGGCGGGCTTACCGGCGGCAACGCAGGCGTCGCTCTTGGCCGGAACCTCGTCGGTGTCCTCGTAGGTGGTGGCCTGCACGGCGACCTTCAGGCCGCAGGCATCGTTGGGGTCGACGTCCTTGCCCTTGGCGGATGCCCACTGGATGCCAGCGGTGTAGTAGTTGACGAAGTCGACCTGCTGCTCGCGCTCGACGGTGTCGGTGAACGACGACGAGCCCATGTCGGCCTTGCCGCCGGAGACGCTCGGGATGATGTTGTCGAACTTGGCGACCTGGAACTCGGGCTCGAGGCCGAGCTTGGCGGCGATGGCGCTGGCGATCTCGACGCCCCAGCCGATCGGGTCGCCGGCTTCGTTCTTGAACTCGTTGGGAGCGTAGGTCGGGTCGGTGCCGATGACGAGCTTGCCGGTGTCGGCCACCTCGGCGGGCACCATGGCCGCCGCGGCGTCGTCCTTCGCGATCGCAGGGGCGGTGCTGGCGTCGGACCCGGATGTCGCGGGCGTCGAGTTGTCGACGCAGCCGGTGAGCATCAGGGCCGCAGCGGCGGCGAGGGCGGGGAGTACGTATCTAGCGCGCATGGCACGACCTTCTTCGTAGGGTGTCGAGTTGGGATTCGACTGCTGAACGTGAACGGTTCCGACTGCAGCGAGCCTAATACACCCCCGCGCTGGGGCTATGGCTCGGCGATATCGGTTCGGGAACAGCCGCTGGACGCGTGGCAAGGTTACCGCCTTCGCAGGCGGTGGACTCCCGCGGTCTTTTCGCGAGCTGACGCTCAGCTGTTCGCGGCTGCGTTGATCGTGATCTCGGCCACGCCGCCGTCGGTGACACCCCAGGCATCAAGAATGGCCGTGTAGCTGCCGTCGACAACCATGGACTGCAGCGCTGCCTGCACGGCGGCCGTCAGGTCGGAACCCTTGGCGACGACCATGCCGTACGGAGCCTCGTCGAAGGTGGTTCCGGCCGCCTGCAACTTGTCGCCCGTCTGGGCGATCGCGTACAGCGTGACCGGGGAATCGGCGCTGAGCGCGTCGGCCTGACCGAGCACGACAGCGTTGGCCACGTCGGCCTGGGTGTCGAACTTCAGCTTGTCGATCGGCGGCTTGCCGGCGGCGACACAGGCGTCACTCTTGGCGGGCACCTCATCGGTGTCTTCATAGGTGGCGGTCTGCACCGCCACCTTCAGGCCGCAGGCGTTGTCGGGGTCGACGTCCGTGCCCGTGGCCGACGCCCACTGGATGCCGGCGTTGTAGTAGTTGACAAAATCAACCTGCTGCTCGCGCTCGACGGTGTCGGTGAAGGAGGAGGCCCCGATGTCGGCCTTGCCGCCGGCCACGCTCGGGATGATGTTGTCGAACTTGGCGACCTGGAACTCGGGCTCGAGGCCGAGCTTGGCGGCGATGCCGCTCGCGAGCTCGATGTCCCAGCCGATCGGGTCTCCGGCCTCGTTCTTGAATTCGTTCGGCGCATAGGTCGGTTCGGTGCCAATGATCAAGGTGCCACGATCGGCTACCTCGGCCGGGACCAGTGCTGCCGCCGCGTCATCCGTCGTGATCGCGGGAGCCGTGCTGACGGCGGACCCGGATGTCGCGGGCGTCGAGTTGTCGACGCATCCGGTGAGCGTCAGCGCCGCTACGGCAGCGAGGGCGGGGAGGACGTATTTAGCGCGCATGGCACAACCTTTTCGTGGGTCTCGAGGCCTCACGGGATCGAGTCGACTGAGCGGTCCGTGAATGGTTCGACTAGAGCGAGCCTGCGAATCCCTGCGCTGGGATGCGGCTCGTACGATCGCGGCTTCGGGATCAGTCGAAACGGACGCGTGTCCAGGTTATCGTGCTCCAGAGCGCACACAGCGCCCGGCCGAATCCGGCCGGGCGCTGCTCGTGCGAGCGGTGCTGCTACTTCGCGGCGTCCGCGGCGAGGGCAGCGGTGGAGAGCAGGTCGACGTAGTCGTCGATGCCCCAGGGCAGCGAGAGACCGGTGGGCGGTGACACCGAGGAGATGAAGGCCGCGCCGACCGGGGAGGCCACAGCACCGGACTGCACCTGCGGCATGACCTGGGCGTAGCCGGCTTTCAGGAACGCGTCGGACTCCTCCTGCGTGGCGCCGAAGTTGACCAGCACGTCGCTGGAGAGCTGGTCGAGCTGCTCATAGCTGAGCGTGTAGTAGAACGAGGACTCGCCGTTGGCGAGCGTGTCGACGCTCGGGGCGCTGGTGAATCCCAGGTCGGTGGCGAAGGTCACACGCGGGTCGGCATCCGTGTAGACGTAGAAGACCCCGCCGCTGTCCGAGGTCAGCGCGACGGACTTGCCGGCGAATTCGGGGTGTGCGGCAGCCTTTTCGGCGATGGTGGCGTCGATATCGCTGAGCAGCGCGGTGGCTTCGGTGGACTTGCCGAGCGCTGTGCCGGTGATGGTGATCAGGTCGCGCCAGTCGGTGGACCAGGGCGCGTCGGGATAGGCCACGACCGGGGCGATGTCGCTGAGCAACTCGTACTGCTCCTCGGTGATGCCGGAATACGCGGCGAGGATGACGTCGGGCGCGGCGGCCGCGATCTCTTCGTAGGGCGGCTCAGTGGAGTCGGAGAGCACCGTGGGCGTTTCGACGCCCTGCTCGTCGAGGGACTCGGAGATCCACGGCAGCACGCCGTTGTCGTCGCCGCCGTAGGCCTGGAACGGGATCGCGACGGGCACGACGCCGAGCGCGATGGCATCGTCGGCGCTGCCCCAGCCCCAGGCGACGACGCGGGTGGGTTCGGCGTCGATCGTGGTCTCGCCGAAGGCGTGCTCGATGGTGACGGGGAAGGAATCACCGCTTGCGCCGCCCGTCGCCGTGTCGGTGGCGGGCGTGGCGGAGCATCCGCTGAGCGTGAGGGCGGCGATGGCCGCGGCGGCGGCGAGCACGGTGGTCAGACGTCTGGGCACAGGTAACTCCGGTTCTGGAAAAGGAAGGCCGACCGTGATTAGGGTAGCCTCACCTAATATAGCGGGTCAGACCGTGCCGTGGAACCGTCCGACCGGAACGATCATCGGGGATCCGCAGACCGGGTCGGCGATGATGCGGGCGGTGAGCCCGAACGCCTCGAGGACCACGGCCTCGGTGAGCACCTCGGCGGGTGGCCCCTCGGCGATGATGCGGCCGGCGCGCATGACCACGAGCCGGTCGGCGTACCGGGCCGCGAGATTGAGGTCGTGCAGCACCATCACCACGGTGGTGCCCCGCTCGTGGTTGAGCTCGTGCAGCAGGTCGAGCACCTCGATCTGGTGGGTGACGTCGAGGAAGGTGGTGGGCTCGTCGAGTAGCAGGATGTCGGGCTTCTGGGCCAGGGCCATGGCGATCCAGACGCGTTGGCGCTGTCCGCCGGAGAGCTCCTCCATGCGCCGCGGGGCCAGCTCGAGGGTCTGGGTGGCGGCCATCGCCGCCGCCACGATGGCGTCGTCGGTGCTGGACCAGTGCCGGAACCAGCCCTGGTGCGGATAGCGTCCACGGCCGACGAGGTCGGCGACGCCGATGCCGTCGGGGGCGACGGGCTGCTGCGGCAGCAGCCCCACGATGGTGGCGACCTGCTTGCTGGGCAGGCTCGCGATATCCCGGCCGTCGAGCGTGACGGTGCCGGCCTGCGGCGGCAGCAGTCGGGCCAGTCCGCGCAGCAGGGTGGACTTGCCCGACGCGTTGGCGCCCACGATCACGGTGACCGCGCCGGGTTCGATGGCCAGGTCGAGAGAGTCGACGATACACACACCGTCGTAGCCGAGGCTGAGGCCGTTGGCGGTGAGTTCGTGGCGGGCGGATGCGGCGGGCGCGGTGATGGGGCCCGGTGCGGTGGCCTCGGTGGCGGGCTGGTCGGTGGGCTGGGGCATCAGGCTCCCTTTCCGATTCGGTTCTGGGTGGCCAGCAGCCAGAGCAGGTAGGGGGCGCCGATGGCGCCGGTGATGATGCCGGCCGGCAGGTCGAGGGCGCCCGGCAGCAGGTGCTGGGCGGTAAAGTCCGCCACCGTGGTGATGAGCACGCCGATGAGTGCGGCCGGCACCAGGGCGAGACTGCCCGTGGCGACGAGGCGACGGGCGATGGGCGCCGACACGAACGCGACGAACGCGAGTGGTCCCACGAAGGCCGTGGCGAGGGCGGCGAGGGCCACGGCGGCCACGAGCAGCGCCAGCCGGGACCGCTCGGCACGCACGCCGAGGGCGCTGGCGGTGTCGTCGCCGAGCTGGAGCATCCGCATTCGCCCCGCCAGCACGGCCACCCCGGGCAGTAGCACCGCGAGGAAGGCGGCCAGTACCGCGATCTCTGGCCACCGGGCGCCGCTGACGCTACCGACGAGCCAGGTGAGGGCGTCCTGTGCATTGCGGAGGTCGGCGCGGGAGAGCAGGTAGCCGAGCAGGCCCTGCACCATGAACGCGACGCCCACGCCGATGAGCACGAACCGGTAGCCGGCCACGCCGCCGCGCCAGGCGAGGAGGTAGATGGCGCAGGCCACCACCATCGCGCCGCCGAACGCCATGAACGAGGTGGCCACGCTGCCCAGGCCCAGCACGAGCATGCCGAACACCGCGGCGGCGCTCGCTCCCCCGGTGACACCGATGATGTCGGGGCTGGCCAGGGGGTTGCGCAGCACGGTTTGGAACAGGGCCCCGGAGACCGCGAACGCGACGCCCACCAGGATCGCCAGGGTGAGCCGCGGCAGCCGCAACTTGAAGACGATGAAGTTCTCGCTCGTGGCGCCCTGGCCCACCAGGGTGCGCAGCAGGTCGGGCACACTGAGGTTGTAGGCGCCCACCATCAGGCTCAGGGCGGCGACGAGCAGTACCAGAACGACCAGCACGAGCACCACCCGGCGTTCCCGGCGGTGCCGCACGGCCCTGGCCAGGACCAGCGGGGCGGCGGCATCCGTGCCGGGGGTCAGGTATGCGGCACCGGTGCGCGGGCCGGTGCAGACGGATGCTCCGCGGCCGGCGCTCACAGGCCGGCCAGCTTCACGCGGCGCACCAGGGCGATGAGCATCGGGGCGCCCAGGAACGCCACGACCAGGCCGGCCTCGATCTCGCCGGGCGGGGCGATCACGCGGCCGAGCACGTCCGCGGCCAGCAGCAGCACCGGGCCGAGCACCGCGGAGTAGAGCAGGATCCAGCGGTAGTCCGGTCCGGTGAAGCGGCGGGCGATGTGCGGCACGGCCAGGCCGACGAACACGATCGGGCCGGCCAGCGCGGTGGCGGAACCGCACAGCAGCACCACGGCGACGGCGCAGACGATGCGCGCCGCGACGAGGTTCTGGCCGAGGCCGCGGGCCAGGTCGTCACCGAGCGCGAGCGCGTTGAGCATCCGCCCGGCCAGGAGGCAGAGCAGCACCCCCACGCCGATGAACGGGGCCAGTTGGAGCGCCGAGCCGAGGTCGCGGGCCACCAGGGAGCCGGCCGACCAGAACCGGTACTTGTCGAAGGCCGCGGAGTCGCCGAGCAGCACGATGGTGATCAGCGAGGTGAGCGACGCGGTGAGCGCGGTGCCGGCCAGCGCCAGCTTCACCGGGGTGGCGCCCTCGCGGCCGAGTGACCCGATCACGTAGACGATCACCGCCGCGACAAAGGCGCCGGCGAAGGCGAACCAGACGTAGCCGAGGGCCGAGCTGACGCCGAACCAGGCGATGCCGGCGACGACGAAGAGCGAGGCGCCGGCGTTGACGCCCAGCAGGCCCGGGTCGGCAAGCGGGTTGCGGGTGATGCCCTGCATGAGGGCGCCGGCCAGGCCGAGGGCGAGGCCCGCGAGTAGGCCGATGGCGGTACGGGGCACGCGCAGGTCGAGTACCACGGTGTGGTCGGTGAGGCTGAGGTCGGGGCGCACCAGAGCGTCGAGCACCGTGCCCAACGGGATGTCGCGGCTGCCCACCACGAGTGACGCCGTGACCGCGAGCACCAGCAGCAGCACCGCGACCAGGAGGCCGGACAGCTGCCGGCGGCGCGGCATCCGCAAGGCTTCGCCGGGCAGGGCCGAACCACGAGCGGGCGCGCCCGTCATCCCGGCCTGTGCTGAGGTAAGCATTACCTAAGTATGACAGCCCGGCCTGGCCCGCGCCCCTTCCCGGCGGCCGCATCGCAGGCAACCCACGCCATGACTGGCCCACTTTCGCTAGTCGGATGCCCCTCCCGACTAGCAATTCCGGGCCAGTCTGGGCGGGAAGCATCCACGAGTTACGAATTGGCCTGGGCGCGCACGGATTACCCCTGCCAGCATGGAGTCATGACCGTGCCCGTGCTGCGCCTTGCCGCCTTCACCGACCCTGCCCGTTCCGATGCCTCCGCCGGGGGCAACCCGGCCGGGGTCGTGCTTGACGCGAGCGCACTCGACGACGCTGCGATGCAGGTGATCGCGGCCGAGGTCGGCTACGCCGAGACGGCCTTCGTCACGGAGCGGTCGGTCGGCGGCGATCCGCGGCACAGCCGGCTGCGCTACTTCTCCCCCGTGGCCGAGGTGCCGTTCTGCGGGCATGCCACCGTCGCCACCGCAGTGGCACTGGCCCGCCGCGACGGCGTGGGCGCCCTCACCTTCGAGACCAGCGTCGGCTCGATCACTATCCAGACCCGGGCCACGGATGCCGGCCTCACGGCGTCGTTCACGAGCGTCGACCCGCAGGTGCGCCCCATCGCACCCGAGGTGCTCGCTCGGTTGCTGGAGTTGCTCGGGGCCACCCCCTCGTCGCTGCACCCCGGGTATCCGCCCCGGCTGGCTTTCGCGGGCAATTGGCATCCGGTGCTGGTGTTCTTGTCGCCGGCCGAGTTCGACGCCTTCAGCTTCGACCCCGCGGGCATGCGCGCCCTCATGGACGAGCAGGGCTGGGCGGGTACCGTGACGACCCTGTCGGTGTTGGGAGACACCGAGTTCGAGGCGCGCAACCTGTTCCCGGTCGGCACCCTCACCGAGGACCCGGCCACCGGATCGGCCGCCGCCTCGGTGGGCGGCTACCTGCGCGAGCTCGGGCTGGTGCGCCCGCCCACCCGGGTGGTCATCCACCAGGGCCGGCACGTGAGCCGGCCGAGCCTGCTCCTGGTGGACGTGCCCGCCACCGGCGGCATCGTGGTGAGCGGCGGCGCCACGGAGATCGCCTGACCGCTCGCGGCGCAAGGTAGACCTCGTGGCGCAGGAAGAACCTCGCGGCGCAGGAAAATGGGCCACCTACCCTGCGCCACGAGGCCAAACGTGCGCCACGGCGGCCTTGCAGGGACGAGAGGCTGGCATTCCCGTCCCTCACATGCCCGCAGCACCCCTTCCGCGCCTGCATCACCACCGAACCACGCATGGACGGCCGCGCATCCCTGGCTCGCAGCACGCGAAAATGCTCGCAGCACGCGAAAATGCTCGCAGCGTGCGAAAGTGCTCGCAGCACGCGAAAGTGCTCGCAGCGTGCGAAAAGCAGCGCACTACCGCACGCTGCGAGCACTAGTGCACGCTGCGAGCACCACTGCACGCTGCGAGCACCACTGCACGCTGCCCGCTGCCCGCTGCCCGCTGCCCGCTGCGACGGTCATCCCGTGCTGCGAGACGCATCCTGCGCGAGTGGAATGCTCCGGACTAGAGCCCGGGGGCGTCCCCCGTCGCGACGGGCCGGTCGGGTAGGTTCGACCACTGCGACCAGGAGCCGGGATACAGCGCCGGAGCGAAGCCCGCGAGCGTGAGCGCCACCGCCTCGTGCGCCGCCGTCACGCCGGATCCGCAGTACACGCCCACGTCGAACCCGAAATCGGGCACTGCCCCGGCGCCACCGGATGCATCGGACCCCGCCCCCGTCTCGTCGCCATCCGCTGCGCCAGGCGCGGTTTCCGCCGGCGAAGCGGGTGCATCAGCTGACGCGAGTTCCCCGCCCCGCCCAGGAGCCGCATCCGTCCCGGTACGCGCCCGCACCCCGAGCGCCTCGAACCGCGCACGCAACTCGGCGGCCGGCAGGAAGCGTCCGTCGGCGTCGAGGTTGCCGCCCGTCGGCGCGTTCACCGCACCGGGGATGTGTCCGGCGCGGGGATCGATCGGCTCGGAGTCGCCCCGGTAGCGTTCGGCGGCGCGGGCGTCGAGGAGCACGCCGTCCTGTGCGAGCGCGGCCGCGGCATCCGCGTCGAGAGTAGGCAGCGCGCCGAAGACCAGGGTCACCGAACCCGCTGTCACCGGCTCCTCGCCCTCCACCACGGGAAGGCCGTCCGCGCGCCAGGCACCGAGCCCGCCGTCGAGCAGGCGCACGTCGCGCACACCCGCGTTCCGCAGCAACCACCAGGCGCGGGCGGACGACATGTTGCCCAGGTCGTCGTAGACCACGACGGTGTCTCCGTCGTTCAGACCCCATCCACGCGCCGCGGCCTGCAGCTCGGCCGGTGCGGGCAGCGGATGCCGACCATCCGTCGGCTCACCGTGCCCGGCAAGCTCGGTGTCGAGGTCCACGTACACGGCCCCCGGCAGGTGACCGCGGCGGAATTCCGTGCGGCCGGGAGGGCCGCCGAGCTTCCACCGCACGTCGAGGATGCGCGGGGCGGGCCCGACGACGAGGAGCGCGGCCAGATCCGCCGGCGTGATCAGAGTGTGCACCCGTTCACGTTAGCCGTAGCCGTCGGCTCGTCGCTGGGCAACCCGGCCGACCCGGACCAGGCGGACCTGGCGGGCAAAGCCGGCCAGGCCGACCTGAGGGACCCGACATCCGCTTCGACCCGGCGGAGCCCCCACCCGACATCGCGCGCCGGACCCTCAACCGACCTCGGCATCCCGCGATGCGCCGAGCCCCGCTCCGGCCGTAGACTGGACGGTTGTGAGCAGCTACTGGACCCTTCTGAAAACACCGGGCGTTGCCCGTCTCATCGGAGCCCAGCTCACCGCCCGATTCCCGTTCGGGATGCTCTCGCTGGCATTCCTGATCCACATCGAGAAGCTCTTCGATTCCTACGCCGCGGCCGGCCTCGTTCTGGCCGCCATGAGCATCGGCCAGGCCATCGCGGGCCCGCTCACCTCCCGGCTGATGGGCCGCCTGGGCATGCGCCCGGTGCTCATCGTCACCATGGTCATCTGCACCACGTCGATCGTGGCGATGGCCCTCGTTCCGCTGCCGATCGCTGGACTCATGATCATCGGCTTCATCGCCGGCCTGTCGATGCCGCCCATCCAGCCGGCCGTGCGCACCATCTACCCCAAGGTCGTCAACTCCCGCCAGCTCACCCCGCTGTTCTCCCTGGATGCCTCGGCGCAGGAGATCATCTGGGTGCTGGGCCCGGTCATCGCCACCTTCGTCGCCATCCAGGTCAGCACCACCGCGGGCATCCTGCTCGCCGCGTTCTTCCTGGTCGCCGGCGGCATCTGGTTCGTGGCGCTGCCGGAGGTGGGCCGGGTGCGCATCCCCCGCAGCCGCCGCAAGCTCGGCGTGGTGCTCAAGAAACCCGAGGTGCTGCTCAGCACCGTTGTGGGCTTCATGCTCGTCGCGGCCTGCGCCGCCGTCGAGGCCGGCGTCGTCGCCGTGTTCGGCCACGGCAGCGCCAATGCCGGCTGGGTGCTGGGCATCTTTGCCGTCGGGTCGCTCATCGGCGGGCTCGCCCTCGGGCACCTCCCGATCGGCCCGTGGGCACTGGCCAGCCGGATGCTCATCGTCACGATCGGCCTGGCCATCGCCGGCCTCTTCCTCAACTTCTGGTGGCTTTCCGCCGCGCTGCTCGTCGCCGGCATCGGCATAGCGCCGTCGTTCGCGGTCTTGTTCGGCATCGTCTCGGCGAGCGTCAAGTTCAGCGACACCGCCGAGGCCTACGGCTGGATCGGTACCGGCCAGCTCATCGGCGCGGCGCTCGGCTCGGCACTGGCCGGCTTCGCGATCGACCACTCCGGCGCCGGCTCGGCAATCTACGTCGCCGCCGGGTTCGCCGCGCTCGGCACGCTCATCCCCGCGCTCGGCCGTCGCTGGCACCCCGACCTGCGCGGACGCGACGTGAGCCCCATCCCCGACACCGAGCCCATCAGCATCCAGGTCTCCTAGTCCCCTCCCTCCCTCCCTCCCGCCCTCCCGCCCTCCCGCGAACTGTGAGTTAAGCACCCAAAAACGCCGGATTCTGGGGCTTTTCTCTCAGTTCGCGGGTGCCTGTGGAGAGATTCCGCGCGGACCGCTTCCGTTTGACATCCTCTGTGCATGTCACGACGCACCCCTCTCCCTCCCGAGCTCTTAGGCGAGCCGTTCCCGGTTGCGCTGGCCCGCAGCCTCGGCGTCACCCGGCGACGCCTCCAGGGCGCTGACCTCACCGCCCCGTTCCGGGCGGTGCGGGTCGCCGGGCCCTCCCCCAGCAGCGCGGCAACTCTCAGCCGCAGCTATGCCGAGCGGATGCCGCCCACCCACGTGATCAGCCACCACACCGCGGCCCTTCTGCTCGGGTTGCCGCTGCCCGGCTGGCTCGCCGCGGACACCCGCATCCACGTCACCGTGCCGGCCGGTACTCGGCCGCCGCAGATGACCGGGGTGATCGGACACGAGCTGCGCACCGAGCTGATGAACGTCGAGTACGTCGACGGGATCCCGGTCACCTCGCCGCTGCAGACCTGGGCGGACCTCGGCATGGTGCTGCCTCGCACCGCGCTCGTCGCCGTCGCCGATTTCCTGCTCGCCGGCGACAACCCCGCCTACTGTCGGGAGGACTTGGACCGCGTGAT
The DNA here is from genome assembly GCF_019443325.1 of Cryobacterium sp. PAMC25264. Lineage (NCBI taxonomy): Bacteria > Bacillati > Actinomycetota > Actinomycetes > Micrococcales > Microbacteriaceae > Cryobacterium > Cryobacterium sp. PAMC25264. Next base: position 2,485,779 of record NZ_CP080383.1, read on the forward strand.
CCTGGGGCGTACCGGCCGCCGCGGGGTCAAACGGCTGCGTGCGGCGGCGGCCCTCGCCCGGGCCCGGGTCGAGTCGCCCAAGGAGACCGAGACCCGCCTACTCCTCTTCGATGCGGGGCTGCCCGAGCCGCTCACGAACTACGTCATCACCGACGCCGAGGGCACCTTCATCGCGCGGGTCGACCTGGCCTGGCCGCACCTGCGCGCCTGCGTCGAGTACGAGGGCGACGGGCATCGCACCGACCGCGCGCAGTTCCGCAAGGACATCACCCGCCGGGAGCGGCTCGAGGATCACGGCTGGCGGGTCATCCGGGTCACCGACGATGACCTCATGAACGGCGGCGAGGAGTTCCTGCGGCGGGTGCGCGCTATCCTCACCGCCCGCGAACCGTGAGTAAAGCACCGGAATTTCGGGATTTTTGGTGCTTTACTCACAGTTCGCGAAAATGGGGGCATGGAACATGCTCTGACGCTCAACGACGGACACGCCATCCCCCAGCTCGGACTCGGGGTCTACAAGATCCCCGACGACCTCGCCGCCGGGACCGTGCAGATCGCACTGGAGGACGGCTACCGGCACATCGACACGGCCGCGCTGTACGCCAACGAACGCGGCGTCGGCGAGGGCCTGGCCCGGGCGGCGCTGCCCCGCGACGAGGTCTTCGTCACCACCAAGGTCTGGAACGACCGGCACGGCTACGACGAGACCCTGCGCGCCTTCGACGAGAGCCTGGCCAAGCTCGGCCTCGACTACGTCGACCTCTACCTGATCCACTGGCCGGCACCCCGGCAGGACCGGTACATCGAGACCTACCGCGCGCTCGAACGCTTGCAGGCGGATGGCCGCGCCCGATCGATCGGGGTATCCAACTTCCACCCGCACCACCTCGACCGGCTCATCGCCGAGACCGACATCGTGCCGGCAGTCAACCAAATCGAACTGCATCCGTGGCTGGCGCAGGCCGAGACCCGCGCGTACAACGCCGCCCACGGCATCCTCACCGAGGCCTGGTCGCCGCTGGCCAGGGGCCGCGCGATCGGCAACGCCACCCTCGACGCCATCGGCGCCCGGCACGGCAAGTCCGCCGCACAGGTGGTCATCCGTTGGCACCTCGAGCTCGGCAACGTGGTGATTCCCAAGTCGGTGACGCCGTCGCGCATCCGGGCGAACCTCGACGTCTTCGACTTCGCCCTGGATGCGGCCGACCGAGAGGCCATCGCCGGCCTGGACGCCGGCGAACGCACCGGAAAAGACCCCGACGACCTCGACTGACCCTCGCGCCCACCCCGCGACCTGTGAGAAAAGCACGCCTCCGGGCTCGGAGGCGTGCTTAAGTCACAGTTCGCGGAAGGGGCGGGAGGGTTACCAGCGGTGGTGGATGGACTCGCGCAGCTGGCGGTCGTAGATGGACTGCACGCCTTCCATGAACTCGATGGGCAGCGCCGGCACGGCGCCGGCGGATGCGTTGCCCTCAGCCTGCTTCACCGACCGGGCGCCCGGGATCACCGAAGACACCCCGTCGATCTGCGCCACCCAGGCCAGCGCGGCCTGCGCCGGCGTGAGGCCCTCCGGCACCAGGGCGGCGAACTCCGCCGCCGCGGCCAGGCCGGTCTCGTAGTCGACACCGGAGAAGGTCTCGCCCACATCGAAGGCGCTACCGTCGCGGTTGTAGTTGCGGTGGTCGTTCTCGGCGAACACGGTCTCGCGCGTGTACTTGCCGGTGAGCAGCCCGCTGGCCAGCGGCACCCGGGCGATGATGCCCACGCCCGCGGCGCGCGCGGCCGGCACGACCTCGTCGAGCGGCTTGAGCCGGAAGGCGTTGAGAATGATCTGCACCGTCGCGATGCCCGGCCGGCTAATGGCCTCCAGGGCCTGCGAGCAGGTCTCCACGCTCACGCCGTAGTTGGCGATGACGCCGTCGTCGACGAGGGTGTCGAGGGCGTCGTAGACCTCGCCCGACTCGATCACGGCGCTCGGCGGGCAGTGCAGCTGCACCAGGTCGAGGGTCTCGGTGCCGAGGTTGCGGCGCGAGCGTTCGGTCCAGGCGCGGAAGTTGTCGAGGACGTAGTTCTCCGGCAGCTGCTCGAGGCGCCGGCCCATCTTGGTGGCCACGGTGATGTCCACGCCGGGGGCGCCGTGCTCGAGGAAGTGCCCGATGATCTGCTCGCTGCGTCCGTCGCCATAGACGTCCGCGGTGTCGAAGAAGGTGACGCCGGCATCCACGGATGCGGCGAGCACGGCGGTGGCGTCGGCCTCGGTGACGTCGCCCCAGTCGGCGCCCAGCTGCCAGGTGCCCAGTCCGATGACGGAGACGGTGCGGCCGGTTCTGCCCAGTGTTCTCTTATCCATAGGACCAGCCTAACGACGGGGCCTGACAGAACCTGGTCGACTTACCGGTTCCAGTTGTACGGCGTGGTCGTCGACACACGGAGGAGCCCGGATCGCTCCATGATCGGCCGCGAGTCCTCGGTGGAGTCGCTGTGCACGAACCTCTTGCCCAGCGCGAGCGCGGAACGGGCACGAGCGGCCGTCAGGGCACGGTAGATGCCGCGGCCGCGGTAGGCCGGGAGGGTGGCGCCGCCCCAGATGCCGACGAAGTCGGTACCGGGGACCGGTTCGAGGCGGCCTCCGCAGACGATGCGGCCGTCGGTCTCCGCCACCCACAGTTCCATTCCGTCGTCACGGGCGAGGCGCTCAAGCAGCGCCTGGGCCATCCGGGTGTCGACGGCCTCCCCGAATGCTTCGTCGACCGCCGCGCTCATGGCGCGCACGTCGGCCTCGGCGGTGACCCGCCGCAGTGTCACGTCGGCGGGGGTGGGAGCGTTGCGGCACAGTGCCTCCAGCGGGCCGATCATGATCGACTCCGGCTCGTCGGCGGAGAACCCGTTCGCCAGCAGAGCCGCGTGCAGCCCGGGCGCCCGGTCGTGACCACGGCTCTTCCACTCCACGGTCCTGATCTCCCGGTCGGCCCGGAAGTGCTCCAGCGCCGCCGCCACCAGACCCGCGATAGCCGGTGCGTCGGCGCCGTCGAGATCCTGGTAGGTGATGAAGCCTCGCCCTCCAGCGAAGGTCACCAACCGGAGCGGACCCAGTCGGGCGACGCTGAGCGCGCTGGGCGTTTCGGCATCGGTGCGGAGTTGAGCGTCGTAGGCCTGCAGGTAATCCGTGGCACGTGTCATCGGATCCATGCTGGCAGCACCGCGGTTCCCCGGCAACTCGGTCCCGTTCCCTCGGTCGAGGCGCCGTTCACGGCCCAGACAAGCGGCCCGGGCACTCGTGACGTCTCAGCCCGAAACCTCGGCCGGCGTCGGACCGCCCGAGGTGCCCGTCACCGGTCCGGGCGCACCGTCGATCACCCGCACCAGAACCTTGGCGATGCGGCTGCGCACGATGTGGTCGTTGGCCTCAACCCGGTGAGTGGTGACGTGCCGCATCCGCTCGACCACCCGGAGGCTGCCGGGCGCGACGAAGGCATCAAGCGCACCGTAGATCAGGTCGACGGGCACGTGCAGACTGGCGATGTCGCTCACCATGGTCTGCGACTCGATGCAGTGCTCGAGTGACTTCACGAACGGTGTCCAGTTCTCCGCGGTGAGCTCAAGGATCCCCTTGGGCAGCAGGCGCGCCAGCACGGCGGCGTTGGCGAGGGTGAAGTCCTTGTTCGCCCGCAGGAACTCGTACGCGCGCAGGTACGCGGTGACCCTGGCGCGCACCCAGGGGTCGCCGATGTCGGTGGGCGAGAGGTAGATCGGCGGGCCCACCAGGACCAGCCGGGAGACCCGGCTGCCCGACGGCGAGAACCAGCGGCGCTCGGAGGCGTAGCGGGTGGCGATGAGGCTGCCCAGCGAGTGCCCGACGAGCACGAACGGCTGGCGCAGCCTGAGGTGCTGGATGGTCGCGGCGAGCGCGGCGACGTGATCGTCGAGGGTGTATTCGCAGCCGGCCGGTTTCGGAGACGCCCCATGGCCGAGGATGTCGACGGTGATCACCCGGTGATTCGGGGCGAGCAACGGAACGACCTTGCGAAAGGTGACCGCGGTGGAGGCGATGCCGTGCACCAGGATCACGACCGGGCCGGAGCCGGTGTCGGAGTGGATGTTCAGACGCGGGGCCCGGCGCCGACGGAACCATCCCGTCGGCGCCGGCCCCTCACCCTCGCTGGGCGGCATCAGGCGGCGTCTGCTCCGCTCTGTCTAGCGCAACTCTTCCTTGTAGTCGTTCTTGGCCTTCGTGGCGTCACGCTCGGCTTCGGCGCGCTTCACGTCACCCTCGGCCTTCTTGACCTCGGCGTCCGCCTGGACCTCGTCAACCTTGTCGGAGACGCGCTCCTTGGCGTCTTCGGCGGCGCGTCCGATCTTCTGGCCGGTGGCCGCGAGGGCATCTTTGGCGTCGTCTGCGAATCCCATGGTTCCTCCTAGAACACGAACTGAATCGGTGATCGGGCATCGGCGCCGCACGTTTTCGGCGCCACGTCGAGCGTACGATGCCCGCCCGGACCGAGACTCGATTGTGATCCGACTCCCAGAATCCACCCAGATTCCGGATGCGGCCCGACCCTACAGTGGGGCCATGAGCCACACCCCGGAGACAGCCAGCCCGGCCACCAGCAGCACCGACCGCGCCCGCCCGCGACGCCGTAGCCCCCGCCTCGGCCTGGCCGCCGGGGTCATCCTCGCGGCCGTTCTCCTGGCCGGTTGCACGTCCTCAGGCTCCGACAGCCTGAGCGCCCAGTCCGCCGAGTCGATGGATGCCGGCACCGCGCCCGGTCAGCTCGTCGCGCCCGGCGAGGCCGCCGCCGGGGACGCGGCCAGCGCCGACCGGTCCGTGATCACGACCGGCTCGGTGTCGGTGACCGTGGAGGACCCGATCGGCTCGGCCGAGGCCGCCGTCACCATCGTCGAGGAGGCCGGCGGCCGGGTCGACTCTCGCACCGAGAACCCCAAGACCGAGAACCAGGCCGCCAGCGCCAACCTGTCGCTGCGCATCCCCGCCGGCGACCTCGACCGCACCCTCGACGAACTCCGCGCTCTGGGCACCGTCAACTACGTGTCGCTGAACGCCTCCGACGTCACCCAGCAGAGCCAGGACCTCGACGCTCGCATCACCGCGCTGAGCACCTCCGTCGACCGGCTGCTGGCGCTCATGACGCAGGCCACGAGCACCACCGACCTGGTCGCCATCGAAGGCGAGCTCTCCACCCGGCAGGCCGAGCTGGAGAGCATGCGCTCGCAGCGTGACTACCTCAGCGACCAGGTCGAGTACTCCACCGTGAGCCTCGAGCTGTACTCCACGGGTACCGTCGCCCCCGGTGCCCCGGACAACTTCTGGACCGGCATCGTGGCCGGCTGGGACACCCTCGTGGTGGCGCTCGGCGGCCTCCTGGTGGGCATCGGATTCGCCCTACCGTGGCTGGCGATCCTCGCCGTCTTCGGCGGGATCGTGTTTCTCATCGTGCGCCTGTTCACCCGCAAGGGAAAGGCTACGTAGGCTTGCAGGTGTGACAGAATCTTCCCGTCCCGCTGCATCCTCCCCCGCCGCCCCACCGGCGCTGCTCGACGACGAACTCCTGGCCCGCATCCGCTCGCGCGCAGCGGCGCACGACGCCGCCAACACCTTCCCGTTCGACGACGTCACCGAACTCGCCGAGGCCGGTTATCTGCGCGCCCTGGTGCCCACCCGGTTCGGCGGGCTCGGCCTCACCCTGCCGCAGCTGGCCGCCGAGCAGGCCCGGCTCGCCGCACATGCCCCGGCCACTGCGCTGGCCATCAACATGCACCTGGTCTGGACCGGCGTGGCCAAAGCCATGCACGACCGAGGCGACAGCGCCCTCGACTTCGTCCTCACCGAGGCCGCAGCGGGCGCCATCTTCGGTTTCGGCGTCAGCGAACCCGGCAACGATCTGGTGCTGTTCGGGTCGGGCACGGATGCCGCACCCCAGCCCGACGGCGGCTACCGGTTCACCGGCACCAAGGTGTTCACCTCGCTCTCCCCTGTCTGGACCAGCCTGGGCACCATGGGCCTGGACACCAGCGACCCCGGTCGGCCTCTCATCGTCTGGGCGTTCCTCGACCGCGCTGAGGCGGGCATCACCCGGTCCGACGACTGGGACACGCTGGGCATGCGCGGCAGCCAGAGCCAGACCACCCGGCTCGACGCGGCGTATGCGCCCCCTCACCGGGTGGTGCGGAAGCTCCCGCCCGGCCCGGTGGCCGACCCACTGATCTTCGGCATCTTCGCCACCTTCGAGATCCTGCTCGCCGCCGTGTACACGGGCCTGGCGCAGCGGGCGATCGAGCTGGGCGTCGAGGCGGCGAAGCGTCGCCACTCGGCCAAGAACGACGGCCGATCGCTCAGCCAGGATCCCGACATCCGTCGCCGCATCGCGCAGGCGGCGATGCTGCTGGACGCCCTGTACCCGCAGATCGACACCCTCGCCCGCGACGTCGACGCCCTCGTCGACCACGGCCCGTTCTGGTTCGCCCGGCTCTCCGGCCTGAAGCACCGTGCCGTGGAGAGCGCCAAGGAGGTCGTCGACCTCATGGTGCGCGTGAACGGCGGGGCCAGCTATTTCACCGGCGACGAGCTCGGCCGGCTCTACCGCGACGTGCTGGCCGGGCTGTTCCACCCGTCCAACTCCGACTCAGCCCACGCCACCGTCGCCGCCGCCTGGCTCGGTCCCCTCGATGAGTGACCGCGCCCACCCCATCCCCACCCGCATCCCCGACCCTCGAAGTGTAGAAGTTGTCCCGTTGACTGCAGTTCCCCCCCCCGCCCGTGACCACCCCCGCGGTGACCCCCACCCCCACCGAACCGGTGAACGTCGCCCGCACCCCCTACCGGGCGCCGCACCCCACGACTCCGCGACCGGTCACCACGAGCATCCCGATCCTGCGCGCCGACGCCAGCGGCATCGCCGCCGTGCGGGCCTACGAGGATGCGCCGAGCACCTCCACGATCGCCGTTCCGGTGATCGACATCGCCGCGTACACCCGCTCGGTGCTCGACCTCACGATGCGGTTGGCGGAGGTGATCTTCGCGTCGGGCGCCGGCGCCGAGGACGCCACCGCGGCCATGCACGCGCTCACCCGCGCCTACGGGCTGCGCGGCACCGACGCCAACATCACGCACACCATCATCACCCTCACCCACGAGGACCAGTCCACGCACGAGGCCATCTCGCGCAGCCGCGACGTGAAATACCGCACCCTCAACTACGCCAAGCTCACCGCCACCTCCGAGCTCATCGCCGATCTCATCGAGGAGCCCACGGATGTCGCCGAGGCCCGCAAGCGCCTGGCCACCATCGTCTCCTCCAAGCCGCAGGTGCCGCCGCTCTACCGCCGGTTCGGCTGGAGCCTGGTCGGCGCCGGCGCGGCCGCGCTGATCGGCGGTGGCCCGATCGTGATCCTGGCCGCCTTCGTCGCCGCGTTCGTGATCGACCTGCTCACCACCGCGCTCGACAACCGGCGGGTGCCGTTGTTCTACCAGACCGTCGTCGGCGGGGCCATCGGGCCGCTCTTCGCCGCGTTCGTGCCCCTGGTCGACCCCACCGCCACCCCGTCGCTCGTCGTCGTGGCCACGATCATCATGCTCCTGGCCGGGTCACCACCTTCGGCGCCGTGCACGACACCCTGTCCGGGTTCTATCTCACCGGCACCGCGCGGTTGATCGAGGCGTTGCTGATCACCGGCGGCCTGGTCGCCGGGGTCGCCGGATCCTCGCTGCTGCTGGCCCGGTTCGGCCTCGATCTGCGCATCAACGCCGACGTCTCCCCCACCCTGAGCAACCTCGCTATCCAGCTGGTCGCCGCCGTGGTGATCGTGATCGGGTTCGGCCTGGCCACCCAGGTGCCCTGGCGCGCGGTCTGGGTGGTGTCCCTGCTCGGTGCCGTGGCCGAGGCCATCTACCTCGGCGCCACGAGCTCAGGGTTCGGGCTGGTCTGGTCCTCCGGAGCGGCCGCGATGGGGGCAGGGCTGCTCGCCGCGGTCGGCGCGCGTATCGTGCGCACCCCGCCGCTGGTGATCATCGTGTGCGCCCTGGTACCGCTGGTGCCGGGTCTCGCACTGTTCCGTGGGTTGCTGCAGATGTCCGACGGTGACATCAACGGGCTGCTCAACCTGCTCACCGCCGGCGCGATCGCCGTGGCCCTGGCGGCCAGCGCCATCCTGGCACAGCTGATCGTGCAGTACGTGTGGGGTCCGGGCCGGCGCCTGCAGCGCCGCTTCGTCGGTCCGCTCATGGCCCTGCCCGTGCGGCTGGGCCGCAACCCCGGCCCAGGCACCCGCATCTAACCCCGGCCAGGGCGCACAAGGGCGTCGCACGGCTGCGCATCCGCGATGCCGTGCGACGCTCACCTGCCGCGTGACTCAGGTCGACTAGTTGGGAACTTCGCCCTCGGCGGTCTCGTCGCTGACGTCTTCGTCGACGAAACGGTACGGGATCGGCTCCTCCGTTTCCCGGCCCTTCTTGTAGGTGCGGGTGATCTTCTGGCCGTCCTCGACGGCCTCGAGCACCACGACGTCCTGGTGTTCTCCGTTGGCGAAGTGCAGTTCCACCTCGGTGCCCGCCGCGATCACGTTCGGACCGAACAGCACTGCTTTGTATGTTCCCTGTGAGCTCATGATCTCCCGGCTCTCCTGCGCCTTCCCGTCCCACTGACGAGGCGCCTCATCGCAGACAGCCTACGTCGACACGATCAAAAGGCACAGGGCACGCGCAGCGCGCCTTGGGATACCGCTCAGGATGCCGCTCGGGCAGTCGCCGAGGCCGTCCCGCCGCGTCGAGATGCTCTTTGTCCCGAACCCGCGTAGGGTCAAAGCATCCGGCCGCACGGCCGGGTCCGAAGGAGTACACATGGCTGACAAATCACCCAAGAAGGATGCGACCAAGAAGGTCGCCGGCAAGTCGCTCAAGGAAAAGCGCGCCGACAAGCAGGCCAAGTCCGCTGAGACCGAGAAGGCTCGCAAGCGCTGACCACTTCCGGCCGGGCGCATCCGCCCGACCCGCCAGACTCACCGGTGTCGCCCGTTTTCGGGCGGCACCGGTTTTTCTCGCCCGGTCTGCCGGACGGCCCGGTTCCGGTCCGCGGCGGCTCAGACCACGAACCGCACCCCGGCCGCCACCGCTCCGCCGCCCGGTATGTCGTCGGCCCGCACCGCGAAGATCTCGGCGCCCGACAGAAGCGCCCGGCGCAGGATCTCGTCGACCACGCCATACGTCACGGCGTCCTCGGTGTCGCTGAGGGTGATCGCCCCGGTCTGCTCGTCGACCACCCCGGGCACGCTCCGGTCGATGTCCACGAAGAGAGTCTCGACGGCGCCGTAGGTGGCCGCCCTGGCCACGTCGCTGAGGTCGGTGACGGCGCGGCCGTGCGCGGCCCGGCTAGCCATCCGGTCTTTGAGGGTTTCGAGTTCGACCGCGTAGCGCTGGTCCAGGATCCCCCGCGCCGCCCGGCCGAGCTCCTCGTCCGGAGTCTCCTCGGGGTTACCGGCGATGATGCCCTCGGTGAGATTGGGGTAGCTGTTCACCGACGGGTAGATGCCCGCAAGGGGTTCGGCGGCGGCGAGCACCAAGGGCAGGTCGAGTCCGCTGAGCACCGGGCGGAGCGCCCGGTCGATGGCCCTGGCGTACTGGCGCATCCGCACCTTCTGACCTTCGCTGCCCTGGATGCGCCCGTTCATGCTGTGGCCGTCCTGGCTGCGGCCGCTGATCGACGGCAGGCCCACCGAACTGGCCACGTCGCTGGGCAGACCCGGCACGGGCACCGCGTAGACGGGGCCCTCTGCGCTGATCTCGAGCAGCCGCACGGAGTTCTGCGCCAGGGCGAGCACGAACGCCGCCTGCGGGAAGGTGACCGCTCGCAGCAACGGCTTGAGATAGAACCGGTCGGAGACCTCCAGGGCGCCGCTGAGCCGGTTGGGCAGCCGGAACGTACGCACACTGGTGGGCGTGGCGAAAATGGCCAGGCTGTACGACAGGGACCGCCAGAAGTCGGAGTCTTCGACAAGGTCCCCCAGGGTCTCCTGCACGGCCTCGATGACGCTCTTGTCGGTGTTCGCGTCGCGCAGCTGCTGCACCGTCTCGGCGAGCCGGTTCTTCAGCTCCACCCGGGCTTTATCCGAATCCTGCGGCAGCGGGGTGGTGCTGAGGTAAACCGAGACGCACGGATGCTGCCGCACCGCGGCCAGGGTATCGACGTCGTCTCGGGTAGGTATATCGGTGTGCAGCACGACCAGGCTCCTTCGATTGGCGAGAGTGTGCCCACGTGCCGTCCCCCTGCTCGACGAACTACTCGACTCCTCTGCTCGACCGTGAGCGTCTTACCCGGCCCACTCTAACCACTCGGATCTGTTCGCATAAGGGCGGCCACGGCCTCCTCCCCGCGGATCAGCACGAGCAACCGCAGTACCTCGTCGATCACCAGGGCGGTCACCCCGGCGCAGGCGATGCTGTACGGTCCGAGCGGCTCCAGGCCGTCGGCGCGCACCCGGATCACGGCCCAGCCCACCTCGGCGAGGGCCGCGTCCTTCTCGCGGTCGGAGGCCTCCTTCAGACCGCGGTGAGCGGTGCGCTCCCGCCCCGGCGAGTCGTATTCGATCGCCACCAACAGCCCCGGGATGATGATGTCGGGCCACACCTCGGGTTTGCCGTAGAAGCTCCGGTTGATCCGGATGGCGTTCACCCGGTGCGGCAGCCGGATGCGCTCGCCCAGCAGCATCCGCAGCTTCTGTTCCGCCTGGGAAGTGCGGGTCTTCAGGCCGGGCTTCATGAACGGCACCCCGCCCTCGTGCCGGGCCGCGGGCGCCTGGGCGTTCTTCTGGCATTTCGGGCAGCCGGGCCCGGTGAGGGCCTGACGCACTGTGGCCTCATACCGGGAGTGCCCGCGCGTGCAGATCCACTCGTAGCTCGCTCCGATGCGGGTCTCCTGGGCCAGGGCGGCCGGGCCGGCGGGCGCCGCGCGGCGGAGCAGTTCCTCGCGGCTGCGCTTGGTCTCGCCGAGCAGCATGCACAGCGGGCAGGCTCGTTGCAGGGTGATGCGTGCCTCGGCGGCATCCGCCCCGTGCCCGCAGCGGAACCGCACGGCGACGCCCGCCGCACCCGAGTCCTCGTCCATCCGCATCCGCCCGTCGCCGCCCGAACCTCGCAACCGAGGTGCCACCACGGTAACCACACCCGCCGACATCGACGCCCGGATACGCGAGTCGAGGTGCGGACTTCCGCCTTCGTTTCGTCGGGGAAGGAGGGATCTCCGCTGTCGAGTGCGCGGGAGAGCCGGTCAGGTGCCGGTGTGGGCCTCGATGACCTGGCGCATCCGCGGCAGGGCGAACTGGTCGGCGATCTGGATGCCCGTGTGGCTGCCCAGGTCGGGGTCGGCGCCGGCCGCAAGCAGGTCGAGCAGGATCGCCTCGTTGCCCCGGAACACGGCGCAGGCGAGGGCGGTCTGGCCCATAGCGTTCACCACGGCAGTGTCAGCGCCGCGTCGGATCAGCTCCAGCACAGTGTCCCGGTGCTGCGCGTACGCGGCCACGATCAGCAGGCTGTCGCCGCGCCCGTTGACCAGGTCGAGCGGCACCCCGGCGTCGAGCATCTCGCCGAGCGGGCCGGTGCGGCCGTCCCTCGCCAGGGCGAAGACACCCTCGACGACCTCCTCGGGAGGCGCCGTCACCGGCTGGTCCTGGTGCGCTGTCATGATCGTCTCCGCTTGTCTCGAACAGTGGAACCGCAAGCTCCCCGCCTGCCCGGCCCCGGCAGTGCCCCCAATCCTAACCAACGCCTCCGCCCCACCCGCCCGGCAAGCCCGGGCCTTGGGGGAGCACAGTTCCCGCAGAATTCTCCGGGGTGCCGACGCACGCGCGTGATTCCGGCATCCGCTGCCCGCGCGGCGTCGAATTGCAGGAGGTAGGCCCAGGACCGGCACGGAAGGCCGGGGAAACGAAAAAGGACCGCAACCCGGGGGCTGCGGTCCTTCTCCTTCAGTGGTGGAGCTAAGGAGATTCGAACTCCTGACCTTCTCATTGCGAACGAGACGCGCTACCAACTGCGCCATAGCCCCAGACTGCGTATTTACAATATCACGCGAGCGCTGCCGCTTCGAACCGGGCGGGTCCTCAGCCGACGGCCCGGCGGCGGCGCAACACGTCGTCCAGGTCGGTCATGCCGGGTTCGGTCTCGCCGACGATGCCCATGCTGGCGAACCGGCTCGGTGCGGCCTGCGGGGACGCCTTGGCCGCGGCGGCGCGGGCGGCCACCGGGCGGGTGATCGGGGTGACTTCCGACGGCGCGATGGCCTCGGCCAGGGCCTGCGCCCGGCGCTGCAGCTCGGCCTCGGCGGCCGCCTGGCGCAGCTGGGCGGCGGCATCCACCGATGCCATCGCGGCCTGGGCGATCGAGCCGGGTGAGAGGTGCAGGGGCTTGGGCAACGGCTGCGGGGTCCACGGGGTCGGTGCCGCCACGGGTGCCTCTTCGAAGTGCACGGGTTCGAAGCGCTGGCCCCGGCTGCCCTGGGGCACGCGGCGGCCGGTTTCGGTGGCCACCGCATCCGTCGCCTGGCGCGGGGCTCGAGCCGATCGGCTCACGCTGGCCAGGCGGCCGAGCGCGGCGACGGCCGTTCCGGCGGCGACGAGGCCGCCCACCAGCAGGGTCCACAGGCCCGCAGAGAGCAGGGTGAGCCCGGCGACGGCGCTGACCAGGCCGATGAGCAGCAGCAGGGTCGAGAGGGCGCGCATGGCGCGCAGGCGGCGGGCCTTGCCTGCCGGGGTGAGCGCCTTGGGCCGGGCTGCAGCAGCGCGCAGGACCGCGGCACGACGGGCGGCCGTGGCGGCGTCGCCGGCGGCCTTGGAGGCGATCCGGGCGTCTTCTTCCGCCTGGGCCAGCAGTTTGCGTTGGGCGGACACACCGCGCGCGTTGGTCTCCACGCGTACCTCCTGGGGGATTTCCGACGTCTCGGCGAGAATGCGCAGGGTCTGCTGCAGCCGCACGGCGTTACGTTCGGTGGCGAGATACTGCCGTCGTCTCGCCCATGTCGGCATGAGATACGTCACCCAGAGCGCGGCGGCCACGGCCACCATCACTCCCCCACCCAGGACTTCGCTACTCATGCTCCCTACGGTATGAGTCCCGCGCCCCTCCGTCCCTGATTACGAGGGGGTGTGTCACTTGTCGGCCACCTGCAACGGATGCTGCGCGGCGGCCCGGTCGTACTCGTTCACGGTGGCGTTTCCGGGCGGCACGAGGCCGTCCTGCCAGCGGCGCAGCACCCCACCGCGCACCTCCTCGGCCACGAGGCCGAAGGCGAAGTGGTCGCGCCACGCGCCGTTGATGTGGATGAACCGGCGGCGAAGGCCCTCGTAGCGGAAACCCAGCTTCTCCACGACCCGCAGCGACGGCCCGTTCTCTGGGCGGATGCAGATCTCCATCCGGTGCAGCCCCAACTGGGCGAAGCAGTAGTCGGTGGCCAGCGCCACCGCGGTGGGCGTGATCGCCCGGCCGGCGAACTGCTCGCCCACCCAGTAGCCGATCGACGCGCTGGAGAGCGATCCCCAGGTGATCGACGAGACGTTCAACTGGCCGGCGAGCTCCCCGTTGTACTCGATCAGGAACGGCAGCCCGCTGCCGGCGCGCGAGTGGGCGAGCAGGCTACGGATGCTCGCCCGGGTGTCGAAGGACATGGGCGCGTACGGGCTCGTCGCCTCCCAGGTGCGCAGCCAGGACCTGTTCGCCATCAGCTCACGCTCCAGGGCGCGGGCATCGCGCAGGCGGATCGGTCGCAGGGTCACTGCACCCTCACGGAGAGTCGGTATCGCGGTCGGCACGATGAGCCCGTCTACTTGGGGGCCGAGGCCCGATGATGTGTCGCAGCTTAGCCCGCGTCCGACCTACTCGAGAGTGGCGGTGAACTCCTTGAGCCAGGGGCGCAGCTCGGTGCCGAGGTCGTCGCGGTCGACAGCGAGCTGGATGATGGCCTTGATGTAGTCCAACCGGTCACCGGTGTCGTAGCGGCGGCCGCGGAAGATGACGCCGTAGACGCCGCCAGTGGTCTCCGGGTTGACCGCCATCTCCTGCAGGGCGTCGGTGAGCTGGATCTCGTTGCCCTTGCCCGGCGCGGTGTGCTCGAGCACGTCGAACACCTCGGGGCGCAGCACGTAGCGGCCGATGATGGCCAGGTTCGACGGCGCATCCGCTGCCGACGGCTTCTCGACCAGGCCGGTGATGCGCACCACGTCGGGGTCGTCGGTCTTCTCGATCGCGGCGGCACCGTAGAGGTGGATCTGCGACGGGTCGACCTCGAGGAGCGCGACGACGCTCGTGTTGCGGCCGATCTGCTCGGCGAGCATCTTGTCGAGCAAGGGGTCGCGGGCGTCGATGATGTCGTCACCGAGGAGCACGGCGAAGGGCTCGTTGCCCACGTGCATCTTGGCGCGAAGCACGGCGTGCCCCAGGCCCAGCGGGTCGCCCTGACGCACATAGTGCATGTCGGCGAGGTCGGTCGACTCGTTCACCTTGGCAAGACGGTCGCGGTCACCCTTCTGGATGAGCACCGCCTCAAGCTCGGTGACCCGGTCGAAATGGTTCTCCAGTGCGTTCTTGTTGCGGCCCGTGATCATGAGCACGTCGGTCAGCCCGGCGGCGACGGCCTCTTCGACCACGTACTGGATGGCGGGCTTGTCCACCACCGGCAACATCTCTTTGGGCATGGCCTTGGTTGCCGGCAGAAACCGGGTTCCCATACCGGCAGCGGGAATAACGGCCTTCGTAATGTGAGTAACCATGGCATTAGGTTAGCGGCAAGCCGAAAGGCTTACGCACCTAGGATGACTTGTATGGATTCTGACATCGAGCACCGAAAGCGGGCGCTCCGCGCAGAGCTGCGGGAGCGCCGGCACACCATGACGGCGGCTGAACGCGACGCGGCCACCGCCGGGTTCACCGAAAACCTGCAGAGCATCGTGCTGGACCTGTCCGCCCGGTCGATTTCCTGCTATCTCTCCAGCCCCACCGAGCCCAACACGCGCCCGTTCGTGAACTGGGCCGAGGCCCGCGGCATCCGGGTGCTGTTCCCGGTGTCGCGCGACGACGGCCTGCTCGACTGGACCGTTGGCGAGGAAGAGACCGAGGTGCAGGGCATCTCCGGCGCGCCGGAGCCCCAGGGCGAACTGCTCGGACCCATCGCCATCAACGATGTCGACCTCATCATCGTTCCGGCCGCGGCGATCGACAACACCGGTCTACGGATGGGCTGGGGTCGCGGTTACTTCGACAAGACCCTCGGCTCGATGGAGAAATGCCCGCCGGTGTATGCCGTCGTCTACGACAATGAGTACATGGACGAGGTGCCGCGCGAGGTGCACGACCAACCGGTGAACGGTCTCGTTACCCCTACTCGCATCGTCGTCTTCTAGACTTTCCCGGCCGGCACCTGCCGGCCTGAGCCACGAACCACCCGTGTTCACAAACCGAAAAGACGCAGTGCCTACCTATTCCTACCGTTGCACCGAGTGTGACACCGCCTTCGATATCCAGCAGGCGTTCACCGACAACACCCTCACCGAGTGCCCCACCTGCGGAGGCAAGCTGCGCAAGGTCTACTCGTCGATCGGGGTGAGCTTCACCGGCTCGGGCTTCTACCGCAACGACTCGCGCGCCGAGTCGAGCGGCAAGTCATCGCTGTCCGCGGAAAAGAGCGCGGGCAAGTCCGACAGCAAGTCCGACTCGGCCCCGGCTGCGAAGCCGGCCGAGAAGTCC